>NZ_JBEZUS010000006.1:295738-347808 GCF_040636475.1 Streptomyces sp. NPDC037389
TCTCCGCGTCCCCCCCCCAGTCGGTCTGCCGGCCGCCCCCCCCCGCGCCCCCCCCCCGGTTTTTGTGGGCGGGGGTCCCGGGCCCCCCCCCCCCAACACTTACCTGCGGTTGCCGCCGGCTGCGGCCCACTCGGATGGTGTCCCGCAGGGTGGTGTAGCAGGGATCAGTGCGTCACCCCTGGTCATGGGCCGGCCATCGCGTAACTCTCCGAGTAGCGAAGCTCGTTGAGAGAGGTGACGCGATGGCCTTGTCCCAGCATGACCTACTCCGGCTGATGGAGTCACTGCGTACGACGGACGGAATCGAGCTGGTCCGGGTCCTGGCCCAGCGGATCCTGCAGGAACTCATCGAGGCCGAGGCCACTTCGTTCATCGGGGCGGAGCCCGGTGAGCACACCGAGACCCGTACCAATCTGCGCAACGACCACCGCGGGAAGACGCTGACCACGCAGGCCGGGGATCTCGACCTGGCGATCCCCAAGGTCCGCACCGGCAGTTTCTTCCCCAGCCTGCTCGAACGCCGGCGCCGGATCGACCGGGCCCTGTATGCCGTCATCGTCGAGGCGTACGTCCACGGGGTGTCCACTCGCAGCGTGGACGACCTGGTCAGGGCCCTGGGAGCGGACAGCGGGATCTCCAAGAGCGAGGTCTCCCGGCTCTGCGCCGGCCTGGACACCGAGCTCACCGCTTTCCGCACCCGGCCGCTGGACCACACCCGCTTCCCCTACGTCTATCTGGACGCGACATACTGCAAGGCCCGCGTGAACCACCAGATCGTCTCCCAGGCCGTGGTCATCGCCACCGGCATCACCGAGGACGGCGGACGCGAAGTCCTCGGGCTGATGGTCGGCGACAGCGAGACCGAAGCCTTCTGGACCGAGTTTCTGCGCTCGCTGCGCGAGCGCGGCCTGTCCGGGGTCCGCCTGGTCATCGCCGACCACCACAGCGGCCTGGTCAAGGCCATCCGCAAGGTCATGCTCGGCGCCGGCTACCAGAGGTGCCGCGTTCACTTCCTGCGCAACGTCTTCGCGGTGATCCCCAAGGACGCCGCGGAGATGGTGGCCGCGACCATCCGCACGATCTTCGCCCAGCCCACCGCCACAGCCGTCCGGGCCCAGCTCGACACCGTCGCCGACATGCTCGGCCGCCAGTTCCCCAAGGTCAAGAACATGCTCCTGGAAGCGAAGGAGGACCTGACCGCTTTCGCGGACTTCCCCGACCGGCACTGGAAGAAGATCCAGTCGACCAATCCACTGGAACGGATCAACCGCGAGATCAAACGCCGGACCGACGTCGTCCAGATCTTTCCCAACCCCGATGCCCTTGAGCGCCTCACCACCGCCGTGCTCGTCGAGATGCACGACGAGTGGATCGCCTTCCCCCGCCGCTACCTCCCCGAAGGCAGCATGGACACGATCTACCCCCAAACCAAAGATCAGATCGACCTCGCGACACCATCACAGGGGACATGACCGCTACAGGTCTGCCACCACGTGCGGAGACCGCCGCTGCCCACGGCTGGGGGCTGAGACGGGCGAGGTGTTCGAATGGCCCGCACTGCTGACGGCTCCCTCAGCGGCAGCTACAACCCCGTCTCCGGATGCCAGAGATGGTCGATGATGTCAATGCCGGGAGGCCCGATGTTCTGGGGTTCATCCGTGAGGGGCGGGATCGCGCGGGTCAGGTCCAGACTCGTGGTGCGATACCGGCGGGTCATCTGCCGGGGGTAGAACCAGCGGATGGCGACGATCGGATGGGCCAGCGCGGTGGTGAGATGATCCAGCAACTCCGGATCCGCACTGCTGACTACGAGAGTGTCGAGGCACCGCTGGGCTTCGGCCAGGGCGCGGTCGGCCAGGTCCGCCACACGGTCGGCGGCTTCCTGCCATGTGGTCCCGGGCTCGCGGGCAAAGGTGTTTACGAGGTTGCCGGCGACGTCGTGTTCGACGTATCCGGAGATGAGGTCGTTGTGGGCCGCAGCGGCCAGCGCGATGAGCTGCCAGAACTCCGAGGCCGGGGCCTGGACGACCTGGCGGTGTGTGAGGCCGGGGAAAGCCCCGGCTGTGAACGCCTCGATCAACGGGAGCGCGACTGAGGTCATCCGGTCGTGGATGGCTTCTGTGATGCCGGGCCTGTAGCCGCTGGCTTCTTGCTCGGTCAGGCGGCGTTCGACAGTGACCCACTCCATGAAGCGTGTGACGACAAGACGGAGTTTGTCCGGTGTGGCGACGTCCGCAAAGTGCCGCCCGGCCTGCAGGAATGCCGCCGCGAGCGGGTCGGTGACCAGTCGCTGCACATCGGGGCTGGCCATGAGGGCGATGACGTCCTCCGCGCTTGCTCCGATCAGGCTGGAGATACCGGGCGGTTGCTGGGCGGCATCTGTGGCCGACTGCGGCTTGTCGTCGAGTCCGGCGAGGAAGAAGAACGGGGCGATGGCCAGGAGGGCGCTCATCTCGCCGACGGGATGGCAGCGCACGAACAGCTCGCTCATTTCCATGCTGTCGTAGGCGGCGGCGTACTCGGGAATCTCCCGCAGCCCGTATTCAGCGAACTGGGCATCGACCCGCTGCTTGATCTCATCTGCCTGCGGATGGCGTGGGGGCGCCGCAGGACAGTACAGGGAAGGGATGGTGTAGGGCAGGGGTGTCACGGCGGGTCTCCCGGTCGGACGGCCGCAGTAGTCGGCTGGGGCGGGTGTAGTCAGTGCTGGCGCTCGGTGAGCATGTTGGCGAGAGCGGTTATAACTCCGCGGCTGCCGCGGGAAGTGACTGCCCCATGCTCAGGGCGCGTGAAGCCTTCGCGATTGTGCGCCCCGGGAGCGAGCCCGCGCATACCTGGCCCGTGATCGGCTATACCACGCAGTGGGACGCCATCCCCACTCGGCGGCGATGTCGGGCTCGTCCTCGATCTGCTCCGGGTCCAGGTCCGGGGAACAGCACCAACGGGCACGGCCCCACCTCTTGATGGAGGCGGCCGCCGCCGCATCGTGCAGCTCCGCCAGTTCCGCGGTGGTGTGTGCGGTCTCTGCATAGGCGTTCACGACGTCGATGGCATCCGCGAGCACCGCCGGTTCCACCCGGCAGATCGGGCTGTCGGTCGCGCCCTTCAGCAGGGCTTCAACAACGGCTTCAGGCGGGCGCGGGGCCACCGAGATGGCCACCCTCATCTCCTCACCCATCCATACGGCCGTTGCCGGAAGTGGATCACGTCGTTGAGCTGAACGAGTGAACGCCGCACGCGGTACCACCGGCGGCAGCTCGTCGCCCGGCCCGGGGCGTCGAGGAAGGGGCGGGCCCGGGTGAGTCGGGATCTGGGGCTGGACGCGGTGGTCGAGCACTTCACGCTCGTCGGCGACGAGGTGGACTGGCTGCGGAACAAGAGCGGGGCCACCCGCCTGGGCTTCGCCGTCCAGCTGAAGTTCGTCCTCTTCCGCGGCCGCTTCCCCAAGACCCGCATCGAACTGCCGGCGGACGCGGTCGCGCACGTGGCCAACCAGGTCGGTGTCCCGGCTGCCGACATGGGGCTGTACGACTTCACCTCCCGCACGGCCAAGCGGCACCGCACCGAGATCCGGGAGCTGACCGGCTGGCATGAGTGCTCGGTCACCGACCAGATCAAGCTCACCTCCCACCTGGTCGACGCGATCTGGCACGACGAACGCCGCGAGGAACAAGTCCGCAGCGAACTCTTCCAGCGCATGCACCACGACCGGACCGAGCCGCCGACCCCGGACCAGGTCACGTCGATCATCCGCTCCGCGCTCCGCCAGGCCGACGAGCGGGCCGTCGCCGAGGTCGCCGCCCGCCTCGCGCAGGCCGAGGGCTGCCGACGGCGCCTGGACGCTCTGGTCTTCACCGACCTCACCGGGGCCCCCGCGGACGGCGCGGAGCCCGAGGCGGCCACAGAAGACAGCGACAGCCCTGACGAGGAGGGCGAGGACGACGTCGAGACGGTGCTGGCCGACATCAAGTCCCACCCGGGGAACGTCAGCCTGAACTCGCTGCTGGACGAGATCAAGAAGCTCAAGCAGGTCCGTGCCGTCGGTGTGCCGGAGAAGGTGTTCGCCGGGATCGGCGTGCAGGTGATCAATGCCTGGCGGGCCCGCGCGATGGCGGCCTCGCCCAGCCACTTGCGGCGCTTCGATACGGCGACGCGGCAGGTGCTCCTGGCCGCGCTGCTCTTCCAGCGGCAGCGGGAGATCACCGACACCCTGGTGGAGCTGCTGAACTCCACCGTGCACCGTATCAACGCGCGGGCGGAGAAGAAGGTCACCGAGGCGTTCGTCGCCGAGTTCACCAAGGTCAGGGGCAAAGCCGGGCTGCTGGGGAAGATCGCCGCCGCATCGCTGGGCGCCCCGGAGAGCTCGGTGCGCGAAGTCGTCTTCCCGGCGGCCGGCGGGGAGACGACCCTCAAGGACCTGGTCGCGGAGATGAAGGCCACGAACGCCGCCTTCGCCCGCTCCAAGCGCCAGGTGTTCAAGTCCTCCTACAGCAACCACTACCGCGCCGGGCTGACCAAGCTCCTGGGCGTACTGGACTTCCGCTCCTCCAACGACAAGCACAAGCCCGTCATCGAAGCCCTGGAGCTGATCGAGCGCCACAAGGACTCCTCGACCACCTACCTGCCGCTCGGCGAGACCATTCCCTGGGACGGCGTGGTCCGCAAGGACTGGATGGAGTTCGCCCTCCACACCCCCGCCAAGGGCCCACAACGCGTCCTGCGGACCGTGTATGAGGCGTGCGTCTTCCAGGCCCTGCGCGAGTGCCTGCGCTGCAAGGAGATCTGGGTCGTGGGCGCCGACAAATGGCGTAACCCGGATGAGGACCTGCCCGACGACTTCGAGCTCCGCCGGGCGGAGTACTACGAGAAGCTGAACAAGCCCCGCGACGCAGCCGTCTTCATCGACCAGCTGGGGCGCGAAATGCGCGACGCCCTCACCGCGCTGAACACGGCCCTGCCGAAGCTGCCGTGGGTGACGATCGACGGCAAGCGCCGCAGCGGGGCGATCAAGTTCACCGACCCGGAGCCGCAGAAGGAGCCGAAGAACCTCCGGCGGCTGAAGAAGGCGATCCGTAAGAAGTGGGGCACCGTCGCCCTGATCGACATCCTCAAGGAAGCCGCCCTGCGCACGGGGATGCTCAAGGCCCTCAGCCCGCCGGGCATGCGCGAGTCGATCGACGAGGCGAAGCTGCTGGAGCGGCTGCTGCTGATCGCCTACGCGTACGGAACGAACTCCGGAATCCGCTCGGTGGCCGCCGGCAAGCACGGCCACAGCGAGGAGGACCTGCGCTACACCGCCCGCCGCTACCTCACCGCCCCCCGGCCTCAAAGCCGCCGGCGTGGCCGTCGCCAACGCCACCTTCGCCGCCCGCTCCGAGGCCATCTGGGGCCAGGGCACCACCACCGTGGCCTCGGACTCCACCCACTTCAAAGCCTGGGACCGCAACATCTTCACCGAATGGCACTCCCGCTACGGCGGCCGTGGCGTGCTCGTCTACTGGCACATCGAAAAGGGCTCGATGGCCATCCACTCCCAGCTGCTGAACTGCACCGCCTCCGAGGTCGCCGCCGCCATCGAGGGCATGATGCGCCACGCCACCACCATGCAGGCCGAAGGAAACTACGTCGACTCGCACGGCCAATCGGAAATCGGGTTCGGCCTCACGAGGCTCCTGGGCTACGACCTGCTGCCGCGCATCAAGCAGATCAACAAGGT
This sequence comes from Streptomyces sp. NPDC037389, assembly GCF_040636475.1. NCBI lineage: Bacteria > Bacillati > Actinomycetota > Actinomycetes > Kitasatosporales > Streptomycetaceae > Streptomyces > Streptomyces sp. NPDC037389. The sequence continues at coordinate 301,455 of NZ_JBEZUS010000006.1, forward strand.
CAAGCTCTACCGGCCCGGCCGCGAGGACGAAGACACCTACGAACGCCTCCACGGCGCGATGACGCGCCCGATCCGCTGGGACGTTATTGCGAACAACTACGACCAGCTCATCAAGTACGCCACCGCCATCCGGGTCGGCACCGCCTCCACCGAGGCCATCCTGCGGCGCTTCACCCGCACCGCCTCCCACCCCGTCTACCAGGCCATGCTGGAGGTCGGCCGGGCACAGAAAACCATCTTCGTCGCCCGCTACCTGCGCAACCGCGACCTCCAGCGCGAAATCCAGGAAGGCCTCAACGTCGTCGAGGGCTGGAACGGCGCCAACGACGTCATCTTCTTCGGCAAGAGCGGCGAACTCTCCAGCAACCGCCGTGACCAGCAGGAACTCTCCGTCCTCTCCCTGCACCTGCTCCAGACGGCCCTCGTGTTCGTCAACACGCTGATGATCCAGGACCTGCTCACCGAGCCCGAATGGGCCGGGGTCCTCACCGAGGAGGACAAGCGGGCCCTCACCCCGCTGTTCTGGATGCACGTCCGCCCGTACGGCGAGGTCCAGCTGAACATGGGCCACCGGCTCCAGCTCGCGGCCTGAAGCGAGGTCAGCGAGCGCCGAGGCAGTTCGGGTCCGTACAGGACCGGGCCAGGTCACGGTCCGGTTCGCCGGCGGACCATCCAGCCACCCCGCCCGGATCGCCTGGAGACGGGTGACGCCCGAGGCCATCTCCGGCAGGTCCTCCCACAGCCTCCCGGACCAGCACCTTCGAACCGAAGGCTACTGGCGGGTCACTTGTCACCTTGTTCGCCGTTCGTTAACGGCACCCCAGGTAGCACGACCACACGAAGTCGACGTCCTCGGCGTTGGCGTCGATGGCGGAGGACCACAGCCAGATGGGTGGCGCGTCGCGGTCGCCGGGGAGGTGGTCGACCTTCAGCCAGAGCAGGGTGCCCTTGACCAGGGGAAGTTCCCCGTCGTCGTCGATCCATGCGGAGCGGTGGGTCAGCAAGGGGTGCATTCGGTCCCACGCCTGGGTCTCGGCCTTGCCGTAGCGCGCGGTGTCATTCCGGGTCAGCGTTCTGCGGGAGAAGGGCGGCCTGGCCGCGCTGTCGGCGGTGGCACGGCCGGGCCACCCGGCGAAGATCCTGGGTCCGGACGATCGTGCCGACCGGATCCGGAGAACAGCGCCGTTCTTCACTCAAGCCGCTCAGGCCGGGAGATGTGGTTGGTCGTCAGGTTCAAAGGCGGTTAATGTATTTCCGAACATGTCATCGGTCGCGCAGTCACGGTGCTCAACTGCTCCTCGTCGCGGGGCATGGCGCGAGCGCCGGTCCGGGGGATTGCCCCCTGTGGTCGCGGGCGTGCGGCCCGGCGAGTGAGTGCTTCCGTCAAGTGGCTTTAAGATTTCTTTATATTCTCTCACTGTCGTCCGCCACGTGTGCGGACCGGAAGAGAGAGACGGACCTTTGTCCATAGGTACGCCGGGGCGTAGTTCCCGGCACAGACCGAGCCCTTGGCGGGCCCGCACGGTGGTGCAGACGCTGTGCGTGGCGATGCTCGCCTCGCTCGTCACAGTGTTCGCGCCCGCGTCCGCGCGGGCGCTCGAGGCCATCGATGAGTCGGCCATCACGTTCAACATGCAGGGCGGTACCCGGTGGAACTACGTCAGGTCGAGCCTGATCAAAGACGCCGATGTCCTGGCGCTGCAGGAAGCCACAACTCCTCCCTCCGACTTCGCCAGGACTGTGGAGCTCGGTAACAACCTCAACGACCCCACGCAGACCGCGACCGGGCTTCCCAGCCTGAAGTACCGGCTCTACGCGCAGCGGTGGGGCAAGCCCGGACGAGGAACGGAGGAAGGGGTTCTGCTCTACCTGGACATCCTCGACAGGAACCTTTGGGGCGCCGGCACCAGTATCGATCCCGATGATCCAGACACGCAGGGCAACAGCCAGAAGTCCATGGCGATCTGGCTGAGGCACGCACCCCAGAACCTTGCCGACCTCAGGTCCCGTATCACGATCCTCCCCGCCCAGGACACGGGAAACAGGTGGATAAGGTCGCGTCCCGCGTTCGGTGTACAGGTCAATGGCACCTGGTACTTCGACATCCACGCGGCCTCGATCCGTTCCGGCGATACGCCCAACCCGCATGCCGTTGCCCTGATCAACACGGTCGCCCGTGCCATGCCCGGCCAACGGTGGCGGGCCCTGGGCGACTTCAACAGCCACGCGGCCTATACGCGCAATGTTTTCCCCACCACGTTCTACCCGACGGTCAACGGCGCCCCGGACGGCACCCCTGTCCCGACACAGCTGTCCGGCTTCCCGCTGGACTTCATGGTCGCGAGCGATCAGCTGTCGAACCTCGTCGTGGCCGGGAACAACCAGAACGATGGATCCGACCACTGGCCCGTGCGGTTCGCCCGTCTGAACAGTCCCACGTGCAACAGTGACTGGTCCAAACTGACGTACTACAACCAGGCCGGTGCCCGACGCGTCGCGCGTGCCGCGGGGGACGCATGCGGTTCGCCGTCCGCGGTCGTCTCCATGGGAGACAGCTACATCTCGGGTGAGGGCGGCCGGTGGGCGGGGAATGCCGCTTCCTCCGCGGCTGGTTCGGCGTGGGGCACCGACCGGGCCGCGGTGAACTGCAACGGTGACGAGACCGCCTGCGACCGCGACCTGTCGAAGGTCTACGGCGACACGTCCTACGGCAAGGGCGGTAGCGCGTGCGACCGGTCCGACTCCGCCGAGATCAAGGGGGTGAAGGTCGCGGGCGTGCCGGTGGAGAGACGGTTCAACATCGCCTGCTCGGGTGCGGTCACGGACAACATCACGACGACCGGGTTCAAGGGCCAGCGGACCCAGATCGACGACCTGCGCGACATCGCGAAGAACAACGACGTACGGTTGGTCGCGCTGTCGATCGGCGGCAACGACCTGAAGTTCTCCGACATCCTCCAGGACTGCGTCAAGGCGTACTTCTCCCCGTCCCAGTTCAACAAGGGCTGCCGCGGCGCCAAGGAGAAGGACTTCGCCGAGGCCCTCGAGCCCGTGCAGGACAAGGTCGTGCAGTCGGTCGAGGCGATCCGGAAGGTGCTGAGCGAGGCGGGTCAGGAGGAAGGCTCGTACCAGATCGTGCTGCAGTCCTACCCCAACCCGCTGCCGCGCGGCCGTGACTACCGCGACCCGGAGGACGCTCCCCTGCCGCCGGACAAGTACAGCCGGTACCTGAGCGGCGGATGCCCGTTCCTGGACGCGGACAGCGACTGGGCGAACACCTCGGTGGTGCCCCGGATCAGCGCCATGCTCCGCAGCGCCGCGAACAAGGCCGGGGTGTCCTTCCTGGATCTGCAGGACGCGTTCGCTGGGCACGAGCTGTGCAGCCGGAACGCACAGCAGGCCAACACGGCCCACAAGCTGTCCTCCCCGCTCCAGGCCGAGCACGCCGAGTGGGTGCGGTTCGTGCCGTACCTGTTCGAGGGCGTCAAGAACCTTCCGTGGCAGTCCCAGGGGCACCAGCAGGAGGCCGTCCACCCGAACTACTACGGCCAGCTGGCCCTGTCGGCCTGCCTGACCAAGGTCGCGGAGAAACTGGGCACATCCCCGGTGACGTCCGCCTGTGTGGGCAAGCCGTTCCGCTCGGGCGACTCGGTCGACACCACGGTCGACACCACCAACCAGGTGCTGAGCAAGAGCAACCGCCGCGCGCCCATGGCCGGGCTGCCCGACTGGAGCCGGGCCGGCTACCACGGAGGTGAGACGCTGCCTGGCGCCGCTTCCCGCACCACCAACGCCGCCTGCCACATCACCCCGCTCGAACTCGAGACGCGGTTCAAGGTGAAGCCCGACGACGGACAGGACGACACGGAGGGGCTGCAGAAGGCCATCGACCACATTCGCACCGCGTGCACGCCCAACGCCGCCCCGGGCAGGCTGTCGGTGATCGAGCTGCCCAAGGGCGTGCTCAACGTCAGCAAGCAGCTCTCCGTGGACGCCTCCTACCTGGTCATCCGGGGACAGGGCGCGGACCCGAAGAACGGCTCGCGGATCGTCTTCCGCCCCGATGAGAGCACCCGCTACGACACCCTGAACGAGAAGGGCGAGCGCTGGGAGCAGGCGGGGATGAGGCACGAGTGCAAGCTCAAGCTGGGCAGCTACATCGGCACCGGCGGCTGGATCTGGCCGGGTCGCGGCTTGTTCCGCGTCCAGACGCGCGAGGTCGCCGAGAAATACACCCGAGTCTGCGACTACCCCTCCAAGATCCCGGAGAACCGGCGCGACCTCTTTGAGGGCTCGATCAACCAGCACTGGGACTCGGGCGTCACGGTGTCCGGCGCCGCAGCCGACGCCAACTACGCCGCCCGCCAGGGCGACCGGGTCATCCAAGTGGATCCCCAGGCGACCATGGGCGTCTTCAAGCCGGGCGGCTACCTGTGGGTCGGCGCGGCCAACAGCCTGAAGTTCTACCAGTCGCAGGAAATTCCCGCCTCGGTGGAGGACCCCAAGATCCAAAACCTGCACATGCGCCAGCAGGTGTTCACCATCACCGCCGTGGACCCGGCCAAGCACACCGTCACGATCGACAAGCCTCTGGAGTTCGACCTCCCGGTCAACTCCACCTCCGACGGCTCTCCGCCACTGGAACTGGAGGACAAGCCCTACGCCAGCAAGGTCACCCCTCTGAAGATGATCACGGACGTGGGCTTCGAGGACTTCTCCTTCACCCAGGACATCAACGGCCTGCCCAAGCTCAAAGGCGGCACCTACCAGCTCACACCGACCGACGCCGTGAACAACTACGGCAACATGGCCCCCGAGTACGCCATGCACGGCATCGTCTTCAAATGGGCCTCCGACTCCTGGGTGCGCGGCGTCCGCGCCGACATGACCGGCTCCCACCCGGTCGTCACCGAGGTGGCCAAGAACATCCAGATCGAGCGCAACGTCTTCGACGGCGCCTGGAACAAAGGCAAGGGCGGCAACGGATACCTGCGCGGATCCCGCGTCTGGGACTCCCTCTACGCCTTCAACACCAGCCGCAACCTACGACACTTCACCTTCCAGTGGTCGGCCTCCGGCAACGTCGCCCTCGGCAACGACTTCGACTCCGACCTGAACCTGCACGGCGGCTGGGAACGCCGCAACCTCTTCGAGAACAACACCGTCCGTGTTCCCTACGACCACCGTTCCGGCAAGTGCACCGCCAACTGCGGTGGTGAGGGCGGGGCCGGCGACAAGGGCACCTGGTGGCCCATCTACTGGACCGCCGGCGCCAAGGGCATCGGCTGGTCCGGCGCCACCGGACCGCAGAACATCTTCTTCCGCAACAACCTGATCAAACAAGCCAAGGCCGGAGGCCCCTTCGAGCCCTACCAGCCCTACACCGACACCTCCAGGGTGTACCAGTTCGGCTCCGCCGCCGGCGACCCGAGCATCTTCCAGCACCTGAAGGGAGCGGCCGGCCCCATCCAGGACTGGGCGGACAACGAACGCGGCGACTACACCCGGGGCGACGGCGTCAACGCCTCCCGCACCGATTCCGGCACCTCCCTGTTCCTGCGCGACTACTCCTCCTGAACCACCCCCGGGCCCCCACCGGGCAGCCCGGACACACCACGGTCCCCCGGGGACCACAGCGCGGCGCACGGTCCCATCCGTGCGCCGCGCACCCGTATCCGATAGGTGGGTGGCGTGCCGGTCTCAGAGGGCGACCGGATCCGCAGCCTCACCGTCAAGCAGCCATGGGCGACCTGCATCCTGGCGGGAGCCAAGACGGTCAAGAACCGCCCCCGGGCTTGGTTCTGGCACGGCTGGATGCTCCTGCACGCAGGCAAGTAGATCGACCAGCCCGCCCTGCGCCAGCCGCTGATCGCCCGCACGATCCGCGGCCGCGACCTGCCGACCAGCACCGTGATCGGCGTCGCCCGGCTGACCAACTGCCACCAGAACCTGGACGGCGCGCCACCCCGCACCGAGTGGGCGCAGCCCGGCCTTTGGCACCTGGAGCTCGCCGACGTCCAAGCCCTCGCCCTGCCGATCCCCGCACGCGGACAGCTCGGGCCCTGGAAGCCCACCGGGGACCTGGCCGCACAGGACCTCCAGCAGCTACCCGGCCTGCGGCCGGGACCACTCGCCTGGAGACCCCATGAACAGCACCCAGCGCGACGTCGACCACGCCCTCACCTACCCGGAACCGCCGGCCTCACCGCTCTGGCACCGCCACGGACCCAAGGCCCGGCCGATCACACCCGGTCAGCAGCAGCGCAACTGAGAGCTCCTGCTCCGCGCGCAGTACACCCCCCGACCCCGCTCCCCACGCACCGCCAAGGCCCGGACGGAGACCCGATGATGGCCAGCCCGCAGACCCACCTCGCCATAGACGGCTACGTCGACGCGATCCCGGCACCCGGCGCCAGCTGGGGCACCGCCACGTTCGACCTCATCCACTCCCCCACCGACGCAGACCGGATCGCCCCCGACACCCCGGACACCGTGTACGCCTGCACCACCGCCGACCCGCGCATCACCGCCGTGCTCCTGCGCGAGATCCAGCCAGGCGACCTCCTCCGCGTCACCGGCACCGGCCTCCAGCCCACCACCGAGGGCGCCCCGGCCCGGCTCACCGTCGACACCCTGGAGGTCCTGGACACCGCCCCGCTCCCCGTTATTGGTAACCCCGGCTATCGGAACCTGAGGAATAGCTTGGCTCCCTAGCCTCGATCTTTCGTGATGGGCCGCTGACGGAGTCGAGCCGGGTCTGATCGGTCAGGGCGAGCATGGGCATCCAGGCCAGCAGGTCGAGGGCGATCTGGACGATCTCCAACCGGATGCCGTTCTGCGCGGTGTCGTGCAGGGGCAGGTTCCGCAGTCCGGTCGCACGCGCGGCCGGGATCCGGTCCTCCGCGCGGGCCCGCAGCCGGTGGCGGAGTTCGAGTTGGGCGATGGGCCGGTTGAGTGTGTTGGTGGCGAAGCAGGTGATCCGCATGCCGTCAGCGTCCGCGATCCTCAACTGGGCTCCGGGATGGGGCCGTTCCTTGCGGACGATCAACCGAATGCCCTGCGGCCAGCCGTCGAGCAGGTCGCCGGTGAGTTCGGCGACCCAGGCCCCATCACGGACCTCGCCGTCCGACTCGACCGCAGGTGTCCAGGCCGATGCCGGGATCTTCAGAACGTGCTCGTGGATGGCCTCGGTGATCACCATGCCGACCGAGTAGGACAGCCAGCGTCCGCGCTGGGCGAGCCAGGCCACGAACTCGTGGGTGCCGCCCGCGGAATCCCTTCCGCCTCCGCCGCTGGCCCTGGACGTCGTCGAGGCATGGCGTCCGTACCGTGTCCTCCTCACCGGCCCGGACCGTGTCGGTTTCCCCGCCCCGAACCCCTTTCGCCGGTTCAGGCCGCCGGATGTCGAGCCGATCGAATAGTTCGCACGGCGCCTGCTGGTGCAGCCATGCTGGTGCCCTGCCCGGTGCCTCCCAAAGTCGCGCCTTACCCTCGTTCGATCAGAACCGCACGTCTCTGCCGCCCGTTGCTACCGTCATCGCGGACGATCACGTAAACGAGTAGGGGCGGGGAGATGCGTGCAGACAACGACGACGGGCGCGCGCCGACGGGGCACCCAATGGTCGCGATCTATCCGGGAGCCCGGGTCCCGGCCGCCAACGTCGACACCCATGCCGTGCCCGGCCCCGACGAGGTGCTCCAGGTCCACGTGACCCGGTACCCGCTGGAGCCGCCCGAGGTGATGTGGCAGGAGCCGGAGACGCTCCAGCTGCACATGATGGCCATGGTGCCCAGACCATGGGCGGAGATCGAGCCCTTGATCCCCGGCCTGGTCCACCGAAGCCCGCAGGAAGCTGAGCCAGGACCGCTTCGACCAGGAGCAGCGCGCGGAATCCGCAAGCATCGTCGTGGCCGAGGCTGGCGACAGCCCTCCGCTGCTGGCCCTGGACCGCCTGCGCGGCCGCTACCCGTACGCGCGGTGCGTTGGCACGATCGTCGACGGGCGCACCGTGCTGGTCTGGCTGACCACCGCCCGTGGCGCCAGCCAGACCGGCTACCTGGTCACCATGACCGCCGCCGACCCGCAGAATCCCGGCCCGCTCAGCCTGTACCCCTCTGCGCTGTACGGTTGGGTCCGGTGGTGGCATAACCACGCCGCCGCCCTGATTGATGAGCGGACGGTGACCGTTGCCGAGTTGCCGCCCCCGCCGCTGGCCTTGGATGTAGTGGAGGCGTGGTGTCCGTACAGGATTGAGCTCACCGGCCACGACCGCATGACCTTCCCCGACGTGCCCCTCTCTCCACGGCTTCCCGTCGACCCTGACGGGCCCGAATTTCGCTGACCTTTGGCGGAGCAGACTGCACCAGGGCGTGCCCTGTGGAGGGCATGCCTGCCCTCGGAAACGTGGCACTCCTCCGGGTCAGGAATGTTCGTTCCCCTCGACGCGGAGGAGCAGCAGATCGAAGACGGGGCCGTCGGGGGTGTTGCGGTACGGGCCGACGTAGCGGTAGCCGAGACGGGCGTACAGGTCCTTGCCGCGTTCGTTGGAGGGGAGGGCGAGCAGGGAGGACCAGCGGGGGTTGATGGCCTTCAATAGCTCGGCGTGGATCTGGGAGCCGATGCCTTGGGACTGCCATGGTGAGCGGACGGCCAGTTCGCACAGGCCCATGAGGCGCTCGGTGCGGGCTCCGTCGGGGACGCGGTCCACGAGGTCGGGGCCGAACCAGTAGCGGGCGTTGCAGGGGAAGGCGTAGCCGAATCCGGCTGGTGTGCCGCCGATGTAGGCGGCGACGAGGGTGAAGCCTGGGTGTTTGAGGTGGCTGGTGATCTGGCGGCGGAGTGCGGGTACGGACAGGCCGGCGGCGGTGGCGCCGGGGTTGTCGACGAGTTCGGGGTGGGCGTCGGCCCAGATGTCGGCGACGACGTCGAGCAGTGGGGGGACTTGGCCGGGGCCGTAGGTGCGCAGGACCACGTCGGTGCTGGTGCTCAAGCCGTCTCCTTGTCAGCCGGTGCCGGTGGTGGTGCGGTACTCCTCCAGCCAGTCGGCGACCGCGGGGACGCCGTTGTGCCGTTGCAGGGCGCTTTCGACGTTGTGCAGCGATTGCAGCAGGCGGTCGGAGCGCACGTCGGGGAGGTACGCGAGGACGCGGCCGGCGGCCTCGGCGGCTGCTTCCGGTTCCGGTCGGCCCCTGATGGCATGTTGGATGGCGACGTCGGCTTGGTACAAGGCCCGGTTTCGGGCGAACTGATCTCCGTGCAGCAGGACGGCCTGCTCGGCTCCGGCGGCAGCGCTTTCGTGCTGGCCCAGGTCGGCGCGGGCGAGTGCTTCGAGGCCGGCCAGTTCGGCGGGGGTGAAGAACTCCAGCCACGCGGGGTCGGTGTCGCGGGGGCCTTTGGCATGGAGGGTGTGAGCGCGCACGATCGCCCGGTCGGTGGCGGAGGCGTCGCCCATGAGGGCCCATCCGCCGGCCTCGCGCATCGCGAACAGGGCGAGCATCCGCGGGGAGCCGTGGCCGTGCGCGGCTTTCTGGGCGCCTTGGGCGGCGGAGATCGCCTCGCGGGGTCGGCCGGAGGACTTGGCGAGGAGTGCCAGGCATCCGAAGGCATGGGCTTCGAGGGCGGGGTCGTCTGCGAGGCGGGCGGCGGCCAGGGCCTCGCCGTACAGGGAGCGGGCGTCGGCGGCGCGGCCGGAGTCGTACGACAGCCAGCCGGCGGCGATGGACAGATGGCCCGTCGCCGCCCGCAGGCGGCGGCCGGTCTTCTCCGTGTACCGGCCTTCCTGCAGCCACTGGTAGGCGGTGTGCAGGGCCTGGCCGGCGTCGCGGCGCAGGGTGGCGGAGCCGTGGTCGTGATCGTGGGCGTACAGGGTGGTGACGGCCTGGTCGACGGCGCGTATGTCGCGGACCCCTATCCGGCCCGGGGCGGCTGACTCGGGTCGCAGGAGGATGAGGGAGAGGGCGACGCCTGCGCTGTCGGCCAGGAAGGCACGGCGGATCACGTCCTCCTCCTGGTCCGTCTCGCACGGCCGGGTCGGCCGTCGGGACTCCGGTCGGGTCGTGAGGCGGAAGCCCAGCTCCTCGGTCGTCCGCCCGGTCATCGTCGTCAGGACGCGCTGGTACGCCGCCTGGGGACAGCCGACGTCGCCGTCCTCCCATGCCGCGATCAGCCGGGCGCCGCACGCCACGTTCTCCCCCATGCGTGCGGCCGTGTCGTTGACGGCGGCGGCGAACTCGGCGCGGGACATCTGGAACGTGATCACGCGCAGCTCGCGTAAGACGGCATTGGGGGGATGGCGCTTGGCCATAGGGCGCTCCGGGGCAGCATCCGCAATGACGGGGCGCGGTGACGGTACCGCTCCCAGTCCTGGTGTGCCCGGGCTTTGGCCATGGTTCACCCCCTGGCCGGTAGTTACATCGGTTTTTCATCGCCCTGGCATCGCTTTCGCAGAGCGGTGACTGCTTGCGTGGACGCATGCACAGCACTGGCATGGCAGGGAGGCCCTGATGAACACCACGACGCGCTGGACGGCGCTCGCGGTCCCGGACGACGGCAAGCGTGAGGCGTGGGGGAGCATCCGCGACCGGGGCCGGTGGGAGGCGTGTGGGGTTCGGTGGGACGCCGTGGTCATCCATCCCCTGGTGCTGGGGCTGCGGGCCCTGGACCACCTGCGCGTGGACCCGGGGGTCGGGTGCCCCGTGCTGGCCGACCACGTCCGCGACCGGCTCTGCGTCCTGGTCACGCCCCGGTGCTTCCCCCACCAGACGCTGCCGGGCATCCGGGTGCTCTCGGATGGGATGCACCTGTCGGTGCCCACGACCAGCACGGGCGCGCCGGCCGCGGACTGGCTCTCCGCGCCCCGGGTGGAGGCCCCCCGCTCGTACAGGCGGACCTGCTGTTCCGCGCTTTGAAAGAGTTGACCAGCGGGCGCGGGACGGCGGTGCGGTGAGTACCGGTCACGGCGCCGGGTGGCGGGCTGTTCTCGCGATCGCGGCGCTCGGGTTCGCCGGCCCGGTTATGGTCCTTCGTCAGCAGCTTGACCGCCTCATCGGAGATGAGCCCGACGGTCGCCGCGCAATGGCCCTCGGAGTAGCCCACAGCCGTCGCCTGTACAGGTGAGCTGCGAGGACCTCTTCCAGTCGCTCGCCGTGACCAGCCATCTGATGGCCAGCGAGCACGCCATCCCCTACTACCCCGGCCGTGGCGTCGGTGAGCGTCTCCGACGCCACGGCCGGCTGATGAATACCAGGCTTCCCGCTCCAGGCCAGGGGCGGGCAGTACGGACCTGTCGGGGAATCTCCCGGGGCCCGTGGCACCACCGGTACGGGCAGTCGGCTCGCACCGTCCGATCGAGCAACAGAAGGAGAAGACCATGGAGCAGTCCAAGTCCGGCGTCGCCATCAGCTCCTCGGGGCCCGTGGAGAAGACCGAGGAGATCACCGGGGCCGTGGTGATCGCGACCGACGTGGAGGACGAGGAGTAGCCCTCTCTCGTACGTCCTGACCTGGGCGCCCCTCCCCTCACGCCGGTCGCGTTGGGCGGGGAGGGGCGCCCTTCGTACGTGACCGTCTGGAGGTCGCAGTGATTCATGTGTTCGTTGGGCCGACGCTGTCGCGGCCCGAGCCGCAGCTGGCCGTGCCGGGTGTGCGGGTGTGGCCACCGGTGCGGCATGGGGACCTGTTCGCCGACGTAATCCGCGGTGGCGACACCGCAGTGATCATCGACGGGGTGTATCACCAGGCGTCGGCGCTGCGTCACAAGGAGATCCTGGCGGCGATGGGCCGGGGGGTTGTGGTGATCGGGGCGGCGAGCATCGGTGCGCTGCGGGCAGCGGAGTTGGCGGCGTTCGGGGTGCTCGGGGTCGGCAGCATCTATGCCGCCTACGCCCGTGGGGATACCGTCGGCGACGATGAGGTGGCCGTCGGGCAGGCCCCTGACGGGCAGTGGGAGGCGCTGACCTGGCCGGTGGTCAACCTCCGGCACGTTCTTCAGCTGGCCGTTTCGGCCGGGGTGCTCAACGGCGAGCGGGCCGCCGGGCTGCTGACGGTGCTGCGTGCGGTCTACTATCCGCAGCGCACCACGGCCGCCGTGCGGGCCGCCTGCCGACGCCAGGGCGAGACGGAGTTCGCCACATGGCTGGCCGAGCGGCGTGAGCAGGACCGGCACTTCGGCGACCTCAAGCGCGCCGACGCCCTCGCGGCCGTGCGCACCGCGTTCAGTGGCCGGGCGCCGCGGGCTGTCTTCCGGCCGTCGCCGTCCGTGTGGGAGTCGACGTACTTCAGGCGATGGTCCAATGCCTTTGCCCGCGACCGCGTGGACGGGCTCGAGCTGTTCGCCGAGGACCGGCTCGTCTACCAGCAGGTGTTCGACCCCGCGTTCCGCAAGACGTGGGTGGCCTACCTCGAGCACCGCTCCCTGCATCCATCCGACGGCGGTCTGGGTCTGCCGCTGGCGGAGCGGCTGGCCCAGGTCACCGGCGGTGGCCTGCCCGCCGACCGTGTGTTCCACCCGATGGTCGACCTGCGGGACGAGACGACCGTGGCCCTGCTATTGGCAGATGAGAGCGAGCTGGACCGCCAGGCGGTCGCCCGGTACGCGGACGCCCTCGCGAGGGAGCGCCGCAGCCGGCCCGGATTCTCGACCGCGGCGGTGCGCGACGACCTCACCCGCCGGCTCCTGCTGCGGATATGGCAGTGCCCTGAGCGGCACTTCGACGCGGAGGCGTCCGCGCGCGGGCTGGTCAGTGAGGCGCGCGCCGTCGCGGCGGCCAAGCGGCTCGTTCCCGGGCTCCTGGACGAGCTGGACGGGACGACCGATCGGACGGAGGCGACCTGTGACGGGCGTTGACGACCTGGTGGCGCTGCCGGGCACGGTGCGTGCCCGGACCCCCGAGCAGACGTGGCAGGCGGTGGCCGGGTATCTGCTGGACTACGGCATCACCCGGGTCGCCGACCTGACCGGCCTGGACTGCGTCGGCCTGCCGGTCTGGACGGCGATCCGGCCCGCCTCGCGGACCCTGAGTACCTCTCAGGGCAAAGGCGCCACCGATCTGCTGGCGAAGCTGTCGGCGGTGATGGAGGCGATTGAGCTGTGGCACGTCGAGCAGCCGCTGCCCGTCGCGGCCTGCGGCCCGGCCGCCGACGTCGCCCCCGACTGCCCCGTGGCCGCGCTGCCGCTGACCGTTCCCTACCCCGGGCACACCCTGGCCCGGGTGGTGTGGGAGTGGACGCCCGGTACCGCCCTGCTGAGCGGGGAGAAGGTGCTGCTGCCGGTCGATCTGGTCCGCCGCCGGGCGCAGCGGCCCGAGTGGAGCCCGGATCTGCTGCGCGCGACCAGCACCGGCCTGGCGTGCGGGAATACCCGCGACGAGGCACTGGTGCACGCGCTGTTCGAGGTCGTCGAGCGGGACGTGCTCTACCAGGACGGGCAGTTGGACGGCCGACGGCGCACGCTCATCGCGCCTGCCACGGTCGATGACCCCCATGGCCGGGAGGTGATCGACCGGCTGGTGGCCGCGGGCATGGCATTGGAGATCGCGCTGGTGGATGGCCCGTACGGGTTGCCGGTGTGCGTGGTCTACCTGTGGTCGGATGACCACCCGGTCGTCTTCGCCGGCGGCGGCTGCCACAGCAACCCGGCGATCGCGCTGTCCCGGGCGCTGACCGAGGCCGCGCAGTCCCGGCTGACCGTCATCGCCGGGACCCGGGACGATCTCCCCAGCGACCCCGCCAGCTTCGACATCCCGCCCTTCCGCCCGGCGCGGACCACCGGGCTCACGCCGTGGCCGGAGGCGACAGACCACTTCGATGGGGCCGGTGGCGGCTTCGCCCAGCAGGCCAGGGACGTGGCACGACGGGTCGCACACGTCACCGGGCACCAGCCAGTGGCCCTGGATCTGTCGGACCCGGCCAGCCCCGTGCATGCCGTGCAGGTCGTATGCCCGGGTACCCGTTCACGGATCAGGAGGGTGATGCCCCGATGAACTCGACCACCACGGCGGCCCCCTGCGTGCCGCCCGCGCCCGCACCCGTGCAGGGGCGTTCAGCGCAGTACGACGCCTTCCACGCCGCCCGCGCCCGCACCGATCTGGTCTCCCGGCTGTACGCCGCGGCGATGGGGGAGGACTACCCGGCCGAGGTCGCCTCCTCCAGCTCGTGCGACTGGCCCCTGCTGGCGCTGATGACCGCGCGGCTGAGGATGCGCCCGGGTCAGCTCCTGGTGGACGCGGGCTGCGGCACCGGTGGCATCGGCCTGTGGCTGGCCCGCGCCCTGGCCCTCCGCCTGGAGGGCTTCGACCTCTCCCCGGTCGCCGTCGCCCAGGCCAACGACCACCGATCCCGCTTCGGTATGTCCGCCGACCGGGCCGTCTTCCGCGTCGCCGAGCTGGAGAACACTGGCCTGCCCGATCGCCACGCCCACGGCATCGTGTGCGTGGACGCCCTCGGGCGCGCCGCCGACCGGGAGGCGGCGGTGCGCGAGCTCGGGTGTGTCCTGGCCCCGGGCGGCCGGCTGGTCCTGACCCGGGCCGGGCGGCGGGCCGCGGACCCCGCCTGGCACGAACAGGCCCGCGTCGCCGGCCTCGCGGTGGAGCACGTGGACGAGCGCCCGGCCGAGCCCGCGATGTGGGAGCGGCTCTACCGGTTGTGGATCGCCCACGGCGACGAGCTCCGGCACGAGCTGGGCGAGGCCCAGACGCAGAACATGCTGCGCGAAGCGCACGAGGTGCTGCCCACGTTGCCGGGCCGTCGCGCGGTCCTGCTGACCCTGCGACGCCCATCGGAAGGTCCCGACGGGCCGGGCGTGGCCGCTAGGATGCCGTCGCCCGGCCGCCGCCTCGGCGACGGCCCTGCTGTCGGCGAGAGGACCCCACAGTGAGCCAGCACCGTTCCCTCCGTGCGACGGTGTTCTCGGCCGGATCCTGGGGTACCGCCCTCGCCAAGGTCCTGGCCGACGCCGGCACCGACGTCATCGTGCACGCCCGACGTGGCGAGATCGTCGACGCGATCAACACATGTCACCGCAACCCCGGCTACTTCCCGGACATCGAGTTGCCCGACGCCCTGACCGCGACCACCGAGGCGGCCGCCGCGCTGGCGGGAGCGGACTTCCTGGTGCTCTCCATCCCCGCGCAGACCCTGCGGGCCAACCTCGCCGCCTGGGCGCCGCACATCGAACCAGGCACCGTGATCGTGTCGCTGATGAAGGGCATCGAGCAGAGCAGCGGTCTGCGGGCGAGCCAGATCATCACCGAGGTGACCGGCGTGAGCGCGGACCGGGTGGCGGTGCTGTCCGGACCGAACCTGGCGCGCGAGATCATCACCGGTCAGCCCGCCGCCGCCACCATCGCCTGCCCCGACGCGGACACCGCCCACCGCTTCCAGCAGGCCTGCCGCACCCCCTACTTCCGCCCGTACACCAGCACGGACGTGACCGGCTGTGAGCTGGGCGGTGCGGTGAAGAACGTCATCGCCCTCGCGGTCGGCATCGCCACCGGCATGGGCCTGGGCCACAACACCGCGGCCATGCTCATCACCCGAGGCTTGGCGGAGACCACCCGCCTGGCCACGGCCCTGGGCGCCTACCCGGCCACCCTCGCCGGCCTGTCCGGCCTGGGGGACCTGGTGGCCACTTGCTCCTCCCCGCTCTCCCGCAACCGCACTTTCGGCACCCACCTCGGCCGGGGCCTGAGCATCGAGCAGGCGACGGCCGCCACCCGGCAGACCACCGAAGGCGTAAAGTCCGCCCAGGCGATCCTCGCCCTGGCGCACACACACGGCGTTGAGATGCCCATCACGGAAGTGATCTCCGACCTGCTGCACGAGAAGGTCACCCTCGACGAGGCCGCGGCCACGCTGATGCGGCGGCCCCCCAAGCCCGAGCGCTGACCCCCAGCGCCCTGCGGCGGGGCGCCCACCCGTCAACATCACCTCCCGCCCCGGAGGCCCTCCCCATGCACGCATCCGTGCTGGCCGTTGTCCAGATCGCCATCACCATCGGTCTCGTCACGTGGATGATCACCGGCTTCACCCGCCTGCCCGGCCGCTGGCTGCGCTGGAAGATGTTCTGCCGGGCCAACTTCACGATCATCACGCTCACCGGCACCACCAAAGACGGGCGCGCCGAGCCCGTGAACGTCTACGACCACCTCTCCCCAGGAAGTTTCATCCTCGGCCCGCCCCAACTCCAGACGATCATCAACCACCTCACCCACAGCGGCCGGTACACCCGGATCGACGGTGACGGCCGCGTCCTGTCGGCTTGCGGTGAGCAGCCCGTCAAGGTGAGGGACAGCCATGTGGTTCTTTGACGCCTTCGCCTCCGGCTTCCAGCACCCTACCGCCCCCGGACAACTCCAATGGTTCCGGATCACCTTCGGCACCGTGCTCACCCTGCGCTTCGCCCTCGCCTTCGGCCAGGGCGGCTGGGAGCGCTTCGCCGCCACCTCGATCAGCGCCCACCTTGCTGAGCAGCGCCTCGGCCCCGCCCGGGCCCGCCTCCTGATCACCCTCTACCGGCCCGCGCTGATTGTCCGTACGGCCGCCGCCCTCGCCCTCGCGTGCGGCCTCGCCCCCCGGCTAGCGCTCCTTCCGGTCCTGGCCGGAGCCGCCATGGAACTGCTCTACCTCAAAAGCCCCAACGCCATCCGCTACACCCTGCTGACCGGCGCCTCCCTCCTGCTTGCTGGGGACCTCGGGCACGGCCTGCACGTCGAGCACGGCCTGAGCACGGCGAACACCTGGGCACAGTGCCTCCTCGTACTGATTACTACCGACATCTACTGGAACAGCGCCTGGCAGAAACTCCGCTCTCCCCAATTCCGCACCGGCCTCTACCTCGCCCAGTGGATCCACGTCTACACCCAGGTCAAGGACCAGCTCCCCTACCGGCGCCAGTACGCCGTCCCCCGGATCGTCCGTCGCCACATGGGCAACCTCACCGACCGGGACGTGCGCCTCTGGCGCCTGATCGCGACCACCGTCATCACGGCGGAGATCGCGCTGCCCCCCGCGCTACTCATCCCGCAGACGATGCCGTACGCCGTCGCCGCCGGCATCGGCATGCACGTCGCTTTCAGCTGCCTCAAACCCCGACAGCTCCTGACCTTCTCCGGCCTCACACTCGGCACCTACTTCGCATTCGTGGCCTGACCGTTCCTCGCCTCGACCACGTTCTCGTCGCCTGGCACGCCCCCGACCGCACCGGCCCTACTCGACACGCTGCTCCCGCCCACCCGGCACGACTTGACCGAACCGGCCTCGTCCACGGCACCCTCTCACCGCCGACACCTCCGCGCGGATCGTCGCCCTGGACCTCGTCGCCGGTGCCGAGATGCACCTCAAGCGCGGCAACATCGAACAGGCATGCGTCACCTGGCACCAGGCGATCGACCACATGCAGAGCGTCCGCTCCGTCCGCACCCGCAAAGCGGTCTCCCGCATGCGCAGCGATCTTGCCCGCTTCCGGGCCCGCGGCCTGCGCTGCGGGGCCGAGCTCGACCAGCACGGCCGCGACTTCCTCACCAGCACCTGAATTCAGACGCCGGGGCCCAGCGAGGTCTCGGTGTACCGGCGGACGACGGGTTCCACGTAGTCCGCGTGCGGCCCCGTCAGGCCGACCAACTCATGCGGGGAGCGCACGAACGCGATCTCAGCGAGCTCCGGTTCACGACCCGCTGCGCGCTCGGCCGCTGCCACCGCAGTGAATCTGCTGCTCAGCTCGGCCTCGGGCAGGGCGGGAGCGAGGTAGGTCAGGCCGACGCTGAGGTTCCCGCCCCGACTGGCCGCCCACAGCCGTAGCTCGTCCGGCTTGACCTCCACCCCGACTTCCTCGGCCAGTTCCCGCGCCGCCTTCCCGCTCAACGCCCCCTCATCGAGCACCTCGCCGTCCCGGGGTGGCTCTACCGAGCCGCCCGGCAGCTGCCATCGGCCAGGCGCAGCCGTCGCCGGCGACATCCTCGCCACGACGACCCTGCCATCGTCCGTCGGCTGGATCGCGTTCACGAACAACGACGGCAACGCCCCACCGCCGGGAACACGGCGCAGGGCATAGTGGCGGTACGTCACCGCGGCCCAGCGCAGGAACAACGTGCCCGGCTCCTCCCACCGGAGCCCCGCACAGGCCACCACCGGCCCATCGAACAGCGCCGGATTGGCCGCAACCGCCATCTCCCACGTCCGGTCCCGCGCCGCTTCAAGCTCCGCGGACAGCACGGGCGCTGCGCATTCGGTCAGGTGAAGGCGGTGAACATCGAAGAGCTTCATGCCCGAAGGCAACGTCCCGGTCACCCAGCTCAGCATAGGGGAGACGGCCACCAGTCCGGGCGGCCCGGTGAATAGCCCGGATCAGGCGGAGGAACGGCTGGGACGGGCATCTTGTCCGGGGCGGCCGGAGTAACAGAACGTGCGGTCCGGGACCTGTCGTCGGTGGAGTGTCCGGTGCAGGCGTCAGTGTCAGTGCCCTGCGCTACGGTCGTCTTCCCCTGTGAAGGGGTGCTCCGTTCCCGCCCGGCCTCCAACTCAGGCCGGGCGGGAACGGGCGGCGCGCGCCCCCTTCATTCTCGGCACGGGGGCCGAGCCTCTTCCGGATGGAAGGGCGACACCAAGGTGTCCTGCCTCCATATGACAGGGGTCTACGGTGGGATTGCAAGGAAAATCGGGAACTTCACCCGTGCGACCTTCCCGACGTGCTTGCGCCCGTGCAGGAACGGTTCTTTCCGGGCGCTGACCTGGCACCCAACGGACTCTAAAGTTCCGTGATTCCTTGATCACATGGCGTAGCGGGTCATGGTCGGTCCATGCTGATGCTCCCCTCAACCACGGCTCGGCACCCGCAGGTTGACAGGGGATCTTCCTGTTGATGCGGCTCCGGATGGCTGCGGCATGACACAAAGGAGAGTGATGGACACCAGGAAAGTAGCGCTGCCCTTGGTGCTGGCCACGATGGTGTTCGGCTGGAGCACAGCGATGGCGGCGATGGGGCACGTGGCACTGATTGCATCACTGGCCCCCGTCCTGGGCCTGACCGTGACCCAGGTCCTGCGCGGGTTTCCCCCGCGGGCCTCGTCAGCCTCCGGGCACCGTGTGGCGGCGGTGCCTGACAAGGAGGACGACGCCCCGTGACGACGTCGATCAACGCACCGGGCCCGGCCTCCGAGCCGGGCCCGGTCCGCCCCGGCCGCAAGCTCGGCCCCATCACCTCCACCGTCGGCAGTTCCCATCGTGCCTGGCTGGAGCCGACCCGCGACCACTACCTCGCCAGCGGTCACACCCTCAGCGACCTGAGCATCCGCGTTCCGCTGGCCAAGTCCAAGCTCTCCGAGCTGCTGCGCGGCGTGGGCCACTACCCGCGCTGGGCGGCTCTGGACGCCGGCAAAAGTCGGGACTGGGTAGAGCGGTCCACCGAAGGCGTCATCGCCCTGGCCACCGCCCGGCCCGGACCACCCCTGGAACACGGCGCCCTGCGCACCATGGTGGAAGAGTGCTACCGCCTCTACGCCGGGGCCTTCCTGCACGACGAGGCACTTGACGCCGCGGTGGAGGACACCTTCGCCATCCTCTGGCTCTCCTTCGACGACGCCCTCGCCAGCCCGGACATCCGCCGCTACGCCTGGAACATCCTGCGCGCCACCGTCCAGGCCAAGGCCGACCACCGCGACCAGCGGCCCGTGCTGGGCGAGGCCGCCTTCGGCACCGTCGCCTTGAGCGCGCAGACCTCCCTGGAAGGACAGGCGGCCCAGCTGGCCGAGAGCCTGGAGCTGTTCGCCGCGATCAGCAGACTGCCGGCCGCCCAGCTCGACGTCGTGGTGCTGCGATACCTGTGCGGGTTCAGCCCCGAGAAGGTCTCCGACCTCCTCGGCATCCCGATAGCCGCCGTACGGTCCGACGAGCGCCATGCTGAACGCTTCCTGGCCGACACCATCGAGCAACCGCCCCACACCGGAGGACCCGCCTCATGACACCGCTCGAAGACATCCTGGCCAGGGCACTGCTCGTCCGCCACCGCCGCCCTGTGCCCCGCGACACCGTCCCACCCCGTGAAGCCGAACCACCCACCCGGTCGCCCGTCACGCCGGGCGCGACGCCGAACACGTCCGCGGCCAAGGACCTGCGCGCCCTGTGCGAAACCCTGGTCACCCACACCCCCGCCACCGCGGTTGCCGCCTTCATCACCGACCAGGTCCCCGAACCCAGCAGCGCCCTCGTGCTGGCCTGCGTCCTGCAACTGACCGACACCGGCGACGTCGCCCGGTTCTGGTGGCAATACGCCGCCGGCGCCGGCCAGCCCGCCGCCGCATACTGCCTCTACCTCCACCATCTCGCCCGTGGCGAGACCCACACCGCACTCTGGTGGCACAACCAGACCGACGACGTGAAGCCCCCCACCGGCGCCGTGGGCACCACCATCCACTGGGAGGGCAAGCCCGTCGTACTGCGGCACGACGACGAGGCTTCCACCACCACGATCCTGCGCGTCCTGCGCCGTCTCGCCGGGCACACCACCCGCGTACGCTCCGCCGTGGTCGGTGAACTCATGAACTACATGCCCACCGCCGTAGCCATCGGCTACCTCCGTGAACCCGACAGCGAGCTGCCTTTGCCCGGTCCCCAGTTCGCCCGCGAGATCCGCGCCTTGCTGGACACTGCCACCGACCGACCCAGCGATCTCCCAGCCCATCCCCACGACCGCCTCGGCCTACGGCGAGCAACCCCCCGAGCCCCGCTACGGGCCCACCGGCAGGTAGGCGAGGCCGCGACCCACTGAAGACGGCCTGCTGTATCGCGCCCCCAGGTCGACCATTGTCTGGTGGCTGGGTCACGGTGCTGTGACCCAGCCACCAGAGAACACGGTGTGACTGCGAACTCATCCGGCGGGGCCCGCCAAACGGGTTCCCGCCCGGCGCCGACCGCCTCGCAGTGATACCTAGAGCTCGTAACACGATCTTGCAGAGATGTGATGGCTGGGTGTGATTGGTGTGATGATCCGGCTGTTCGCGGGGTGTGAGTACGCGCCTGTGCTTCCCTCCCTTTAGAGTTTCCCGCTTTGATGTGCACACCGAGGTCCCGGAGGTCGCCCCGGGGACACGCGGCCGACGGTCCGGGGTCCTCCTCGGGCGGTACCAGATCCGGGGGGCGTCATCCGGTGGGGACGTCGGGGGAGGTCACCCGGGGTTCCCTCCGCGGTCGGCACTCATGGGAAATATCGCGCGTGGTCCGAGTTCCGCACTACTCAGGAGCCGTCTTGCACATACCCAGATACGTCACCGCCGTCTGTGCCGTCGCCGCGGCGACGGTCTTGGCCACCTCCACGTCCGCGGCGGCGGAGACCGGCCCGGCGCAGGACAATTTCTTTCCCGCCATGGTCTATTCCATCCTCCGCCTCGACATCGATCCGCCGGGCGCCAACGACTGGAACTGCCGTCCCAGCGCCGCCCACCCACGTCCGGTCGTCCTGGTACACGGCACCTACGAGAACCGCTACAACAACTGGGCCCGGATGTCCCCCGAGTTGAAGGCCCAGGGCTACTGCGTCTACGCCCTCGACTTCGGCGACACCGACGACGCCGGAGTGGCTCTCGCTCCCACCGTCAAGGGTTACGGAGACATCAAGAAGTCCTCCAAGGAACTGGCCGCCTTCGTGGACAAGGTGCTCGCTGCCAGCGGCTCCGGCCAGGTGGACCTTGTCGGCCACTCCCAGGGCGGGACCCTGTCCCGCTGGTATCTCAAGGCCGACGGAGGCGCGAACCCGGCCGACCCCTCGAAGAACAAGGTCAAGAAGGTCGTCCAACTCGGCGCGACCAACCACGGCACCACCATGAGCGGCATCGAGACCCTCGCCGACAAGCTCCACATACTGGAGGCCGGGGCGAAGCCCCTCGGGAAGGCGGGCGTCCAGCAGTACGAGAAATCCGACTTCATCAAGGAGCTCAACACCGGCGGGGACACCGTTCCCGGGATCGACTACACCGTGATCGGCACGAAGTACGACGAGATCACCACCCCCTGGCAGAGCACGTTCATGACAGCGGGCCCCGGGGCAACGGTGCGGAACATCACCTTGCAGGAGGGCTGCTTCGTCGACTTCTCCGCCCACCTGAGCATGTCGTACAGCCCGCGTGCGATCGGATTGGTCAAACGGGCCATGGACCCCTCAGCCCCGGCGGCTCCTTGTGTGCCGAGGGCTCCCGCCTTCTGATTCCGGCCCGAAGGTCCGCCGTGGCCGATAGGCCGGAGTCTTCAAGAAGCTGCATCGCATCCTGCTCACCAGGCTGAATGCGGCCGGCGAACTCGACTGGTCCCGCGCGTGCGTGGACGGCTCCCACGTCCGCGCGAAGGGGGGCGCCGCAACCGGTCCGTCGCCGGTCGACCGGAGGAAGACGGGCAGCAAGCACCACTTGTTCTGCGACGGCAAGGGCACCCCACTGAGCCTCCGCCAACTTGAAAATCGCTGGTCAGCAGGGCTGGTGTGACCGTGTTCCGGGGCGCTTGCACTGGTCGTGGGCGGGAGTCTGCGCTGTAGGTCGTCCGCCAGCGGGCGGCTTGCCGGCTCCTGCTCGCGGCGGGCGGACGGCCTTTAACGATCCGGTGTATGGATCCCGAGCTGCTGGACCGGATCACCGCGCGGCGTGCGGAACTGGACGAACTCGAAGAACAGCTGGCCAACCAGCTGGCGGAGGTCCGGGCTGAGCGCGACGAACTCGCCGTCGCCGAGAAGGTTCTTGAGCGAATGAGCGAGCAGCTTGCCGAGGAGCGGGCCTTAGCCGGGCCGACGCCCGGGCAGGTGGGCGGCCGGGCGGTGATGATGATCCCGCACCGCACGTCCGGTGTGGAGGAGACCATGCTCCCGCCGGACTACCAGCGCATCCTGGCCGTCGTGCGGGAGGCTGCCGGGCCGGTCATGGCCCGGCAGGTCGGCGAGGTGCTGGGGGTGGACGTCAGCGTGCGGGCCAGACTGGAGCCGTCGCGCGGGAAGCTGGTCAGGCCGGCCGATCGCGGCCTGCTTCGGAAACTGCCCGACGGCCGGTTCACCACTCGCCTGTGACCAGGGACGCTGCCGCCCTGATGGCACTCATTAACTGAATCCCCCACCCCTGCTCTGTTCCCAAGTCTGCTCATCCGGGACGTTTTCTCTGCCCGTGCAGCGATCCGTACGCCCCTTGGTGGTGCGGGAGCACGGGGCGCGCCTACGGCAGCGGGGTTTGCACGTGCCGTAGCGGCATGTGGTCCAGTAGGCGGCGAGCACGACACTGAGAGGTTCCCTCGCATGCCCCTTCCTGCGATTCCCCGCCGGGTCAAGATCGGCGATGCCGCCGCGTTCGCCGGGACCACTCCCCGCGCCATCCGCCACTACCACGCCATCGGGCTCCTCGCCGAACCGGAACGCGGCAGCGACGACCGCCGCCGCTACGGATACGGCGACATGATCCGCCTGCTGTGGATCCGCAAGATGGCTGATGCGGGTATCTCCCTGGACGACATCCGGGCCGGCTTTGAGGGCGCCACCGGCATCGAGCAGTCCCTGGCCCGGCTGGAGGAGTCCCTCGCCTCCAAGGCGGCCGCCATCGAAGCCCAGCGGGCCGCCGTGCACCGTCTCCGCGAGGTGGGCAGCCCTCTGGGCCTGCTCTCACCGCTGGTCAGTGGCCGCCTGCGCGATCTGCCGCCCGGAGCCCTGCGCCCGGCCGATCTCGATACCCTTCTGGTCACGGAGCGCGTCTTCGGCCCCCTGGGCGCCGCCGTCCAGGCCGGCCGGTTCATCGTCCTGGCCACCCACCCCGAGCTGCGGGCCGAGGAAGACCGCCTGGCCGAGGCCGAGACGGCCCTGGACGACACCATGTCCCCCGGCGACCCCCGCATCGAAGACCTGGCTGCCCAGCGGTGTGCACATGAGACCGCCTTGGGAGCCACCATCGACAGATCCGGCCTGGACGAGGCCCTCGACGACCTCCTGGACCAGGAGGACGAGCACGCCGACGAGGAGGAAGGCGAGGCGAGGATGAGCACGATGGAGGCCATCGGCAAGATGCCGTACGACTTCTCCCCGGCCCGCGTCCGGTACGAGGAACGTGTCATCGAACTGCTTCACTCGGCCGATCAGGACGGCGACACCCCACGGACCTGCTGACTGGCACCGGCGCTCAGGGCGAGCCCGACAAGAGCAGCCCGAAATGGTGCAGCACGAACGTAGCCACGGTTCCCCCGGCGGCCGTTGGGCACTGTGCGAAGAGAGCCGAAGAGCACGCCGAGGGCACCTGCCCGCTTGTCTACCGGTGCCGACTGCCGCTGTCCACGCGCACCGTCAACCACCTCGCCGGTCTGCTGCGGCGCCGTCTGAAGGCTGTCCGGTCCCGGTGGCGGATCCTGCCGCCCGGGAAGACCGCGGTGATCGTCCTGGCCGTACTGCGCCACGACCAGCGCCTGGCCGACATGGCCGGCGGCAACAACATCTCCGAGTCCACCGTCCGACGCCGGCGCGGCGAGGCGAGGCGAGGCGATCGGACTGCTCGCCGCACAGGCCCCGCGCCTGGACCGCGCGTGCAAGAAGATCGCCCGGCAGGGTGGGGAGGTGGTCCTGATTGACGGCACCCTCATCCCCACCCGGCGCCGCACCGGGAAGGCCGACCGCAAGAACTACTCCGGCAAACATCGCCACTATGGCCTGCGCTTCCTCGCCCTCACCGACGAGCGGGGCCGCCTGATCTGGATATCCGCCGCCCGGCCCGGCCGCGCCCACGACAACACCGTCGCCAACGTCAACGACATCACCCAGACCCTCAACCTGGTGGACGGCATCGCGCCCATCGCGGGACGGCCCGGCCGACCGCGGCGGCGCCCCGACTGCGTCCTGGGCGACAAGGCGGACGACTCCAAGGCCGTACGCCGGGAACTGCGGCGCCGCCGGATCAGGTGTTGGCGGCCTTGATGACGCGGGCCTGCTCCAGGCGGACCCTCGTCGCCCAGGCGGACGATTCCGGGCACACGGTCAGCCGGCCGGAGTCCGCGTCGAAGCCGACGGCCGCGCCGTGCCCGGCCAGATCCGGGGCGATGACCGCCCATCGCTCCCGAAGCGTCGCGCCGACGGCCGGGAGCTCCCACGCTCGCTCGACCAGCGCGCCGAGCGCTGCTGCGAGCCCCGTCGGCTCGCGCCCGTCCTGCCGCGCCGTCCGGTCCGGCCGCACCTTGCCCTTTCGGGGCCAGGCACGGTCGCAGCGCCACACCGCCCTGCTGCACGTCGCGCGGCGCAGCGGCAGGGATGCTCCGGCAGGCAGAAGGGCAGCCCGTTCCGCCCGGGCCCGGCGCAGCGCCGCTCCGACGGGCCGGTCCAGGGCACACGGGAGGACGGCGTGCAGGCTTCACTTCACAGCACACCGCTTCAATCTGGACAAACGGCCTGGCGTCGGTATGAAGATTTTCCGGACGTTTTCCGCACACCCCAGCGGGTCACTCCCCAGTTCGGCAGACTGGCACGCAAAGAGAGCCGCCTTTGTATGCCAACTGGCACCGACCTGGGGGAACTTGTGATTATCCGGCGATTCCTTGACGTCGATAGTGAGCTGGCCCGGCACCTCGTCCAGCAGCTCAACACCCCACTGGACTGGCCAGAGGACGGAGGGCTGAACACCGAGCACGTCGCGCACATTGCTTCTGCGGCAGCCTGTGACGTCTCGTACAACCAAGCAGCCAACGGTCATCTGGCCGACCTCTTCGCCGCCCTCCCCCTACCAGGCGCGCCCGAAGGCGATGAGTTCTGGGGCGCGCTGAAGGATGCGGGAGGCAATGCCGCTCTGTACATCGTCCCCGGCAACATGGGCGGTCCGTTCTTCGATCGTCTGGCCGGGGGGAACGAAGGGGGCATTGCCAGCCGTGTGCTCTGCTTTCTGGCAGGGCTCAACGACCAGCAGCGCGACGCGGTAGCCAAGGTGATCGGCAACGCGCTGGCCCATGACGCGCCCGTAGCAGGTGGCCACTACCTCGGGCAGTTGTGGCTGCGTGACGCCGAGACCACTGCCTGGCATGTTCTGCTCGCCAGCCGACGGCTGCACCAGGCAGAGGACGACCGCAAGCGATTCTTCGAGGCGTGGGGCAACGCCTGAGTGGGACGACTGTAGCCACGATGCGAATCGGCTCCGGCAGCCGCAATGCCGGAGCCGGGGCGTTGCCGCCGGGTGACTGTCCGAGCCAGCTGATGTTCAGGGCGGAAGTGCGACGCAGGGGCCTGTTCACCCAGTAGGTGAGGGACAGCTGGCCGACGGACGCGTAGCGCACATCCTCGCCCTCGGGGTCGTCAGCGTTCCACTGTCGAAAGCCTCACGGGCCGGCCGCGGCGGCGCTGAAGAACGAGTTCTACGAACGGGTCAAAGACCGGTCCGGCACCTTCGAAGTCGAGACCCGCCTCCGCGCGAAGATCGTCACCCACAAGACGGCTATCGAGCGCCGTCGCAACGTTCTGCATCAGACTATTTCGCGGCCCCCGCTGGTTCCGTCAAGGAAGCTTCTCGGTGCCTCGACCGGTCAGAAGTTGCCGGAACCCGAGAACGGAAGGCACCCACCCGCAGCCGACGACTGCGATGTCAGCTGTCATCTCCGCCCGTGGCCAGCGCCTTTCCCGCAGACTCCCGTGGAGGGGGCAATGAGTAGATCCTGATGCGGCTTTACGCGTGGTCAGCACAGTAACGCCGCAGTAAATGCATACATCTCGCCCTGGAAGCCGGAACGGTCCGCCGCAGGTCGCGACGATCACGGCCAGGGCTCCGGCGCAGCAAATCCGGTATTTACTGCGGTAGTTGGGAATACATCTCCGCGATCGTGCAACTTCGAATATGGGTCTGCTGTGAAGGCTTGAGGGGAGGAGGCTGTCAGTGCGCGACGCCGACCAGGCCTGGCACCAGCATGTTTGCCTGGGTTATGCCCCCAGGTCCTCCGTCACGGGCAGGCACTCGGCGAGCAGGTCGACGACGTCGCGCCAGGCTCGCTGCGCGTGCTGTCGGTGGTAGCCGACGCCGGGGACCACGGGGTGGTCGACCGGCGGATGGTGGAAGGCATGCAAGGCTCCGCCGTAGACCGCGAGGCGCCAGTCGACGCCCGCGGCCTGCATCTCGGCGGTGAACGCGTTCCGTTGCGCGGGCGGCATGATCGGGTCTTCCGACCCGACCCCGGCCCACACCGGGCAGCGAATGCGCGCCGCCTCGCCCGGTCGGCCCGTGGTCAGTGCGTTGACTGTCCCGATCACGCGCAGGTTGACGCCGCCGCGCCCGAGTTCCAGCCCGACGGCGCCCCCGGTGCCGTAGCCGACGGCGGCGATCCGGTCGGGGTCGGTCCGGGGCTCGGTGCGCAACACGTCGAGCGCCGCATGGCCGATCTCCCGCATCCGGTCGGGATCGGCGAGCAGCGGCAGGCAACGGGCCAGCATCTCCTCGGGGTCGCCCAAATAGCGCCCGCCATGAAGGTCGAAGGCCAGCGCTACATATCCCAGCTCGGCGAGAGCATCGGCCCGGCGGCGCTCGACGTCGCTGAGCCCCATGCCCTCTGGCCCGAGCAGCACCGCAGGCCGGCGGTCGGCACCAGCCGGGAGCGCGAGGTGCCCGATCATCGTCAAACCGTCGGCCGGGTACTCGACCGTACGCGTCGTAATCTTCGTCATGAGACTGGACTGTAGTGATCGTCGAGCCCGGTCCGGCCGGTGTTCTGCCGCTGGCAGAACAGCACGGGTGTCCCTCTGAAATACGGGACGGGCCCGGCGCTCAGGGCTTCAAGATCATCCCGTTGCCCCTTTGGCGCGCATCTCGGTCACACCCCGAGACCCCCGCGAGTTCGTGAAAACTGAAGGTACTTCAGCGGGAACCCAAGGGTCCGATGCCCCGATGTTAGGGGGTGGACCCGTGGGTTCGGGGTCTCGCCGGTATTGCTCCAGGATTGAACGCAAAGGGCTTTGGCCAACGCTGAGTATCGATTCGATCAACGAGTGGGCGGGGGTTGTGCCTTGTGGCCGTGGCCGCAGATTGGCAGCCCGTGTCTGTTGAGTATCTCTCGGGTTGCCCACATTCCCCACAGCCATCAAGCTCGCAAACCAGGCATCCAGCTATCAAGCTCCAGCAGAGCAACCGAAGGCTCGCTCAACACTTAGTCGAGATCCCACTTCTGCCAGTCCTCGCCGTTGCAGTCCCACAGCCACGTCCGCTGAGGTTTGCTGTCCTTCTGGGCGGGGTCACCGTCGAGGCAGCGCCTGTTCCAGGCACTCTTGATCTCACCCGAGGTATAGAACTTCCACTGCTGGTTCCAGTCACCACCATCGGACCAGCCCCTCCAGCGGTATCGGGTGATGGCGCTGCCGTTGGTGTCGTTCAGTACGGCGTCGAGGACCCGACCGTCATAGGCGTGCACGGCATTCCTGTCGTCCTGGCTCGTGAAGGTCCACTTCTGCCACTCCGTGCCGTTGCAGTCCCACAGATAGACCTGGCCTCCGTCCCAGGACTGCCCAGGGTCAGCGTCGAGACACTTTTTGGAGTACCGGTTGCGGATAGTGAAACCGCCCGCGAGGATGCGTGCTTGCGCCATGGGGTCCTTGGGGCCGAAGCGGGCCACGAACTCTGCGAAGGAGATCTCGCTTCCCTCGGAGTGTGCCTGGGCTCCGTGCCGTGAAGTCGCAGAAGCGCCGACCGGCGGGAGCGCCGCCAGGGCCGCCGCACAACAGGTGATGAGCACCACGAATCTCTTCACTGGCCATCCTCCCTGGACGCGTGAGTCGAGTCCAGACTGTCGCGCGCCAGGCACGGCACAGGGAAGAGAGAGCCGAAGAAATGTCCGACTGGCACACGCCTATTGGCTGGCAGTCCGGTCTTGCGCTCTCCGACACCGGTTTCCAGGCGGTGAACCAGGCGCCGGTCTACCGGTCGTCGGTACGCCCTGGTCGGCGATCGGGGAGCCGTTCGGGTGAGCGCAGACGCGACCCCCCGCCGGTGGGCCATGCGGCGCAGTCGGGGTGATCACCCGCATTCGGCGCCCTGTACCCCTGTTACGCCTCTTCTCCTGGTTATGACTGTCGTGTAGGGGGGTGACATTGAGTGGCGCCAATGAGATGGTCAACTTCCCTACTGGTCAAAGGGTTTGGGGGGCTCATGGGCGGCTCGGTTTCACTGCTGGTTCTGGTGGTGGGTTGGTTTGTGGTCGCGCTGGTTCCGATACGTTCCCGTTCTGGACGCCGGGGTCTGTCTGCGTTTGTGCTGGGGGTGTCGGTCCTGGTGATTGTGGCTGCGGGAGTCTGGGTGGCTATGGATGATACGGACAGCAGTCGAGGGCAGGGGACCTCGCACTCGTTGGTGGCGATGGGCATAGCCGGGTTGCTCGTGGCGCCGGCTGCCATTGCAGCACTGGTGAGGCTCGCTCGGGCAAGCAGGGATTGAGGGCTCCCCTTCAATCGGAGGATGAACCCGGTCATTTGCGGCCAGCCAGGCCCGCGCCGGCACGGGCGGCGAGGGTGTCGCGCATCTTGTGGCGGGCACGGCTCTCCCGTGCGGAGACGGCCTGGCCGAACAGGCTGATGACCTCATCCAGTACGTCGGTGGCGGACTGCGCGAGCACCGTCAGCAGCATCGGATGACGCCGCTGCGGCTCCCCCTGTCCAGCGACTGCGCGGTCAAACGGCGTCCGACCGTGGCCAGGAACCGGCGCCGCTCCGCGGGCAGACCGGCCAGGTCGAGGGTGCGGGCGTCCAGGCCGCGCAGGAACACCAGCTTGCCCAGCTCGGCCTTCACCGCGTTCGCCGAATCCCCGGTCGCCCCCTTGGACAGCCAGTTCAGCCGAAAGTCGCCGCCGTCCAGCGCACCACCGGCCTCAAGCTCCGCGAGTGGCGGGTCACCGACCTCGACGACCCGCCCCAGGACGGGAGCGACGTATAACCGCACCGGTTGACGGGGCGCTACTGTCCGCCTGCACCTGCCCGGCCCCTTGGGCAGAACTCGTCGCCGTTATCGAGGGCCAGCGCCTGCGCGCCCGCCCGGCCGACACCCTCGGGCCGGCCGCCGTCCTCTACCGCGCGCAGTGCGCGACCTGTGGCAAGCCCTTGGCGTTCAATCCTGGAGCAATACCGGCGAGACCCTGGTTCGTGGTGAAGTCGCGGGGTGGTTCTCCAGCGGCCGCTTCAGGAGAGCGCGGGCGGAGTTCGCGTACCGGATCGCGGTCTTCTCGTCCAGGCCGAAGACCTCCGCGAGGTGGAGTTCGTCAGGGCCGTGCACGAGTGCTTCTTCGAGCTGCCGGTCGACGCGGAGCTGTTCCAGGGTGGCGGCTTGGCCGCGAAGGGGTGCGGTGAGAGAGACCTGGCTGACCGGGCCGGCCCCGAGAGCGGTGATCTTGTTGATCAGCAGGTGCGGGTTGGCCGTGTCGGGCCAGCGGCGGCACCGGAACTCCAGCCACTCGCGGGCGACATGCAGCGTGAGGTCGTCCAGCCGTCGGGTACGGCCGTCGACCGTCAGTTTCCGGTTGCCGATGTCGAGGTCGTCGAGCTGGAGGCGGCGGATGGCACCGGAACGTGCGGCGTGCACGGCGGCGAGGGCGAGGACCAGACGGTCCGCCGGCTTGGTGACCGCGGCGACCGAGTTCTCGATGTGTTTGGGCTCCAGGGGCTGGACGATGCCGTGCTCGCGCTGGCCGACGCGGATGCGGCTGGTCGGGCTCTTGAAGATGGTGCCGTTCTTCTTCGCCCGGCCGAACAGAGAACGCAGCACGGTGAGCGTGTGCTGGCGCCGCCAGCCGTGGAGGGTGTCGAGGTGGGCCAGGACGTCGTCACGGGTCACTTCGCGCAGGTGGTCGTGGCGGGAGGACCATTCCATCAGGAGGGGGCGGATGCGGTTGAGGTAGTTCCAGACCGTGTTCTCGTCGCGGGCCCGGGACCGGGGGCCACCGTCGTGCAGGAGCCGGGCCCAGTGCTCGACATCGCGACGGATCCCGGGGGCGATGCCGTCGAGCTTGCGCTCCAGCCACGTCTCGAACGACGGCGTCCGGTCGTCGAGGAATACGCCGATCTGGTCGAGGACCTCGATGGTCAGCTCCATGTTCAGCCGACGGGGCCGCAGGGCCGGGTGGAGTTCGGAATAGCGCACGACGTCCCCGCCGATATGCCGGGACATCAAAATGATCAGGGCCTTGTCCACGCCGAGACGGGTCTTGCGGGGCCAGCTGCGGGCCTCGCCGAGGCGGTGGGCGCTATGGCGGGCCCAGGCCAGCCACGGGTTGTCCGGACCCTCGTACTGGTCGGGGTCGATGCGCGTGAGGTCGCGGCAGACCGGGAACAGGGCGGGCTGGAGCCAGCCGCCGGGTGGTGATGCCGGAGGCGGGGCGGGCGTGCGGGGTCGTCCGCGGTGCTCGTACTGGGGCTGCCGCGGCCGCGGGACTCGTTCCCACAACGGCGCCGTATGAGCGAAGAACAGCTGGTGATACCGCAGTTCGGGCAGCAGCGACTCCGCCTTCGCGCCGGTGGCCGCGGCGTCCGTACGCGCTTGGTGCCAGCACAGGCGGCAGTAGCCCTTCCGCAGCGGGCCGTGTTGGCGGCAGCCGGTGCACGGCGCGTGCGGGCCGGGGCGGGCGAAGGAGTTGCAGCCTCCGCAACACCGCATGAACAGCAGGCCCCAGGCCAGGCAGTTCGAGCAGCTTTGAGGTTCCAGCACGGCCTTCTCGTCCCCCCTCCCGCCGGGTCACATCGGCGGCAGCGACCGGCCGTCCCGCCGGCGCGGGACCACCGCCGGGGCCGGACCGGACGCGGTGGCGGCCTGCTGGCCCGTCTCCTCGCCGGGGCGGGTGACCTTGTCCGGCTCGGGGATCAGCAGGTCGCCGATCTGGCAGCCGAGGACGACGCAGACGACGTCCAGGTCGTCGAGCTTGAGGGAGACCGGCTGGCCGGACCACAATCCGGACATCTTCCCGGCCGAGATCACCAACCCGTGCTCGGCCAGGCTCCGTTGGAGCTCGGATGCCTTCCAGATACCCTTGTTCGCGGCCGTCAGCCGCAGGTTCCACTTCATCGGATCAGCCCTTCCAGCCGCTTCGCGGCCCGCTCGGTCCCGGCGACCCAGGCGTCCTCGACCCGGGTCTGCTGGACGTGGACGTATCGCATCGTCGTGGCGATCCAGGAATGCCCCAAAACCTCCTGAATTGCGAGCAAGTCCAGCCCGTTCCCATAGAGCTGCGACGCGCAGAAATGCCGCAGGACATGCGGCGTTAACTTGCCTGTCCAGCTGGGAAGATGAGCCTCGACCGCGTTGTCGAGTCCGTTGCGCAGGGCATCGTCGCCGACCCGGCGGGCGGAGCCGTCGGTGTTCTTGCGCTCGGAGGGGAACAGCGGGGCTCCGGGGCGGGCGTGATCGTCGTCGAACTGGCCCCAGACATCCTCGATGAACCACCGCAGCGTGCGGTCAGCGCCGTTGATCAGCGGCACCATCCGCTCGCGCGGGCCCGATCCACGGGCGCCCTTGCCGTGGCGGACGTGGAGCTTGCCGAAACGGCCGAGGTTCCACTTGATGTCGGCCAGGTCGAGCTTGCATGCCTCGCTGACCCGCAGGCCGACCTGGGACATCAGCTTCGCCGCGGTGTAGTTCCGGGCGGTCGGGGCGAACTTGCGGCAGGTGGCCAGCTCGCCGCCCCAGCCGGTGAACAGCGTCCCGACCTCCGGCTCGGTCGGCGGAATCCGCAGCTGGGCGTCCTTGGCGCCGCGCGGCCGGTTCATCTCGTCGATCGGGCACTCGATGACCCGGCCGGTCAACCGGTGGAGCTCGACCTTGTGCCGCAGCTCCAGGAACATGAAGTACGTGGTCAGCGCCTGCGACCGGGCCAGCCTGGTGCCACTGGGCGAGTTCCGCAGCACCTTCCCGAAGTACGCGTCGGCGTCGGCGGGCTCCATGTCCCACAAGGGCCGGCCGAACCAGGTGCGGATCTGGTCCAGGTGCCCGACGTCCCCGCGGATGGTGCCGTCCGCCAGTCCTGCCGAGGCCCACACGATGACGAACCCGGACAGCACGTCGGTCTCGAACCGCTCCAGCTCCTCCGCCGACGCGGGCGCCCAGTGCTCACGCAGGTCCCGTACGACTGCCAGCGCCGCCAACCCGAGCCTCCTCGCCTTCGGCCCGACTGCGGATCGGTCGGACAAGGTGAGAACGCTTCAAGAATCCCGAAGTTACCTCACAAGGCTGCGGAGCACTCGAAGGAGGAAGAACCCCCTGGCCACAGAGCCAGGCGCTCAGCGGGACTCAGGGGAACTCACGGGATGTCGCACAGTCCGGCCCAGCGGGTTGACCACGAACCTGTGGGCCCAACCGCCAGAATCAGGAGATCCACCCGTGGGTTTGCGGTGAACAACCTTCAGTTTCTCTCAACCCACGAACCTCCCGGGGGTTGAGGAACATCCATGCCGGATCGTGCGCTAAGCCCGGATCGTCGCTGGCGGCACCTGACGGGCCGTCCGCCTGCGCTTGAGGACGGGTGACGTTCCCGGCCCAGGTGCCATTGCGTTGCCGGCGCCGGAACAGGTCGCAGACCCGATCCCACGGACCGTGCCGCTCAAGGACATCACGCCAGGGAGTCGCGGCCCGGGCCCGCCACCGTATGCCGTCGATCAGCTGCCGCCGCGTCCAATTCGGCGGACGGCCCGGCTTCATGTCCTTGGGCAACAGCGGCGCCAGTCTGACCCACTGGGCGTTCGTCAGATCACCGCATCCCACAGAACATGATCACCCACGGCCAGGATCCGCTCACACAACCGACCCTTGGCCATTCCGAGATCGCCACGTGAGCCGCGGTTGTGCCGCCCTGGACGCTCGTTCGGGTATCAGCGGCGGGTTTCGATCTTCAGGTCACCTGCGGTCACATTGCGGATGTGGTCACTGGCGAGCATGTCGTGCGGGAAGCCGAGTCCCATCGTGCTGACCTCGTCGAGGCGGGCCAGTTGGGCGGCGGTGAAGTCGACCTCCAGGGCACCCAGATTGTCCTCCAGCTGCGCGGGGGTGCGGGCGCCGGTGATCGGTGCCGTCACGTTCGGATTCCGCAGGGTCCAGGCCAGCCCGACCTGGGCGGGTGTGCGGCCCAGCTCCGTTGCGACCTCCTTCACGACATCGGCAATGGCAAGGTTGCGTTCGGTGAGCGCGCCCAAGGCGAGGTTGAAGCTCTTGCGGGTGCCGTCGGCGGATGCGACGTTCGTCGCGGTCAGGTCGTCGCGGCCGTACTTGCCGGTGAGTACCCCGCCGGCCAGAGGTGAATACGGAATCACACCCAGCCCCATCTCGCGTGCCATGGGGATCAGGTCACGTTCCCCGGTACGCTCGATCAGGCTGTACTCGATCTGAAGCGCGACCAGTGGTGACCAGCCGCGTAGGTCGGCGATCGCCTGCATACGCGACACCTGCCAGGCAGGGGCGTTGCAGATCGCCACGTACAAGATCTTGCCCTGCCGGACCAGATCGTCCATGCCGCGCAGGATCTCCTCGACCGGTGTCGTGAAATCCCACACGTGCAGGTAGAGCAGATCGATGTAGTCCGTATCGAGCTGTCGCAGACTCGCTTCCACCGAAGCGAACAGACTCTTGCGGTGGCTTCCCCCGGAATTCGGGTCGCCGGGCCGGCGCAGCGTCGTGTATTTCGTTGCCAGCACCAGACTTTCGCGCTTGCCGCGGCTGAATTCGCCCAGCATGCGCTCGGAGCTGCCGTTGGTGTAGGTGCTGGCGGTGTCGATGAAGTTGCCGCCGCGCTCGACGTAGAGGTCGAACAGTTGGCGTGCCTCGTCCTGCTCGGCGCCCCAGCCCCAATCGGTGCCGAAGGTCGCCGCGCCCAACGCCAGCGGTGAGACCCGCAGCCCTGAGCGGCCCAGCAGCCGGTAAGTGTCGAGGGTGAGCGACATCGTGTCCTCCCGTGCTCGTGATCCGTTGTCGAGAACCAGGCTGCGACCGTCGCGAGCCGGAGGTAAGGGAAAGAGCTTCCTGGGAACGCCGGTCCTACCCTGGCTGTTGGAACGAACATGACGACCCAAAGCGTGGACACGACACAGGAGCTGGCCGCGTTCCTGCGAACCCGGCGCGAGCGGCTGGACCCCGGCGATTTCGGTCTGCCTTCGCGTCGGCAGACCCGGCGGACCCCGGGACTGCGCCGCGAAGAGGTCGCTGAACTGGCCGGGGTCAGCGTCGACTACATCGTGCGGCTGGAACAGGGGCGCGGGATACGGCCCTCCGCGGACGTGGTGGAGGCACTGGCCCGAGCGCTGCGCCTGGCCCCCGTCGAACGCGCCTATCTCTTCGGCATGGCCCAGCAGCGCCCCCGCAACGCTGACAAGCCTGCCACCACTGCGGCGCCGCCACTGGCCCGGCTGGTCGCCGACCTGTCGCCGCTGCCGGCGATGCTGATGAACCACCGCTACGACATCCTGGCCTGGAACCGCGAAATGACGAGGCTGCTACTGGATTTCGACACCCTGCCGCCGTCGCAGCGCAATGCGATGTGGCTGTGCCTGCTGCATCCGGAGATACGCGAGTTCTACGTCGACCGGGAACGCGTCGTGCGGGAGGGAATCGCCCACCTGCGCGCCGCATGGGCCGCACATCCGGAGGATCGGGCGTTGACCGATCTCATTGCCGAATTCATCACTCGTGACGAGGAATTCGCGCGATTGTGGGCCGAGCGGAACGTCATGGTCAACGGCCGCGGGCACAAGGTGATGCGGCATCCTGGCGTCGGTGTGATCTCGTTACATTTCGAAGTGCTTATGCCGCTTCAAGATCCGGATCAGCGGTTGTTGATCTTCCGTGCCGCGGATGACGAGAGCCAGTCGGCATTGGACCGGTTGTGCGCACGGTGATGTCGAACGGTCTACTCGCGCACGGAGTCGAACCGTCATTCCGGCGTGGTCTTTGGATTCGCCAACCCGGAAAACAGCCCTGCCCTATAACGAGGTCAGGGCAGGACTTTGCGGACCTCCACGGCGAGGAGTGACGGAAGCGGGATTCCGCCCCAGGTACAGGTTGCGGCCCGCGACCGTGCAGGGCTCCCACGGGGGCCCGCGTGAAGGAACTTCGCGGACACCCGCCCGCGAGCACGAACGCCTCTACCCCACCCCCGCCAGCAGAACTACGCCGTCGCTGCCCCGTCACCCCGTACGGAGCAGCGAAGGCGGCCGCGGAGACCGGGGTTCTCGCGGTGTATCCAGAGGCTGTTGTCGCCCGCACCTCGCTGATCATCGGGGACGGGGGCTCCGTCCATGAGCAGGCGGTGCGCGAGCCCGGCACCAACCTGGCGCCCCGGAATGTCCGGGTTCATTGGATGCCCGGGGCGTATGGGGTGGGGAGGATCAGGATGAAGGTGGTGCCGGGGTGGGGGTGGTCGGAGCGGGCCGTGAGGGTGCCGTGGTGGCGCTCGGCGATGTCGCGGGCGATGGCGAGTCCGAGGCCGCTGCCGCCTGCGTCGCGGGTGCGGGCCTCATCGAGGCGGATGAACCGCTCGAAGACGTGCTCGTACTCGTCCGGGGGCAGAGGCGTGCCGTCGTTGTGGATGGTGATGGTGCGTGTTCCACCGTCGTCGGTGACGTCCAGGACGACGGCGGTGCGTGCGTGGCGGTGGGCGATTCGGGCCCGTGCCACCGGTTCGGGTGGAGTTCACCTGGCCGGGCGGAGGTGGAGCCGCAGGACTGCCGGAGCAGGAAGCAAAAAGGAGCCCGGTGCCCCAGCAAGGACTACTGGCACCTCTAGCCGCCCCTGGTCAACCTTTCGTCCGCGCCGCACCGCACCCTTGACTCCCGGCCGTGACCCTGGATACTTGATCCCATCGAATCTACCGAACGATCGGTCGGGCACTCGGGGTCGCGACGGGGCAGGGGGAGACGATGACGGACGCGCGTGCGCATTCACGGGCGGACACGTGGGACGTGGCGGAGCGGATGTCGCGCGGGGAGCTGGAGGCGCTCCAGCGGGAGCGCCTGCGCGCCATGCTCCAGCATGTCTACGACAACGTCCCCTTCTACCGGCAGGCGTTCGACGCCGCCGGGCTGCGCCCGGAGGACTGCCGGACGCCGGCCGATCTCGCCCGCTTCCCCTTCACCACCAAGGCGGATCTGCGCGCGCAGTACCCGTTCGGCATGTTCGCGGTCGACCGGTCGCGGATCCGGCGGTTGCACGCGTCCAGCGGTACGACGGGCACCCCGACCGTCGTCGGCTACACCGAGCGCGATCTGGACGTCTGGGCGGACGTGGTGGCCCGTTCCCTCCGCGCGGCCGGCGTCCGGCCCGGTGACACGGTCCATGTGGCCTACGGTTACGGTCTGTTCACCGGCGGGCTCGGCGCCCACTACGGGGCCGAGCGGCTCGGCTGTACGGTCGTCCCCGCCTCCGGCGGCATGACCGCCCGCCAGGTCCGGCTGATCCACGACCTGCGCCCCGA
The DNA here is from genome assembly GCF_040636475.1 of Streptomyces sp. NPDC037389. Taxonomy (NCBI): domain Bacteria; kingdom Bacillati; phylum Actinomycetota; class Actinomycetes; order Kitasatosporales; family Streptomycetaceae; genus Streptomyces; species Streptomyces sp. NPDC037389. The sequence goes on from NZ_JBEZUS010000006.1 coordinate 338,847, forward strand.
GGTCATCATGGTGACCCCCTCGTACATGCTCACGCTGCTCGACGAGTTCGAGCGCCAGGGCATCGACCCCCGGAGCACCAGCCTCCGCGTCGGCGTCTTCGGCGCCGAGCCCTGGACCGAGGAGATGCGCCGCGAGATCGAGGAGCGCTTCGCGATCGACGCCGTCGACATCTACGGGCTCTCCGAGGTGATCGGCCCCGGCGTCGCACAGGAGTGCGTGGAGACCAAGGACGGCCCGCATCTGTGGGAGGACCACTTCTATCCGGAGATCGTCGACCCGGTCACCGGCGAGCCCCTGCCCGACGGCGCCCACGGGGAGCTGGTCCTCACCTCGCTCACCAAGGAGGCCATGCCCCTCGTCCGCTACCGCACCCGCGACCTCACCCGGCTGCTGCCGGGCACCGCCCGGCCCGCCTTCCGGCGCATGGAGCGGATCACCGGCCGCTGCGACGACATGATCGTGCTGCGCGGGGTCAATCTCTTCCCCTCGCAGATCGAGGAGATCGTGCTGAATATCGCCGGAGTCGCACCCCACTTCCAGCTGCGGCTGACGCGCGAAGGCCGGCTGGACCGGCTGACGGTCCGCGCCGAGGCACGGCCGGACGCGCCCCCGGAGCGGCGCGCCGCGGCCGCCGCTGAGCTGGAGCGGCGGATCAGGGACGACATCGGAGTGACGGCGGGCATCGAGATCGTGGATCCCGAGACCCTGGAACGGTCCCTGGGCAAGCTCAAACGGATCGCCGACGAACGCCCCAAGTGACGCTGCGGAGAAGGAGGACAGGAGGAGGTCAGGAGGAGGTCAGGAGGAGGTCAACCGCGGGGACGTGCGTGGCGTCCTTCTCCACGCGCTCAACTGGCGTCAACTTCTGTCACTTCAGGAGTATTTCGTGACCGTTAGAAGTCGCTTACGATCATTCGCGGGCGTCTCGCTCGCCCTGCTGACCGCCGCGTCCGTCTCCCTGCCGAGCGGGGCCGCGGCCGCCGGTCCGGAGCGTACGGGGCACCCGTCGGACGGCGGCCTCTCCGCCGTCATCCGCTACACCGAGTACGGCATCCCGCACATCGTCGGCAAGGACTACGCGAACGTCGGCTTCGGCTCGGGCTGGGCCCAGGCCAACGACCAGGTGTGCGAGCTGGCCAAGGGCTTCGTCACCCTGCGCGGGGAGCGCTCGCGCCACTTCGGCCCCGAAGGCAAGGCCGACCACTCCCTGTCGGACGCCGGCGACAACCTCTCCAGCGACCTGTTCTTCCGAGGGATCAACGACGCCCGGACCGTGGAGAAGCTCCTCGACCGGCCCGCGCCGGCGGGGCCGAGCCACCAGGCCAAGGAGCTGATGCGCGGCTGGGCCGCCGGCTACAACGCCTGGCTCCGCCAGAACCGTGTCACCGACCCCACGTGCAAAGGCGCCGACTGGATCCGGCCCGTCACCGCACTGGACGTGGCCCGGCGCGGCTACGCCATCACCGTCCTCGGTGGGCAGGGCGCCGTGGCCGACAGCATCACCGGCGCCAGACCCCCGTCCGGACCCGACGCGTCCAGGCCCGACGCGTCCGAACCTGACGCGTCCCGGCCTGACGCGTCCCGGCCGAAGAGCGCCCCGGAGCCGGCGGATCCCGCGCAGGCGGCCGGCGCGTTGTTCTCCCGCCGCGACGCCGCCATGGGCTCCAACGCCGTGGCCTTCTCGGGCTCCACCACCGCCGACGGCCGCGGGCTGCTGCTCGGCAATCCGCACTACCCCTGGGAGGGCGGCCGCCGCTTCTGGCAGTCCCAGCTGACCATCCCCGGTGAACTCGACGTCGCGGGCGGCTCACTGCTCGGCCTCCCGATGATCTCCATCGGCCACAACGCCCATACGGCCTGGAGCCACACCGTGTCCACGGGCGTGCCCCTGAACATGTTCGAACTGAAGACCGCGCCCTCCGACCCGTACGCGTATCTGGTGGACGGCAAGCCCGAGAAGCTGACCAAACGCGAGGTCAGCGTCACCGTGCGCGGCAAGGACGGCCGGCTGTCGCGGGTCAGCCGCACGCAGTGGTGGACGCGCTACGGCCCGGTCGTCAGCGGCCTCGGGCGCGGACTGCCCCTGCCCTGGACGAACACGTCGCTGTTCGCCCTGTCCGACCCCAACACCGCCAACCTGCGCTTCACCGACACCTCGCTGGGCCTGAGCAAGGCCCGCGGCGTACGCGGCGTCCAGGACGCGCTGCGCCGTACCCAGGGGCTGCCATGGGTCAACACCGTCGCGGCCGACTCCGCCGGGCACAGCCTCTACACCCAGTCCCAGGTGCTGCCGCGCGTCACCGACGAGCTGGCGGGCCGGTGCTCCACGCCGATGGGCCGGCAGACGTTCCAGGCGTCCGGCCTGGCGATCCTGGACGGCTCCCGCGGCGACTGCGTCCCGGGCTCCGACGCCGACGCCCTCCAGCCCGGTGTCTTCGGCCCGTCCGCGATGCCGGCCCTGGTCGACGCCCCGTACGCCGAGAACTCCAACGACAGCGCCTGGCTGGCCAACGCGGACCGGCCGCTCACCGGCTACCCGCGAATCTTCGGCGACACCGGAACGGCGCGGTCCTACCGGACGCGCGGCGCCGTCGAGGACGTCTCCGCCACGGCACGGCGCGGCAGGCTGACCGTGGACGACCTCCAGAAGCTCCAGTTCTCCGACCGCGCTCCCGCCGGCGACCTGACCGCCGCCGACGCGGCGAAGGCGTGCGTCACGCTGCCGGGCGGCCGGGCGACGGGGAGCGACGGCACGACCGTCGACGTGTCGGCGGCGTGCGGTGTGCTGGCCCGCTGGGACCGCACGACGCACACCGGCAGCAAGGGCGCCCTGCTCTTCGACCGCTTCTGGCGGAAGTTCACCGCTACGGTCCCGGACGACCAGCAGTGGCGGGTGCCCTTCTCCCCCGCTTCCCCCGTGACCACCCCGAACACGCTCAACACCGGTGCGGACAGCTTCGCCCGGTCGCTGGCCGACGCGGTCGCGGAGCTCCGGGCGGCGGGCATACCCCTCGACGCCCCACTGGGCGAGCACCAGTTCGTCATACGCGGCGGCAAGCGCATACCGGTCCCCGGCGGCTCCAACGCTCTGGGCGTCTGGAACATCGTCGAGGCCCGCTGGAACGCCGCGCAGGGCGGCTACACCGAGGTGGGCATGGGCTCCAGCTACATCCAGGCGGTGGGCTGGGACGGCAGCGGCTGCCCCGTGGCACGGACGCTGCTGACGTACTCCCAGTCCTCGAACACCGCGTCGCCGCACTTCAGCGACCAGACCGAGCTGTTCTCGCAGGGCCGCATGGTCAAGGGCCGGTTCTGCGAAAAGGACATCCTGGCGTCGCCGGGGCTGAAGGTGGTGCGGGTGAGCGAGCGCTGAGGCCATCACGGCCCTCGCGGCTTCGCGGCCTTCGGTGTCCGCGCCCGTCCGGCGCCCCCACGCGGGGCGTCGGACGGGCGCGGTCCCGTCAGACGGCGCGGTCCCGGCCCCGCCAGTGCGGGTCGCGCAGCAGCCGCTTGTAGAGCTTGCCGTTGGGGTCGCGCGGCATGGAGGCGGTGAACTCCACGCTCCTGGGCCGCTTGTAGCCGGCGAGCCGGGCGGCACAGTGGCCGAGGAGCTCGGCGGCGAGGGCGGCGCCCGGGGAATGGCCGGGCTCCGGTTCGACGACGGCCTTCACCTCCTCGCCCCAGTCGTCGTGCGGGACGCCGAAGACGGCGGCGTCGGCGACGGCGGGGTGGGCCAGGAGCACGGACTCGACCTCGGCGGGGTAGATGTTGACGCCGCCCGAGATGATCAGGTCGATCTTGCGGTCGTGGAGGAAGAGATAGCCGTCCTCGTCGAGATGGCCGAGGTCGCCGACGGTGAAGAAGTCCCCGACGCGGCTGCGGCGGGTCTTGTCGGCGTCCTTGTGATAGGCGAAGGGGCCCGTGGCCATCCGCAGATAGACCGTGCCGACCTGCCCGGTGGGCACGGGCTCGCCGTCGTCGTCGAGAACGGCGATCTCACTGATGGGCCATGGCCGGCCGACCGTGCCGGGCTTGCGCAGCCACTCCTCGGAGGTGGCGTACGCGCCGCCGCCCTCGCTGGCCGCGTAGTACTCCTCGACGCACCCGCCCCACCATTCGATCATCGCCCGTTTCACATGCTCCGGGCAGGGCGCGGCGCCATGGATGGCGTGCCGCAGCGACGAGACGTCGTAGGCCGCCCGTACATCGGCGGGCAGGGAGAGCAGCCGGCCGAACTGGGTGGGGACCATGTGCGTATGGGTGCAGCGGTGGGTGTCGATCAGCCGCAGCATCTCCTCGGGGGTCCATTTGTCCATGACCACCAGCCGGTGCCCGATGTGCAGGGACGCGGCCGCGAATTGCAGGACGGCGGTGTGGTAGAGCGGCGAGCACACCAGATGGACGTTGCCGTCGTGGGGCTTGATGCCGAAGATGCCGAGGAATCCGCCGAGATGGGCCTCCTCGGGCGGGATGCCGGGCAGCGGACGGCGGATGCCGCGCGGGCGGCCGGTGGTACCGGAGGTGTAGTTCATGACCCAGCCGAGGGTCCGGCCGCCGGGTGGGGTGGTGGGCCGGCCGTCGAGGAGGGCGGCGTAGGACCGGAAGCCGTCGATGTGCCCGACCGCGTACCGCCCGGAGGGCGGCAGCCCGGCCTCGTCGGCGGCGGCCCGTACGGTGTCCGCCCAGCGCTCGTGGGCGATGAGCGCCTTGGCGCCGGAGTCCGCGAGGATCCAGGCGATCTCGGGGGCGACGAGGTGGTGGTTGACGGGGACGAGGTAGAAGCCGGCCTGGGTGGCGGCGAGATGGGCGGTGAGGAATTCGGCGCCGTTGGGGAGGACGACGGCGAAGGCGTCGCCCTCGCGGAGGCCGTTCGCCCGGAGGGCGTGGACGAGGCGGTTGGCGTCGGAGTGGAGGCGACCCGCGGTCCAGGTTTCGCCCTGTGGGGTGACCAGGACCTCGCGGTGCGGGTCGTTCATGGCTTGGGCCCAGAAGCCTGTGCTCTCTTCCCTCATGACGTGGTCTCCTCCTGGGGCGCGTCGCCGAGTGCGGGCCGGTGGTCGGGTTGTGCCCACCCTCCCCCGAGCTCTCGGCTTCGCTCGGGCAGGGGGGACCCCCATCGCCCAGCGGGACGATTGCCCACAACCGCGTTCAACCGCCTCACCGCCCGTTCGAAGCCTTTCGTCAGGTCGTCCACTACCGCTTGGACGGAACGTACGGAGTCCATCGCCCCCACGATCTGGCCGACAGGCGTGCCCAGTAGGGGCACCACCTCGTGTTTCTGGATGCGGGAGAGCGCTTCGGCGACGAGGAGGCCCTGGAGGGGCATGGGCAGGGTGCCGGGGCCTTCGGGGTCGTCCCAGGCATCCGTCCAGGGCGTGCGGAGCTGGCGGGCGGGCTTGCCGGTGAGGGCGCGGGAGCGGACGGTGTCGCCGGAGCCCGCGGCCAGGAGCTTGGCGGTCAGGGCGCGGGAGGCCAGACCGGCCTCCTCGGTGGTGAGCCAGATCGAGCCCAGCCAGACGCCCTGCGCGCCGAGGGCGAGCCCGGCGGCGATCTGCTCGCCGCTGCCGATGCCGCCCGCGGCCAGGACGGGCAGCGGGTCGACGGCCCGGACGACCTCCGGGGTGAGGACCATGGTGGCGATCTCCCCGGTGTGGCCGCCCGCCTCGTAGCCCTGGGCGACGACGATGTCGACGCCCGCCGCCGCGTGCCGGACGGCGTGCCGGGCGCTGCCGGCGAGCGCGGCGACGAGGGTGCCCCGGCCGTGGGCGCGTTCGATGACGTCGGCGGGCGGTGGGCCGAGGGCGTTGGCGAGGAGCGCGAGGGGGTAGTCGAAGGCCACGTCGAGCTGGCCGCGGGCGACGTCCTCCATCCAGCCCGTGATGCGCCAGCCGGAGCGTTCGCCCTCGGCCAGTTCGGGCACGCCGTGCTCGGCGAGCGTCCTGCGGACGAACTCCCGGTGCCCGTCGGGAATCATGGCCTCCACGTCGGCCTCGGTGAGGCCGGGGACGGTGCGGGCGGGCATGACGACGTCGAGCCCGTAGGGTCTGCCGTCGGTGTGCGCCTGCATCCAGTCGAGGTCGCGCTCGAGTTCGCCGGGCGCGGTGTAGCGCACCGCGCCGAGGACGCCGAGCCCTCCGGCGCGGCTGATCGCGGCGGCGACCGGGGGGAAGGGAGTGAAGCCGAAGAGGGCGTGCTCGATGCCCAGCCGGCGGCTCAGCTCGGTCCGCATGGGCCGCAGGATGCCGCAGGGAGGCGGTGGAGGGAAGCCACCGGAGCCTATTTTCTGACGTAGCGTCAGATCCAAGGTCCGGGTCGGATCCCCGGCCGGTCAGCGCGGCTGCTGGTTCCCCCGCGTGGCGCTGGTCCGGCGGACCGCCGCGACCTGGCGGTAGAGCTCGACGGCCTCGGCCGAGCGGCCGAGCTGCTCCAGGCAGTGGGCCTCGTCGTGCCGGCTGGCCAGGGCGTCGGGGTGGTCCGCGCCCAGGACGCGCTGCCGGGCCTGGGCCACGTCGCGGTAGACGGCGAGGGCGTCCGCCCAGCGGCCGAGCCAGCCGAGGCCGACCGCCACCTCACGGCGGCTGACGAGGGTGTCGGGATGGTCGGGGCCCAGCACCCGGGCGCGGATCGCGCAGACGTCGCGCGCCTCGGCGAGGGCCTCCTCCCAGCGGCCCAGGCGGCCGAGGTTGACGCCCAGTCCGTGCCGGGCGCGCAGGGTGTCGGGGTGGGCCGGGCCCTGGGCGCGGGCGCGGTCCTCGACCAGCTCGCGGTAGAGCTCCAGGGCCTCCTCGCTGCGGCCCAGCCGGCCCAGGCAGATCCCGGCCTCGTAGCGGGCGGCGAGGGTGTCGGGCTCGTCGGGTCCGAGCACCCGGGCGCGGGAGTCGGCGACCTCCTGGTAGGTGCGCAGCGCCTCGGTCCAGCGTCCGAGCTGGCCGAGGGCGTAGCCGACCTCGTAGCGGGTGACGAGGGTGTCGGGGTGCTCGCGGCCCAGGACGCGGGAGCGGGCTGCCGCGACGTCGCTCGCCATCCGGTAGGACTCCTCCAGGCGGCCCAGTCTGCTGAGGTTGAAGGCCAGGTTGTGGCGGCAGCGCAGGGTGTCGGGGTGGTCGCCGCCCATGACGCGCTCGCGGGCGGTGAGCACGGACGTGTAGACCTGGTGGGCCTCGAAGTGGCGGCCGAGCTGGCCGAGGACGTACGCGGTCTCCTGGCGGGCCGCCAGGGTGTCGGGGTGGTCGGGGCCCGCGGCGCGCTCGCGGCCCGCCGCCGTCCGGGCGAACTCCCGCAGGGCGTCCTGGGGGCGGCCCAGCCGGCTCAGGGCGAAGCCGAGTTCGTAGCGGGCGGCGAGGGTGTCGGGGTGGTCGGGGCCCAGCAGCCGGTCGCGCTCGGTGGCGACGGCCCGCTGCGTCTCGGCGGCCTCGGCCCAGCGGTCGAGCCGGGCCAGGCGCAGCCCCTCGCTGTAGCGCGCGGCGAGGTCGGCCGCGTGCCCGGCCGGGGGCGGGCGTTCGGATCCGGAGGGCTGCGGGGGGATCCGCCGGACCCCGGTGCGGCCCGGGCCGTCGCCCCGGGTGCCGGTCCACGCGCCGGTGAGCGAGGCGGAGGGGTCCGGCGGCGGTTCGAGGTGGCCGGTGCCGGCGGCCTTGGAGCCGGTGGTCATGTTCCGGGCCCAGCCGGGCAGCCGGGGCGGCTCCGAGAGCCGGGCGGAGGCCCGTACGGGCCAGGTGCGCCCCTCGGGCAGGGTGCCGCCCGGGGGCGTGGCCATCCGGTACGGGGTGAGCTCGGCGAGGCTCTGGACGAAGGCGGCGGCGTCCTCCGGCCGGTCGTCGGGGTCCTTGGCGAGCAGGTCGAGGACGACCGTCTCGAAGGGGCAGGGCAGTTCGGGCCGGAGCTCGCGCGGCGGCCGGGGCGGGGTGTCGCGGTGGCCGACGAGCACGGCCCAGGCGTCGTCCATGTCGAAGGGCGGGGCGCCGGTGGCGATCTCGTAGAGCACACAGCCCAGCGAGTACAGGTCGCTGCGGTGGTCGACGTTGCCGGCGCCGATCTGCTCGGGCGACATGTAGTGCGGCGTGCCCATGGCGATGCCGGTGCCGGTGAGCCGGGTGGAGAAACCGATGTCGTGGGCGAGGCGCGCGATGCCGAAGTCGCAGATCTTCACCGTGCCGTCGGCGAGGCGGACGATGTTGGCGGGCTTCAGGTCGCGGTGGACGATGCCCTGCCGGTGGGTGTAGTCGAGGGCGGCGCCCACCTGGGCGGCGATCTCGACGACCTCGGGCACGGGGAGCGGGTGGTGCCTGTTGTCCTCCAGGAGCTGGCTGAGGTTGCGGCCGTCGAGGAGCTCCATCACCAGGTAGAGGACGCCCTCCGACTCGCCGAAGTCGTGGACGACGGTGATCCCCCGGTGCTGGAGGGAGGCGGCCACGCGCGCCTCCCTGCGGAACCGCTCGCGGAGCACCCGGAGGTAGGACGGCTCGTGCTGACGTCCCATGGGCTTGAGGCACTTGACGGCCACGTGCCGGCCCAGGGACTCGTCACGGGCGCGCCACACCTCGCCCATGCCGCCTCGCCCGATCAGGTCGAGCAGCCGGTACCGGCCCTGGATCAGCCTGGTGTCCGCCATGCCGCCGCCGCCCCCGTCGATTCGCTGTGCCTCCCCCAGCCCCTCAAGTATGGCGGCCGGGCCAGGCGCCTTGTAGGCCGACGACGACGCCCGCGGAACCGGTTCCGGGTCCGGTCGGCCCGCCACCGGCCATGTGACCGGGTCTTCACCCGTGCCGGTAGCCTGGGGCGGCGCGGGGCGCGAGGGCGGAGGCGGGCTTGGCCGCCGCCCCGAACTGCGGCACGTTCCAGGGCACCACGGCCGCCACGACGCCCACCGGCTCCCGCCGCACCAGCAGCGGACCCGGCGCGCCGGCGCGCCGCCCCGCGTGGGGGGAGTGCCGGACCACGACGCCGCGGTCACCCCTCTGA
>NZ_JBEZUS010000006.1:347818-381405 GCF_040636475.1 Streptomyces sp. NPDC037389
GACCACCCCACGCATCCGTACACGCAGGCGCTGCTCTCCGCTGTGCCGGTACCGGATCCGCTGGCGCGGGAGCGCGCCGGCGCGCCGCCCCTCGTGGGGGAAGTCCCGGACCTCGACGCCGCGTTCACCCGTCTGACCGGTGAATGCGGCGCCGCCCCGGTGTCGCCCCCGTACCTGGCGTCACCGAGGGCATGCGTTACGCGTACATCGCGGACCCGGAAGGCAACCTCCTGGAACTGATCGAAGTCGCATGACCGAGCCGCCGGTGACCGAGCCGCCGGTCCCACAGGCGGCAGCGAGGGCGGTCCCGGTCCGACGACGTTGCCGGCAGTTGGGCCGGCTGTTCCACGGCGTCAGTCGAGTTCGAGCACCGCCTTGCCGTGGAGCCGGCGGCCGAGGAGGGCCTCGGCCGCTTCTGCGGCCTTGCCCCAGCTGCCACGCCAGGAGATCTGCGGATCGAGTTCGCCCGCAAGGACACGGGCGGAGAGCCAGGTCAGGTCGGGGGCAAGGCCGGTGCAGGCGGGCAGGAAGAAGGTGGCGATCGAGCGGTCGTGGCGACCCTGGTCGCCGAAAAGGGCCCCGAACGGGAAGTGCTCGTTCTCGCCTGCCGCATGACCTACGGCTACCAGCGTGCCCCTCTCGGCCAGCGCCTGGTAAGCATCGACGAGCCGGCGGCCACCCACCAGATCCACGACGCCGTCCACCGGCGCACCGAGCGCTCCCGGTTCCGCGACCACTTCGTGGGCGCCAAGGGCGCGCAGGCCGTCACCGTGCGCCTCAGGGTTTCCGGTGCAGGCGATGACGTGCGCACCGCCGAGCCGGGCGAGCTGGACGGCGTATCGTCCGACGCCGCCAGTGGCCCCGGTGACGAGGACCCGCTTGCCGAGCAGCGGGCCGATGCGGTGAAGGGCCCGCAGGGCGCTTGCGCCCGCCACAGGGACTGTGCAGATCGCACCGGGATCGGCGCCCGCGGGGGCCGTACCGATCAAGCCGGTGTCCACAGCCCGGAGTTCGGCCCAGGCGCCGTCGGGGCCCAGGGTGGTCACGGGGGTGCCGACGGCCGGGCCCGAGCCGTCGGCGGCGGCCTGCTCCACGATGCCGGCCGCGTCCCAGCCGAGGACCGCACCGTCGGGCGCGTCCTCCAGGACGTGCCGGATCTCGCCGTAGTTGAAGGACGTCGCCGCCACCCGGATCAGGGCCTGGTGGGGAGCGGGCTCGGGGTCGGGGGTCCGGCCGAGCCGCAGTCCGGCGGGAGCGGAGCGGTCGACGAGCAGGGCGCGCATGGTGGTGCACCTTTCGGCAGGGATCGGCGCGGCGCTTCGGGGTGGGGCGCCGGATCATTTGTGCCACTGAGTGGCACAAGCCGTCAAGTGGCGATTGCCTCCATTCCGCGACTTCGGTTATGCTGCCGCCATGCCTGCCGCCGCGAACGAACGACTGCCGCTGCGCGAGCGCAAGAAGCTCCGCACCCGGCAGGCGCTGATCGATACAGCCTTGGAAATGTTCACCGAGCGCGGCTTCGACGGCGCGACGCTCGACGACCTCTGCGACGCGGTGGACGTCTCCAAGCGCACCTTCTTCCGCAACTTCACCAGCAAAGAAGACGTGGCCAGTGCGCCGACCCAGGATCTGTGGGCAGCCTTCCTCGACGAGATCGAAACCTGCGAACCAGACGGACGCACCCTCCTGGAGACGCTGCAGGACGCACTGCTCGCCGCCCTGGACCGGATGACGGCCGACGGCTGGACCCGGCGGGTGCTGCTCAGCCGACGGCTGGCGGAGAAGGCAACCTCGATGGACGCGCACGGCCGCCATTTCTGCGACCGCACCAGCCGCGCCGCGCTCACGGTCCTGCACCGCAGGCTCGATCTCGACGGCTCAGGGGATCTACGCCCGAGGCTCGCCCTCGATGTACTGATCGCTGCGTTCCACTGCGCGCTGGACACCTGGAGGTCGCGGCCCGGCACCCCCACCCGCACCCGCCTCGCGGCCGACCTGCGCGAAGCCTTCGCCGCCGTGCCCGGCAGCCTGACGCTGACCGCGAACGTGCGGAAAGCCGACTGACAGCGCCGCGCCGCCGGCTTCCGTAGATCGGCGGGCAGGCCGACACCTGTGGCGCGCCCGGCTGCTGGTGGTCGGGCCTCGGCCGCGACCTGGAAGTCGCCGCACGGGTTTCTCGAGCCGACCACGGCCTGATGAACCGCGTCCGGCCGCTCGCCACCTGATGCCCACTGGGCCGAACTCCGCTACGGTCCGGGCCAGTTCCGGCAAGGCACAACACCACCCGGCAACAGCACCGCAACCGTCCTCACCTGGGCCGAAGTCACCCGCTCAGCGCCGCACCCGGGGCATCCCCAGCCCGATCCAGGAGATGATCTCGCGCTGGATCTCGTTGTTGCCCCCGCCGAAGGTGAAGATCACCGCACTGCGGTAGCCCCGCTCCAGTTCCCCGTGGAGGACGGCGCCGGCGGAGCCCTCCTTGAGGGGGCCCGACGCGCCGAGGATCTGCATCAGCCAGGCGTAGGCGTCGCGGCGGGCCTCGGAGCCGTAGACCTTGACGGCGGAGGCGTCCTGGGGGGTGAGGGCGGAGCGCTGGAGGGCGTCGACCATGCGCCAGTTGAGGAGTTTCATGGCGTCGAGACGGATGTGGGTGCGGGCGAGGAGGCCGCGTACCCAGCCGAGGTCGATCACGCGGCGGCCGTCGGCGAGCTTGGTGGCGGCGGCCCAGTCGCGGACGTCGCGCAGGGCCCGGATCGCGGCGGAGCCGTGGGCGGCGAGGGTGACGCGTTCGTGGTTGAGCTGGTTGGTGATCAGGCGCCAGCCGTCGTTCTCCGCGCCCACCCTGCGGGTGAAGGGGACGCGGATGTTCTCGTAGTAGCTGGCGGTGGTGTCGTGGGAGGCGAGGGTGTTGATCAGGGTGCAGGAGTAGCCGGGGTCGCTGGTGGGGACGAGGAGGATGCTGATGCCCTTGTGGGGCGGGACGCCCTCCTCGACGGGGGCGGTGCGGACGGCGAGCCAGACCCAGTCGGCGGTGTCGCCGTTGGTGGTCCAGATCTTCTGCCCGTTGACGACGTAGCCGTAGCCCTCGTCGTCGCGGACGGCCCGGGTGGTCAGGGAGGCGAGGTCGGTGCCGGCGCCGGGCTCGCTGTAGCCGATGGCGAAGTCCAGTTCGCCCGCGAGGATGCCGGGCAGGAAGGCGGCCTTCTGCTCCTCGGTCCCGTAGCGCATCAGCGTCGGGCCCACGGTGTTGAGCGCCATCAGCGGCAGCGGCACCCCGGCCTGGGCGGCCTCGTCGAAGAAGATGAACTGTTCCATGGGCGTCATCCCGCCGCCCCCGTACTCCTCCGGCCAGCCCACCCCGAGCCGGCCGTCGGCGCCGAGGCGGCGGATGGTGCGCCGGTAGAACCGCTTGCGTTCGGCGGGGTCGGCGTGCCGGGCGTGGGAGCCGTCGGGCACCACGTCGGCGAAGTACTCGCGCAGTTCGGCCCGCAACCGCCGCTGCTGCGGGGTGTACTGGAGATCCACGGCCCCTCCCGGTGTGCGCCGGCAGCCCCTGCGGATGCCGGCGCACACGGTAGAACGCGTTACAGCAAGAGGGAAGTCACACGGGGCGGTACGTGCCCGGGGCGACGTAGGCGGCGAACCTCGGGGTGCTCCCGCCCCGGTAGGAGAGGAAGTTCTGGGTCGCCGACTCGGTCAGCGGGCGGTCCGCGAGGGCGTCGAGGGCCGCGACGTAGGGTGCCGGGTCCACGCCCTCCTCGCGCATGAAGGCGGCCGCCCGGTCGCGGGCCGTCGCGTCGTCCGGGTGGCCGGGGACCATGGGGACGTAGAGCGTCGCGCCCGGCAGGTCCTTGCGGCTGCTGAAGGAGAAGCAGGTCACCGGGGGCTTCCGCCAGCCGGACGGGTCGCGGTGGCCGGTGACGCGCTCCAGGGCGCGGGCGAAGGAACCGGGCACGTGGTCGTACGCGACGGCCGACTTGGCGTCGATGTCCTCGGCGGAGACGCCCGAGTGCGCCATGTACAGCTTGACGCGGGCCTCGTCGCCGTCGGAGAGGTCCAGGGCCAGGGCGGCCGGCTCGTGGGCCACGTCGGCGGCCGTGCCCAGGTGCTCCGTCAGCGCCCGCCAGGGGCGCTCCAGGCCCAGGCGGACCAGGGCTTCCCCGGTGCGGGCGACGGACTGCTCGCGCCCGGCGACGGCGGGGTTGAGGTAGACCTTGTACAGCGGGTGGCCGCCCGGGCGCCAGGCGACTCCGTGGGAGAGGGCGAAGAAGCCCTGGGGGTTCTCGTCCGTGAAGAGGTCCTCGATCAGCAGATAACGGTCGAGGGAGACGCCCGGCCTCCGGGCAAGCCGGCGGGTGAAGGCCCTGCCGTCCGCCATCCGGCCGCGCGGCGTGCCGGGGTGGCTCGGGGACTCCAGCGACAGTCGCAGCTCGGCGCCGCCGTCCGCCCAGGCGAACGAGATCTCGAAGGGCATCCCGTCGATGGACACCCAGCAGGCGCGCTCCGGCGGTGTGCCTACGGGGAGTTCGCCCCAGGCGCCGCACAGCTCCCGGACGAGGGAGAGCATCGGCTCGCGGTCCCGGCCTCCTATGCCGAGGCTCGCGGCGGCCCGGTCCACCTTGTCGCAGGCGATGTGGGCGTAGCTGTCGGTGGGGGCGTAGCGCCGTGAGTCGAACCGTACGGTGCGACCGACCATCTCGGCCACGACCCCGGTACCCGGGTCGGCGAAGGCGGGATCCGGACGGCCGGTCACGGGGCTGGCGGCTTCCATCGTCACTCCCTGAACAGATCGCGGGCAAAAACGATCGGGATCGTCTCACCAGGTCAAAGGTTGTGTCCGCCTTTTGCTCGACAACACACCCAAGTGTTCACCTTGGGGTGCGTGTTCACGCCAATTCACTGCTTTCCCGGTGCCGGTGGACGCCTGGCCGGGGCGTCGTGGCGGTGCCGCCCACCGGGGGCCCGAGCCCGGGATCACCGCTGATCAGCAGGGCGTACCCGTGCCTTACCCGGGGTCCCTCGGACTCCCGGCGGACGGTGCGCGGAGAAAGGCCGGAAGGGTTCACCCCAGGGGTTTGCGATCCGACAGACCGAGACATGATCGCTAGGCGTCGCCCGGGGCCGCTCCCGGCCCTCCCGGCGAGCACATGTGGCTGTCCAACCGCGGCCGAACGGCCCGTCGGCACGCCGCCGCCGGTCCGGTGAAGTCCGCGCAGAGGAGATGTTGACGCGTGTCCGCACAGCACCACTCCGCACAGCACCACTCCGCACAGCACCGCTCCGCCGCACTCCGGCCCCTCACCGGCGGCCGACGCCCCGCCTCCCCCCTCGACGCCGGCCCCGCTTCCGGCGAACTCGACACCCTCACCGGGGCGTTCGCCCGGCAGGTCCGCCGGACACCCGACGCGACGGCGGTGGTGTCCGGGGAGACGTCCCTGACCTACCGGGAGCTGGACGCGCGGGCGGACCGGCTGGCCGCGAGGCTCGCCGCGCGGGGCGTGGCGCCGCACGACACCGTCGCCGTCCTGATGGACCGCTCCGCCGGCCTGGTCGTCGCCCTCCTCGCGATCGTCAAGGCCGGTGGCTGCTACGTCCCGCTGGACCCCCGGCACCCCGCCTCCCGGCTGGAGTGGATCCTCTCCCGCACGGGAGCCCGCGCCCTGCTCACCGACGCCGGGACGGCCCCGCCCGCCGGGCTCGGCGACGGCGTACGCGTCCTGCGGACCGGCGACGACCAGGAGCCGGCCGACGACGACCAGGGGCCGAACGACCAGGAACCGGCCGCCGATCCCGCCCGGCTCGCGTACGTGATGTTCACCTCCGGCTCCACCGGCACCCCCAAGGGCGTCGCCGTCACCCACGGGAACATCACCGCCCTCGTCCGGGACCCCGCGTGGCACGGCGGCGCCCACGAGCGCGTCCTGCTGCACTCGCCGCACGCCTTCGACGCCTCCACCTACGAGCTGTGGGTGCCCCTGCTCACCGGCGGCACCGTCGTCGTGGCGCCCCCGGGAGAGCTGGACGCGCGCGGCATCGCCGCCGTCGTGGCCGCCACCGGGACGACCGGGCTGTGGGTGACCGCCGGGCTCTTCGCGGTGCTGGCCGAGGAGGACCCCGCGTGCTTCCGGGGGGTGCGCGAGGTGTGGACCGGCGGCGACGCCGTCTCCCCCGCCGCCGTCCGCCGGGTGCTGGCGTCCTGCCCCGGCACGGCCGTCGTCAACGGCTACGGGCCCACCGAGACCACCACGTTCGCCACCTGCCACCGGGTGACCGAACCGGGTGCCCTGGACACCGTCGTGCCCATCGGCTCCGCCATGGACGGCATGCGCGCCGAGATCCTCGACGCCTCCTTACGGCCCGTGCCGCCGGGCGAGGTCGGAGAACTCTACCTCGGCGGCACGGGCCTGGCCCGGGGCTACTGGATGCGCCCGGGCCTGACGGCCGAACGGTTCGTCGCCGACCCCCGCGGCGGGCCCGGCGAACGGCTGTTCCGCACCGGCGACCTCGTACGCCGTGGCCCCGACGGGCTGCTGGAGTTCGTCGGCCGCGGCGACGACCAGGTGAAGATCCGCGGCTTCCGCGTCGAGCCCGGCGAGACCGAGGCCGTCCTCGCCGGACACCCGGGCGTCGCCCAGGCGGCCGTCGTGGTCCGCGAGGACCGCCCCGGCGACAAACGGCTCGTCGGCTACGTCGTCCCCGCCGACACCCCGGCCGACGGCCCCGGGAACGAGGCGCCGGCCGAGCAGCTCGGCGAATGGCGGGAGATCTACGACGCCCTCTACAGCGACGTCGCCCACGCCCGCTTCGGCGAGGACTTCTCCGGCTGGAACAGCAGCTACGACGGACTGCCCCTCCCCCTGGACCAGATGCGCCACTGGCGCGACGCCACTGTCGAGCGGATCCGCGAACTGCGCCCCCGCAAGGTGCTGGAGATCGGCGTCGGCACCGGCCTGCTGATGTCCCGGCTGGCCCCGGACTGCGAGTCCTACTGGGGCACGGACTTCTCCGGCCGGGTCATCGAGGGGCTACGGACGCTCGTGGGCCGGGACCCCGCCCTCGCCTCCCGCGTGGAGCTGCGCGCCCTGCCCGCCGACCGGATCGACGAGCTGCCCGCCGGGTTCTTCGACACCGTCGTCGTCAACTCCGTCACCCAGTACTTCCCCGACGGCCGCTATCTGACGGACGTCCTCACCAAGGCCCTCGGCCTGCTCGCGCCCGGGGGCGCGGTCTTCGCCGGCGACATCCGCGACCTGCGCCGGCTGCGCCGCTTCCACACCGACGTCCAGCTGCGCCGCCCGGACCCGGGCGCGGACCCCGCCGCGCTCCGCGCCGCCGTCGAGCACAGCGTGGTGCGCGAGAAGGAACTCCTGGTCGACCCCGCATACTTCACCGAACTCGCGGCCGCCGTCCCCGGCACCGACGGCGCCGAGGTGCGCGTCAAGCGCGGCCGGTACGCCAACGAGCTCACCCGCTACCGCTACGACGCCGTCCTGCGCAAGGCCGGCACCGAGGGCCCCACAGCGCCCCCGCCGCCCGCCGCGACGCTGCGGTGGGGACGGGACGTGACCTCCACGGCGGCGCTGGCACCCCTGCTGGGCAGCACCCACCCCGGCGGGTTGCGGGTCACGGGCGTCCCCGACGGGCGGCTCGCGCCCGTCGCGGCGGCGGCCCGGGCGCTGGAGGAGCGCGGCGAGGTCACCGCCCTCGGCACCGGCCGCGACGAGACGGGCGGCGAACTCCTGGAGGACTTCCACAACCTGGCGGAACGTTTCGGCCTGCGGGTGGTGGCCACCGCTTCCACGACGACCGCCGCGTCCACGACGGTCACCGCGTCCGCCACCGCCACCGCGTCCGCGGCTGCCGACGACGCCCTCGACATCGAGCTGACCGGCCGCGCCCCCGGCGCGCCCGGCGGCGAAGGGCCCACCGGCGCCCCGCTCGCCTCGCTCGTCAACGCCCCCGCGACCGCCCGCGACACCGGCGCCCTGCTCGCCTCCGTCCGCGCCCATCTGCGCGAACGGCTCCCCGAGTACCTGCTGCCCGCTGCCGTCGTGGTCCTCGACGCCCTGCCGCTCACCCCCAACGGCAAGGTCGACCGCCGCCGGCTGCCCGAGCCGGACACCGGCTCCGCCGCGAACGGCCGGCCCCCGCGCGACCCCCTCGAAGAGCTGCTGTGCGGGCTGTTCTCCGGCATCCTCGGCGTCTCCCGGGTCACCGTCGACGACAGCTTCTTCGCCCTCGGCGGCCACTCCCTGTCCGCCACCCGGCTCACCGCCCGGCTGCGGTCCGTGCTGGGCCTGGAGCTCCCCGTCCGGACCGTGTTCGAGACGCCGACGGTCGCCGGGCTCGCCGACGCCGTCCGGAAGGCGGTGGAAGGCGAACGGCCCCCGCTGGTCCCGGCGGAGCGCCCCGGGCGTGTACCGCTGTCCTTCGCCCAGCAGCGGCTGTGGTTCCTCCAGCGCCTCCAGGAGTCGGGGGCCGCCTACAACGTGCCGCTGGTGCTGGCCCTGGACGGCGAGCCGGACCGGGCGGCGTTGGAGGCGGCGCTCGGCGACCTCGTCGAGCGGCACGAGAGCCTGCGCACCGTCCTGCCCGAGGACGGCGGGGTGCCGCGTCAGCTCGTCCTGGACCCGGCCGCCGCCCGGCCGCGGCTGGCCGTCACCGAGGTCGCCCCGGAGGCCCTGGACGCCGCCGTCGACGAGGCCGTCCGGCGGCCCTTCGACCTCGCCGGGGGCCTCCCCGTCCGCGCCGGACTGTTCACCACCGGGCCCGGCCGGCACGTCCTCGTCCTGGTGGTCCATCACATCGCCTGCGACGGCTGGTCGCTGGCCCCGCTCTGGCGCGACCTGGCCAACGCGTACACCGCGCGCCGGGCGGGCCGCGCGCCTGACGCGGCGCCGCTGCCGGTCCAGTACGCCGACTACACGCTGTGGCAGCGCGAGCTGCTCGGCGACGAGGACGACCCGGGCAGCGCCGCCGCACGCCAGCTCGCCTACTGGAAGGGCGCCCTCGACGGGCTGCCCGAACGCACCGAGCCGCCCCTGGACCGGCCCCGCCCGCAGGTGGCCGGCCACCGCGGCGACACCCTGCGCTTCGCCCTGGACGCGGACCTCCACCGGCGGATCACCGAACTGGCCCGCTCCTGCGGCGCGAGCCCCTTCATGGTCGTGCACGCGGCGCTGGCCGCCCTGCTGACCAAGCTGGGCGCGGGCACCGACATCGCGATCGGCAGCCCGGTCGCGGGCCGTACCGACCCCGCCCTGGACGGGCTCGTCGGGTTCTTCGTCAACACCCTGGTGCTGCGCGCCGACACCTCCGGCAACCCCTCCTTCCGGGACCTGCTGGCCCGCGTCCGGGAGACCGACCTGGCCGCCTACGCCCACCAGGACGTGCCCTTCGAGCGGCTCGTCGACGCCCTCGCGCCCGCGCGCGGCCTCGCCCATCACCCGCTGTTCCAGGTCATGCTGGCCCTCCAGAACGCGCCGCAGGGCGCGCCCGAGCTGCCGGGCCTCGCGGTCACCGAGCTGCCGTGGCCGACCGGGGCCTGCCGCTTCGACCTGTCCGTCTCCCTCACCGAGCGGCACGGCCCGGACCGGCGGCCGCTGGGGGTCGACGGGGTGGCCGAGTACAGCACCGCCCTGTTCGACCGGGAGGGCGTCGAGCGGATCGTCCAGCGGTTCGTCCGCCTGCTGGAGGCCGTCACCGCCGACCCCGGCCGCAGGCTGGGCTCCCTCGACGTCCTGCTCCCCGGGGAACGCGTCGAGCTGCTCGCCCGCGGCGGCGACCCCCGTGAGGACGTGCCCGCCGCCACCCTGCCCGAGCTGTTCGAGGAGCAGGCCCGGCGGACACCCGAGGCGACCGCCGTCCTCTTCGACGACGGCGAGGGAGGCGTACGGACGCTGACGTACCGTGAGCTCAACTCCCGCGCCAACCGGCTGGCCCGCCATCTGCTCGGCCACGGCACCGGCCCGGAGCGGACCGTGGCCATCGCCCTGCCCCGCGAACCGGACGCGGTCGTGGCCACCCTGGCCGTGCTCAAGGCGGGCGCCGCCTATCTGCCGCTGGACCCCGGCTACCCACAGGCCCGGCTGCGCCTGATGCTCGACGACGCCTCGCCCGCCCTGCTGCTGACGGACCTCGCGACGTCCCTGGCCCTGCCGGGCGCGCCGGACCTGCCCCGCGTCGTCCTCGACCGGGAGGAGACCCGTCGCACGGTCGGCGCCCACTGGGACGGCGACGTCACCGACGACGAGCGACCGCGCCCCCTCGACAGCGCGAGCCCCGCCTACGTCATCTACACCTCCGGTTCGACCGGCCGGCCCAAGGGCGTGGTCGTCACCCACTCGGGTTTCACCGGCGTCGTCCGGGCGCAGCTGCGGCGGTTCGGGGTGACGGCGGACAGCCGGGTGCTCCAGTTCGCCTCGCACAGCTTCGACGGCGTCGTGTGGGAGCTGTGCGGCGCGCTGCTGACGGGGGCGACGCTGGTGATGGCCCCGGCCGGGGTCACCGCCCCCGGCCCCGGCCTGGCCGCGCTGGTCGGGCGGCACGGCGTCACCCACGCGACGCTGCCGCCCGCCGCGCTGTCGGTGCTGGAGCCCGCGGAGCTGCCCTCGCTCACCTCGATGATCGTCTCGGGTGAGGCGGCGAGCGGGGAGACGGTCCGCCGCTGGTCCGCCGGGCGCCGCTTCCTCAACGGCTACGGGCCCACCGAGGCCACGGTGTGCGCCACCCTCAGCGCCCCGCTGTCCGGCGGCGGCGCGCCGCCCATCGGCCGGCCCACCGTGGGAGCCCGCGCCTACGTCCTCGACCGCGACCTGTGCCTGGTGCCGCCCGGGGTCCCCGGCGAGCTCCACATCTCCGGGGCAGGGCTGGCCCGGGGCTATCTGGGCCGGCCGGGGCTGACGGCCGAGCGGTTCGTGGCCGACCCGTTCGGGGAGCCGGGCGGGCGGATGTACCGCACGGGCGACCTGGCGCGCTGGAACCGGGACGGGGAACTGGAGTTCATCGGCCGCGCCGACGGCCAGATCAAGCTCCGGGGCTTCCGGGTCGAGCCCGGCGAGATCGAGGCCGCGCTCGGCACCCACCCGGAGGTGGCCCAGGCGGTCGTGGTCGCCCGCCGGGACGACCGGGCCGGCACGTACCTCACCGCGTACGTCGTGCCCGCCGGTGACGCGCCGGGCCCGGACGGGGCCGCGCTGCGCGCCCACGCGGCCGCGCTACTGCCGGGCCATATGGTCCCGTCGGCGGTCCTGGTGCTGGACGCGCTGCCGGTCACGGCCACGGGCAAGGTCGACCGGGCGGCGCTCCCGGCACCGGACTTCGGCGCGCTGTCGACGGGCCGCGAGCCGCGCACTCCACGTGAACGGATCGTGTGCGAGCTGTTCGCGGAGGTCCTGGGCGTTCCCCGGGTCACCCTCGACGACAACTTCTTCGTCCTGGGCGGGCATTCGCTGCTCGCCACCCGGGTGATCAGCGGGCTCCGCCGGCGGCTGGGCGTCGAACTGCCCGTCCGCGCGCTCTTCGAGCACCAGTCGGTCGCTGCCCTGCTGGCGGCCGTCGACGGCACGGCGGAGCCGGCCCCGGACGCGTCGGTGGACCTGGCCGCCGAGGCCGTCCTGGACGCCGGGTTCACCGTCGGCCGGCGGGCGGAGCGCGCTCCCGGGCCGGAGCGGGTGCTGCTCACCGGCGCGACCGGGTTCGTCGGCTCGTTCCTGCTGCGCGAGCTCCTCGACCGCACGGACGCCGAAGTCCACTGCCTGGTACGGGCGGAGGACACCGGGCACGCCGAGCGGCGGATCCGGGCGGGCCTGGCACGCCACGGCCTGGCGGACGAGGGCGTGGCCGCCCGGGTCGTCCCCGTACCCGGCGATCTGGAGAAGCCGCTGCTGGGCCTGGCCCCCGACCGGTTCGCGGAACTGGCCGAGCGGCTCGACGCGATCTACCACAACGGCGCCCGCGTCAGCGCGGTCGACCCCTACGACCGGCTGCGCGCCGCGAACGTGGCCGGGACGCGCGAGGTGCTGCGGCTCGCCGCCGGAAGCGGCGTTCCGGTCCACTACATCTCCACCGCCTCGGTCGCGGTGGGCACGGGAACGCTGCCGGAGGAAATCCCGGAGAGCCGTCTCGTCCCGGCGCCGGAGGTCGCGGCCGACGGCTACACGGCGAGCAAGTGGGTGGCCGAACAGCTCGTCCGGGCGGCCGCCGGGCGCGGCCTGCCCGTGACCGTCCACCGCCTGGGCCGGATCAGCGGCCACTCCACCGGCGGGGCCGGACCCCGGGACGACGTCCTGTGGCAGCTCGTCCGGGCCATGCTCGTCCTCGGCGCCGCGCCCCGGCTCACCGGGCCGGACGAGCCCGCGGCCGTGGTCGACCTCGTGCCCGCCGACTGCGCCGCGGCCGCCGTGGTCCGTCTCGCGCGCCGGGAGGAGAGCCTCGGCCTCACCCACCACCTGGTCTGCCCCCGGCCACTGCCCCTGGACACCCTCCTGGACCACCTCCGGGCCTACGGCTACCGGCTGGCGGACGTCGAGCGGGACGCCTGGTTGCGGGCGCTGCGCGAACGGGCCGAGACCGATCCCGCCGCCGGACTGGACGCCGCCGTGCTCCTGAGCGACGTCCTGCCCGCCCTCGTCCGGCTGGGCCGTGTCCGCCTGGACGACGCCAACGTCCGTGCGGGACTGGCGGGTTCGGGTCTCGCCTTCCCCGCCCCCGACCGCCGGCTGATCCACGCCTACGCCGGCCACTTCGTCTCCACCGGGTTCTTCCCGCGCCCCGACGGGCCGCCGGTGAAGCACTGCACTCCCTGATCGCACGCGAACGGCAGCACACCGTAAAGGCAACGACAGAGAGGTACGAGCATCGTGAACAACCCCTGGGACGACACCGAGGGGACCTTCCTGGTCCTCGTCAACGACGAGGGCCAGCATTCCCTGTGGCCGTCCTTCAGCGACGTCCCCGCCGGATGGGCCGTCGCCCGCGGCCCGGGCACCCGTGCGGAGGCCCTCGCCTACGTCGAGGAGAACTGGACCGACATGCGGCCCAAGAGCCTCGTGGCGCGGTACGAGCGGGTCGCGGAGGTGCGGACCGCGTGAACGAGCCCCGGAGCACCGCGCAGACCCCGCCCGCCTACCCGTTCAACGAGGCCGTCGGGATCGAGGTCGACCCGATCTACGCGAAGCTGCGCAGGGACGAGCCCGTCGTCCGCGTCGGCTGCCCCTTCGGCGAGGACTCCTGGCTCGTCACCAACCACGCCGACATGAAGACGATCCTCGGCGACCCCCGCTTCAGCCGGGCCCTGGCCGCCCTGCACGACGAGTCACGGCTGACGCCGCTGCCCATCCACACCAGCATCCTGGGCATGGACTCCCCCGACCACACCCGGCTGCGCCGGCTGCTCTCGCGGGTCTTCACCATGCGCCGGGTCGAGCTGATGCGCCCCGGCGTCGAGCGGGTCGCGAACGAGCTCCTCGACCATCTGGTGGCGCGCGGCGCCCCCGGCGACCTGATGGAGGAGTTCGCCGTGCCGATGGCGGGCGCCGTCATCTGCGACCTGCTCGGCGTGCCCTTCGAGGACCGCGACGACTTCCGGCAGTGGCTGGACGCCTTCTCCGCCACGACCGTGATGACGGCCGAGGAGACCCAGGACGGCACCGACGCCCTCCACGGCTACATAGCCAAACTGGTGCGCGAGCGCCGCGTCGAGCCCCGCGAGGACCTCATCAGCGGCATGGTCAAGGCCAGCGACGAGGAGGAGCGGCTCTCCGAGAAGGAGATGGTCGAGCTGATCAGCGTGCTGCTGATCGCGGGCCACGAGACGGTGTCGTCCCAGCTCATCGACTCCCTCTACGTCCTGCTCACCCACCCCGACCAGCTGGCGGCCCTCGTCCGGCGGCCCGCGCTCGTCCCCCAGGCCGTCGAGGAGCTGCTGCGCTACGTCCCGCTGATCTCGCACGTGACCTTCGCCCGCTACGCCGCGGAGGACGTGGAACTCAGCGGCACGCTGGTCCGCGCGGGCGAGTCGGTCCTCCCGGCGATCCCCTCGGCCAACCGCGACGAGACGGTCTTCGAGAACGCCGACCGCTTCGACATCGGCCGGGAGCACAACCCCCACCTGGCCTTCGGCTACGGCATCCACCGCTGCCTGGGCGCGCCGCTGGCGCGGCTCCAGCTCCAGGTGGCGCTGGCGACGCTGCTGGAGCGCTTCCCCGGGATGCGCTGCGCGGTGCCGTTCGAGGAGCTGGAGTGGAAGGACGGCATGCAGGTGCGGAGCCTGCTGAAGCTGCCCGTCGAGTGGTAGCCGGCTGACGGGCCGGCACGACGCCGGACCCGGACCCGGGGGCCCGGTCCCGCGAGAGCGGGGCCGGGCCCCCCGCCGTTCCCTGCCGTTCGCGCTAGGCCAGGCGCCAGTCGGGCGAGCCGGGGCTGCTCTTCGCCGTCTCGGCCGGGTCCGTGGTGGCCACCGGGGCGAGCGCGGCGTCGATCCGGGCGACGGTCTCCTCGTCCAGGGTGACGTCGGCGGCCTCGGCGTTGCCGGTGATCTGCTCGGGCCGGGACGCGCCGATGACGGCCGTGACGACTCCGGGACGGTGGAGGACCCAGGCGAGGGCGAGCTGGGCGAGGGTCAGCCCGAGCCCGTCGGCGAGGGGCCGCAGCCCGGCGACCCGGCGCAGGACGTCGTCCTTGAGCCAGCCGCCCAGCAGCTCGGAGCCGTCGTTCTCGCTGGTGGCGCGGGAGCCGGCCGGCCACTGGCCGCCGGGCTCGTACTTGCCGGTGAGCACGCCCTGGGCCAGCGGCGACCAGACGATCTGGCCGATGCCCAGCTCCTGGCAGGCGGGGATCACCTCGGCCTCGGGGACCCGCCACAGGGCGGAGTACTGCGGCTGGTTGGAGATCAGGGGGATCCGCAGCTCCCGGGCGAGCGCGGCGCCCCGGCGGATCTGGTCGGCGGTCCACTCGGAGACGCCTATGTAGTGGGCCTTGCCCGCGTGGACCACGTCGGCGAAGGCCTCCATGGTCTCCTCCAGCGGTGTGGAGGGGTCGAACCGGTGGGCCTGGTAGAGGTCCACGTGGTCGGTGCCGAGACGGCGCAGGGAATTGTCGACCGACTCACGGATGTGTTTGCGGGAGAGCCCGAGGTCGTTGCGGCCCGGCCCGGTGGGGGCGAAGACCTTGGTGAATATCTCCAGTCCCTCGCGGCGCACGCCTTTCAGGGCGCGGCCGAGGGATTCCTCCGCGCGGGTGTCCGCGTAGACGTCCGCGGTGTCGAAGGTGGTGATGCCGGCGTCGAGGGCGGCGCGTACGCAGGCGCGCTCGGTCTCCTCGCCGCGCGACGCGTCGTGGGTGAGCCAGTTGCCGTAGGCGATCCGGCTGACGATCAGTCCGCTGCGTCCCAGGTGACGGAAGTCCATGGGCGGCACGCTACCAACGGGCCCTCGTGCGGCGGGGGTTAACAAGGATCATGGCGGACCTCCCGTGGGAAGTCCGCCATGACGTGGTGCTCTTCAGCCGTTTTCCGGTTTCCGGCCGGGCCGACGGCTCAGCGGCGGTGCCGCCCGCCGGAGGAGGGGTTGCCGCCCGCCCTGCGCCGTCCGCCGCCGGGCTGCGCCCCGGGCCGGCCGCCGTGGCCGTCGCTCTGCTCCGGGTGGCCGTCGTGCCGGCCGTACGCCCCGTACTGGCCGGGCTGAGCGGGCTGACCGTACGGGTCGTACGCGCCCTGCTGTCCGTACTGGCCCTGGGCGGGCTGCCCGTACTGGCCGTGCTGCCCGTACCCGTCAGGCTGTCCGTACTGGTCGTGCTCGCCGTACCCGTCGTACTGACCCTGCTGACCGTAGTGGCCGTGCTCCCCATGGTCGCCGTGCTCGGCGGCCGCGAGCGCGGCGCGCTCCTCCGCGAGGCCGAAGCGCGCCAGCAGCGGTGCCACCACCGGCAGCGTGTCGAGCCTCGGCAGCAGCCAGGCGTGCCACACACCCGTGATGAAGAGGATGGCGGAGCCCGCGATCAGCACCGAGCCGAAGGTGTCGGTGGGGTAGTGGGCGCCGATGTACATCCGGGAGAAGGCGACGAGCAGCACCGCGAAGACGCCGCCGACCACGACGGTACGGCGGTACCGGGTCTCGCGGAGGAGGAAGTACGCGGCCACGACGGCGGCGACGGTGAAGGCGGTGTGACCGCTGGGGAAGCTGTTGGAGCCGATCTCCGGGTCGAGGGAGAACTGCCGCGGCGGCCGCTCACGGGCCACGATGGCCTTGGCGATCTGGGTGCTGTTCCAGCCGACGGCGACCACGAGGAAGGTGGCGACCGCGGCGGTCGGCCGGCGCCGTACGAACAACAGCCACCCGCTCCAGGCCGCGAGGATCAGCACGCCGGCGACCGGCGAGGCGCAGTAGCTGACCAGTTCCATCGCGTGGTTGAGCCAGGGGGTGCGCAGATTGGTCTGGATCGTCCGGTCCAGCGACAGATCGTGCGGCTGGATCAGCGTGGTGTGCGCGGCGACCAGCCCGAGCACGATCGCGGCCGCGAACAGCAGGATGGAGTTGCGCAACCAGTGGCGCACGTAGGGCATGGGTGGGGCGTCCTTCGTATCGGTACGGCGGTACCGGGGCGGCAGCACGGTAAGCGTACGGTCGGGTGACGGGTACATGCCGCGCGGATGTCATCGGCGCGACTGCACAGCAAAAGCTACACGCGCGGCGTGACACCCTTCCGGCGCGGCCGTGGGCGCACGGTCCGCCGTGTGACAGGGGTCACTGCCACTCCACCAACAGTCGCTCGCCCCGTACGGTCACGGGCGTGCCGAAGGCGGCGCAGGCCCGGGAGAAGCGCTCGCGGACCCATTCCCAGTCCTCGCCGCGCGCCGGCTCGGTGCGGCAGTAGTCGAGCCGCAGCGGGACGGCCTCCAGACGGACCGGCCGGTAGGGCGCCGGGGCCGGGGCGTCCGGTCGCGCGGGGTTGTCCAGGGTGACGAGGAAGAGCAGCCCGAGGTCGTTGCGGAGCACGGGGTCGACGGCGTAGTCGTCGACGAAGTCGCCCATGTCGTGGATCACGGGCCCGGCCACGCCGTGGAAGACGTGCGCGGAGTGCCCGGCGACCAGGGTCGCCCCGGCCGCCAGCAGCTCCGCCGCGGCGACCCGTACGTGATGGGGCGGCACCGAGGTCATATTGGGCCCCCAGTGCGGGGTGACCAGCACGGCGTCGGCCTCCGCCGCGGCCCGCCCCACCAGCTCGGCGAGCCAGTCCGGCACTCCCCTGTGCAGATCCGCGAAGGCCACGCCGGGCCGGTCGGGGCCGGCGGCGAAGTCGTCCGGGTGGTCGGTGACGCCGACCACGGCCAGCCGTACCCCGCGCGCCTCCAGCACTGTGTACGCGCGGGCGGCGGCCACGTCCGCCCCCGCGCCGACGACCCGGATGCCGGCCGCCGTCAGCAGCTCGTGGGTGTCGGCGAGGGCGTCGAAGCCGTAGTCGAGGGCGTGGTTGTTGGCGAGGGTCACACAGTCCACGCCCAGCTCGGCGAGGGCGGCGGCGGCCGGCGGGGGCGCCCGGAAGAAGAAGGGCTTGCCGGGCGCTGCCCAAGGCTCGCCCCGGCCGGAGACGCAGCACTCCAGGTTGAGGACGCACAGATCCGCCCCGGCGATGACGTCCCGGATCTCCTCGCTCAGGATCGTCGCGGGCTCCGGGACCTCCCCGAGCCGCTCGCCGACCCCGCGTCCCAGCATGGTGTCGCCCGCCATCGCCACCGTGATCGGCGCCATCCGCTCCGCCTCCGTCCGGGCGGTGCCCTCGCGCACCCGTCCTCCCCGCAGTAGTACCAAGCCGGGGCCCTGGGGTGCCCGTCACGCTCCGCCGGGCGTGTCGGGACAGCGGACCCCGGCGGACCCCGGCGGGCCCGTGGCGGGATCAGCCGCTCGGCAGGACGGCGCGGAGCGCGGCGTCGAGCCGCTGGGCGATGTCCTCGTCGGGCGCGGCCCACCGGACCGGCCGACGTGGGCCCACTCCCCGTACTGGGTGCGGAACGCCTCCACGGTCTCGGCGGACCCGGCGCTGTAGACGGTGAGGCCGGAACGCCGGCATCCGTCGCCGTCCTCGTTGGCGGCGGAGGCGACGAAGCCGTTCGCCGCCTCGCGGACGGCCGGCCCCAGGTCCGGGTCGACGAGGACCCGCAGTTCGAGCGGCGGATGATGCGCGCAGGAGGCCGAGGGGCCGTCGCCGCGCGAGTCACTGGAGGCGAGCCACCAGACGGTGGCGGTGAGCGCGACCACCACGGCCAGGCTCGCGGCGATCAATCGCGCGCGGCGGGGGGACGGCGGCTTCCGGGGCGGTGACTCCGAGGGCGGCTGAGGTGGCGGGAGGCCGGGCGGGACGGTGGCGGGCGGCCGGGCCAGGACGACGTGCTCGCCCGCGTCCTTCCGGCAGATCTGCGGGCTCCACGCCCTGCGCCCCGCCGTCCGGGCCTCCTTGAGGCCCTCCGTCAGTCGCTCCTGGAGGCCGCCCAGGGTCAGGGCCCGGCCGGCTCCCCCGCGGGGTGCGCCAGGTGCCGGACCAGCTCCGCCGTGTACGGCGTCGGGGTCGCGGCGTCCCCCGCGTCGATGCGCTGGTTCTTCTGCACGGCCAGCAGCAGCGAGATCCTGGCCTGGTCCCGTTCGTCGAGCTCCTCCCAGGCGCCGGCCGCGTTGCCGGCGTAGCAGCTATCGAGGACCACCACGGTGTGGCGGCGGGCGCTCGCGCCCGGGCACAGCCGGTGCAGCGTGTCGTCCCAGCGGATCCAGCCGGGGAAGCTGGGCCCGTGCTCCACCTCGGCGTCCCGCAGGCCGAGCAGCAGCCGGCCGTGGCCGCCCGCGCGCGTGTCGACGATGCCGTGCCCGGCGAAGTAGACCAGGAACAGTCCGTCGGTGGCGTCCCGGACGTGCCCCAGGCGTTGCTCGAACTGCTCGAACTGCTCGACGCCGGGTGAGGGGAGCGACTCTATGCGGTCCTCTGCGAAGACCCCGCCCGCGCGCAACGCGTCCCGCAGCTCCGTCAGATTGCGCTCGACCGCCGCGATGTCCCCGAGGCCCTCCGCCACTTCGAGCGGCCGGTCGCCGGCGTACTGGGACACACCGATGAGCAGGGATCGGGCCTCGGTTCCCTCCCGCCGCCCGGATCCGGCCATCGCGCTAGTCCCGCTCGTCGTCCCACTCCGCGCGGAATCCGGGCGGTCTGTCGTCCCCGGGGGCCTGCCGGCTGCGCACCCACTCCTTGATCGACGCCGTCACCAGGCGCACGATCTCGGTCGTGGTCGCGGCCCCGACCCACTCGATGACGATGTCCAGCTGGGGCCCATCAGGGCGCCGGCCTCAGCGGGCCGGGCGCCCCGTTTGACCTGCGCCCGGTCCTTCGGTTCGGGTTCGCCCCTGAGCCACGCCTCCAGGGACGTGACGTCCCCTCGGCGACGTGCCCGGGCGCGGAGACCCGCACCCTGTGCCCTAATTCGCCCTCTCCCCGCGTCATAACTGGACATGGTGACGCGGAGTGCGGCGTTCGAGGAGAGGCCGGGGAGAGGCATTTCGTCCGCCGGGGCGCTTGCCGGAAGCGAACCGTTGTACGACGCTGTCCCGGCCACCCCGGACCGGCCACCCCCGGCCGGCCCGAGCGCGATCCCCCACCATCACCGCCATGCGCACTCGGCTCACCGCAGAGGGGCTCCGAATGGGCATCCACGGCCAGGACTGGGCCTCGTACCAGTCCTCCACCCCCGACACCAGCGGGCTCTCCTTCGTCTTCGTCAAGATCACCGAAGGGCTCGGCTACATCAACCCCAAATGGGTCTCCCAGCGCGACCACGTCAAGGCGAACGGTCTCGTCTGGGGCGCCTACCACTACCCCCACATGGCCAACGACCCCCGCGCGGAGGCCGACTACTTCATCCGCCAGGCCGCTTGGCGCCCCGGCGACATCATCGTCCTGGACTGGGAGGGCTACGACGACGCCAACGCGAACGTCCCGAAGTCCCGTCAGCTCGTCTATCGCGACGCGTGGCTGTCGTATGTGAAGGAGCTCATGCCGGACTACGCCGTCGGCATGTACTGCAACCTCGAATACTGGCTCAACGTCGATCAGACCTCGAACTGCGGCGACTTCCTGTGGATCGCCACCGCCGGGCGACCGGCCGGCCGGCCCGGCATCCGCGACCCCTGGCTCTTCCACCAGTACAGCGAGGCCGGCGGCGTCGACCGCGACTACTGCCCCCTGGGCTCCACGGCGGAACTCCGGGACTGGAGCCTGTCGTTCCAGCGCACTCCCCCCACCCCTCCCGCCCGCTATACGGAGGAAGACATGTACTCCTACTTCGACGTGCCCGCGAACGCGGACTTCGACCTGCCCGTCGAACCCGCCGGCACCCTCGCCGCGCCGGCGGGCGGCGCCCGCAACGGCCCCATCTGGCTGATCCTCTCCGCCCAGGGGAAGGACGCCCAGGTCACCACCGCCTTCCATGACGAGGGCGGCGCGTGGGGCCGGGCGGCCGGGCCCGTCCCGGTCACCGTCGCCGGGGACAAGCTCGTCCTCCACCTGCCCACCGACCGCGTCGTGGACAAGGTCCGGATCCGTGCCACGGCTCCGTTGACGGGCTATCTAGTGGGACGACAGGTGGCGTAGCGGAGGGGGGCGGCCGGCGTCACGTCACCCGCGGTCGTCCCGCCCGTCCGCGAAGGGCACCGTGCGCCACGGGCTCTCCGGGTCGGCGGCCAGGGCGCGATGCGCCTCCAGGACCTCCGTGTACCAGGCGCCGAACCGCTCCTCGTCGAAGTGCAGGCACCGGCCCAGCACATAGCCGGCGGAGAACTCCTCCCACGAGCCGTACACGTCGCGCGCGGCCTTGGAGACGCGTTCGAGGGCCGTGAGCATCTCGGTCTCCGTGGCGTACCGGGCGCCGCGGCCCCAGCGGGCCATGTTGGAGCCGCGGCCGAGGTCCCAGGCGGCGATCGAGCGCACGAACCCGTCGGGAGGCAGGAGCCCGTCGGCGCGGAACCGCGCCTCGTACCGCAGGACCTCGCCCACCAGGGTGCGCAGGTGCGTCACCAGACCGGCGAACTCCGGGTCGCCGGAAGGGACTCCGTTCTCCCGGGCGCGGGCCCACAGCTCCGCCTCGACGAGGGCGCGCCACCGCTGCGGATCGACGTGGCCGCCCCGGCCGCCGGGCGCGAGCGCGACGCGGGCACCGAGGACGAAGTCCCAGTACCAGGGGCTCACTTCGCCGTCGAGCAGCCGCTCCTGCGTCGCGCGCCAGTCGTCGCGCCCGTGGACGGACCAGCCTGCGGCGATCCGCTCGGCCTCGCCCCGGTAGCCCGAGCCGTGCCAGTGCGGGGTGTTCCACGCGTCGCCGTTCTGGAAGCACAGATGGGCGCCGCAGGCCAGGCCGTGCAGCAGCGGGCCGGGCGGCGGGGCGCCCGTACGGCGGGTCACCACGCGGTCGCCCAGGCCGTCCGGTTCGAACAGGTCGTGGTGGAGGTCGAGCCAGGTCTCCTGTTCTTCGTCATTGGTGGAGAAGTACTCCTCGCAGGGCGTGGCGGCGTTGACCGCGAGGATGTCCACGTCGCCGGGGAGGATCCCCGCGAGGGCCCCGAGCGTCGCGTACTCGTAGACCAGGTGCGGATGCGTGCGCGGCAGCAGGCCGGCGGTGTAGACCTGCGCGGCGAGGCGCCCGTCGCCGAGCGGGACGGTCAGCACGGGGAACTCGTCCTCGCCGGCCGCCCGCGCCTCGTCTAGCCGCACGGGGTAGTAGACGCCCTCGATGGCGAGGGTGCGCAGGTACGCGTACGCGTTGCCGGTACGGGTCAGCCGGTACAGCTGCTGTTCGACGTCGGTGGGCGCCGTCCAGTGGGTGCCGTCCTCGGGGGCGGGGACGAAGGGGAAGACCTCTTCATGGTCCTCTTCGTAGGCGCCCTCTTCGTGGGCATCGTCCCCGGACGCCGTCCGCATGGGTTTTCCTTCCGTTCCATGCCCGTCGCCCCGCTGACGACCGCAAGATCACGCGGGTACGTTACCGGCGGTCCTCGGACGGCCCGGGCGCGGGCCCCCGTCCATCCGGATTCGAGCGCGGGGCCCTAGCGTGCCGGGCATGACCGTCCATTCCGGGGGTACGGGTTCCACCACGCGCGGCGTCGTCGTCACCGGGGCCGGCACCGGCATCGGCCGGGCCACGGCCCGTGCGTTCGCCGAGCAGGGGGCCGGGGTGCTCGTCGTCGGCCGCACCGGGGCCACCCTCGCCGGCACCGCCGAGGGCCTGCCCGGCGTCACGACGCTGACCATCGACATCACCGACCCGAAGGCCCCGGAACTCGTGGTCGGGACCGCGCTGCGCGCGTTCGGCCGGCTCGACGTGCTGGTCAACAACGCCGCCGCCATGGGCTACCGGCCCCTGGCGACCCTGGACCGGCGGTCGGCCGAGGAGCAACTGAGGACCAATCTGCTCGCGCCGGTCCTCCTCACCCGCCGCGCGCTGGACGCGCTGGCGGAACACGGCGGCACGGTGGTCAACGTCGGCTCGTCGGGGGCGCTCGGCCTGCGCTCGTGGCCGGACAACGGCCTGTACGGCGCCACCAAGGCGGCTCTGGACTTCCTCACCCGGACCTGGGCCGTCGAGCTGGCACCGCGCGGCATCCGGGTGGTGGGCGTAGCGCCGGGGGTGGTCGACACGGGAGCGGGGGCGCGCATGGGCCTGACGGAGGAGCAGTACGCCGGATTCCTCCGGGAGATCGGTACCAGGGTGCCGTCCGGCCGCGTCGGCAGGCCCGAGGAGATCGCCTGGTGGATCACCCGGCTCACCCGGCCGGAGGCCGCGTACGCCAATGGCGTGGTGCTGCCGGTGGACGGCGGGCTGTCCCTCACATGAACCGGGAGACGGACCGGCCCCCGGACCCCGGGGTTACCGGGAGGAGCCGAGGACCGCGCCGGCCGGGTCCAGCGCGTCGGCCCGGCGCCGGAAGTCGGCGGCCACGTCGTCCCAGACGGGACCGTGCAGATAAAGGCTGTCTGCCGCCTCGCGCATCAGGGCGGGGTCGTCGGGCCGCTGAAGGATCGCCAGCCGGTAGGCGAGGTTCCGGATCCAGCCGGGGAGGCGTCCTTCGACGAGGCGGGGGGAGAGGTCACGGAGCATGGCGACGATCGAGTCCGCGTCGGCGAAGGTGAGCTCCTCCACGAAGTACTGCTCGTGGTGGTCTCCGCCGCACCCGGGCGCGTCCTCGTACTCGTCGTCGTACAGGCATCGGGCGTGTTCTGTGAGACTGGCGTGCATGATCATGAATTATGACCGGATACCTCCGCACGCCCGGCCGGGACAGCTGTGATCCGGGTCAACCCGGCAGGACGCCTTCGCCGGTGCGGCGACGCCGGCTCGGGGGGTGGCGCGTGGTCCGGGCTGCCCGGAAGGCAGCCCGGCGCGCTGGACGATGCCGGCCGAGGTTCCGTCAGCCCCGGAGTATGCCGTCGAACTGGGCCCAGTTGGACCAGGGCCCGCCGATGGCGGTCTGCCAGCGGTGATAGACGTAGCCCGCCCCGTTCACCCCGAACAGCTCGACGCGCCCGTCCGCGTTCGTCTCCGCGGCGACCTGGCTCAGGCCGCCGTCCATCTGCGCCCATCCCGTCCAGCCGTTGCCCCCGCCGATCTGGGTCTGGGCGCGGTGATAGATATTGCCCGCGCTGTTCGTCCCGAAGATCTCCAGACGGCCGTCGGCGTTACGGGCAGCGGCGATCGACGAGAGGTTGCCGTCGTACTGCTCCCATCCGGACCACGGGCCGCCGGGCCGCCCGAGCTGCCAGCGGTGGAAGACGTTTCCGGCGCTGTTGACGCCGAACAGCTCCAGCCGCCCGTCGCCGTTCGTCTCCGCGGCGACCTGGCTCAGGCCGCCGTCCATCTGTTCCCAGCCCGACCACGGACCGCCGATGGCGGTCTGCCAGCGGTGGTAGATGTATCCGGCGCTGTTCGTACCGAAGATCTCCAGACGGCCGTCGGCGTTGCGGGTCGCGGCGATCGACGTCAGATTCCCGTCGAACTGCTCCCAGCCGGACCATCCTGCGCCCGGCGACGTCTGCCAGCGGTGGTAGATGTTCCCCGCCCCGTTGACGCCGAACAGCTCGACGCGCCCGTCCGCGTTCGTCTCGGCCGCCACGGCGCGCAGGGCCCCGTCGAATTGCTCCCAGCCCGTCCAGACACCGCCGATGACGAGGGCCTGGGCACGGTGGTAGATCGTGTCCCCGGGGTTCGTCCCGAAGAGCTCCAGGCGTCCGTCGGCGTTCCGAGCCGCCGCGATGGACGACCCGAACACGGCGGCCGACGCGGCCGGCCCCGAACGGGCGGCGGCCGACCCGACCCCCGGAAGGGCCGCCGCCAGCGCCGCGACCACGGCGAGGACGACCAGTCGTAGCCTACGGGCCGTGCGTCTGTGTCTCTTCCTCGTGCTCCTCATGTGACTGCCCTTCCTGTGCGGAGAGACCACTGACTGCGATCGGTAACAGGGAGGTGCGTGAGCCGATGGGCGTGCGGAACCCGGTGAGGACGCGGCCGCACCCTACTGCGCCGGGCCCGCGACGGACAGTCCGGGGGCAGGACGACCTCTGCCCCGTCCGCGCGGCCCGATCCCGAAGGGGGATGTACGCGGTTCGGCAGCCTGTCCCGGACCACGGCCGAATCCGCCCGCCATCCGAGCAAGGGGCCATGACAGCGACCGGACGGAGCTGTGGTGCCGGCAGTTACGGCCTGCGCCGGAGCTACGGACCGTAACGCGGCCACTGAGCAAGCAGCCCAGATCACCGGCTTGAACAATCCGCCCCGCTCGGGCCTGATCTGAGCAGGCCCGACCGGATCAACTGATCGCCGATCAGGCGTTGATCGCCTGTTGAACACCCGTTCCTAACCTCCCCGAGGCAATCACCCCCGAGGAAGAGGAACGGGCCCGATGAAGGCGTCGACCAAGCAGTCGCTAAAGAAGTCGCACATATGGGGCACTCTTGCCCTGGCCACGCTCGGTGTGGCCGCCCTGCCCGCGCCGGCACAGGCGACCGCGCAGGCCGGACAGCTCGTCGGCCTCGCCGGCAAGTGCCTCGACGTCCGCGGCGGCGTCCAGGACAACGGCACCCCGGTCCAGCTCTACGGCTGCAACGGCACGGAGTCCCAGCGGTGGACGTACGTCGAGCAGCCCGGTGAGACCGGCACCACGATGACCGCGTTCGGCAAGTGCCTCGACGTCGCGTCCAGCGGCACCGCCGACGGCACACCCGTCCGGCTGTGGGACTGCAACGGCTCGGGTGCCCAGAAGTGGGTGCGCCACCAGGGCGACGTCCTGGTCAACCCGCAGTCCGACAAATGCCTCGACGTGCGCGGTGGCAACACCGACGACGGCACCCCGGTGCAGATCTACAGCTGCAACGACACCGCGTCCCAGGTCTGGAAGTTCTCCGACGGCGGCGCCCCGAAGCCGAACCCGGGCCCCGGGTCGTTGCAGCGCCAGGTCTTCGACCTCGTCAACGACTACCGCGCGCAGCACGGCAAGGCGCGTCTGGAGTACGACCCCGTCGTCGAGCACGCCGCCCAGGACGAGGCCGACGAGCAGGCCCGCCGGCAGCAGCAGGGCCACTACATCGGGACGATGGACTCGCTCCGCAAGTACGGCTACCCGCGCTCGTTCAGCGAGGTCGCCGAGAACGCGGCGGGCGCCCGCGGCTTCTGGAAGGACGCCCGGTCGGTGGTCGACGCGTGGATCAAGGAGCCGCTGCACGAGCGGAACATCCTCGACGACCAGCATCGGTACACCGGCGTCGGCGTCACCATCGACGCGAACGGCACCTACTGGTGGGCACAGGACTTCGTCGGCTGACCCGCCCCGACCCCCGCCCCGATACGCATGGACGAGACCCGGATGATGCGATTGGTCGTTGGGCAGCCGGCAACAGCAGACGACGCTCGCCGTCCTGCTGCCGCGCCCCGGCCGGAGGCCGGGCTACCCATCGGGCATAACTCCCGTACAGGCGGAGACCGCCACCGCCTCCCTGCTCCGCGTACTCGACAGCGGAGAGCCCGAGTACAGCGACGCCCGCACCGAACGCCGCACACCGTCGTGGTCCGGGGTGCGACGAATCCCCGCCGGAATACTCCGACAGGGATTCGTCGCCTCACGGGCCGTCACACGCGTCTCTCCTGGACCGTCTGGACGCCCCTGAACGGCCTCGGGCCAGCACGAATGAGATGGCGTTAATCCATACGCGAACTCCGGGTGGCGGCGGCGACCGCGGCGAAGCCGTAGTCGAGCATTTCCGTCTCGTACGACCGGACAGCCTCCAGTAGGAGTGCGCCCGGGACCAGTCGGGAGGCGAGCAGCCCCGCGTCGTGGAGCGCGACTCCCGCGCTGATTCCGGCCGGGGGCATCGGGTGCGCCGCGTCACCGACCAGGGTCACCGGTACCGGCGGCCCCAACTCGGGGCGTTCGGAGATCTGGATGCTCGCGGGCACGAGGTACCCGATGTCGCCCAGCCCGACCAGCGCGCTCAGCGAAGGGTCCCAGTCGGCGAGGGTGCTCACCGCCGACTCCAGCAGGTCCGCGGCACCGAGCTCGAAGAAATCGGGACCGTAGACGTCGGCCGGGGCGGTCAGGCCCCACATGACATAGTCGTCGGCCGCCGGCAGCCCGAAGTCGGCCGGATCACGGCGGAACCGCTGCGCGGCCAGCGCGAGGCGGCGGCCGTCCGGACCGACCACGCCCAGGAAACCTTCGAGCGCCGGCGGCGGCGTCAGTCGACGCGCCCGAGCGGTGAGCGGCGTACGGCCGTAGATCAGCCGGGCGTCCTCCACGGCCACCGAGAAGCCGGACTGCTGATGTTCCGTGCCCACCAGCTCGGCCGCGCGAGGGCCGATCAAGCGGCCCGGCCGACCGGCATCGAGTTGCAGCACGCCGGTGTACTGACGACCGTTCAGTCCGGCCAGGTCCGCAGCCAGCGCGAACTGGGCGCGGCGCTCGGCATCGACAAGTCCACCCTGGTACGGATCGTCGACGACCTGGAGCGCCGCCACCTGCTGAAGCGGCGCCGGGCACCGCACGACCGCCGGGCATACGAGATCGTGATCACCGAGGAGGGCGAGCGGCGTCTGCGGGAGGCGAGCGAGTTGTTCCGTGGTGCGATGCGGGAATTGCTGGAGGTTCTCGACGTTCGGCAACAGCACCAGCTGCACGAGCTGCTGACCCGTTTCGTCGCGCAGGAGCCGACCTGAGTGGGTGTTCCGCGAACGTTCGCCGGGTGCGATCCGGCTGACGGCGGTGTTCGAGAAGGTTCTCCCGGCGATCGACGACGAGTACGCGGCCAGGTACTGCTCGCACGTGCGTGACCTGGCCGTGCCGGCCGCCGAGATCGAGGCTCTGCGAGAGAAGCAGCCTTCCGGCCAGAGAGTTTCGCCCGGCTCGCGGCCACGGCGGTCGGATGCGTGGTGACGTCCGGTCCGGACATTGGAGGTGTGGTGGCCGAGCCTCAGCACCCTGGTGCCATCACACTGAGTAGCCGCTACTCAAACTGATATCTCGTCGGCAAAGTCAGCATCGGTACCGCCGCAGACCACTACCGACCGTCACTGAAGGAGCCCCCGTGAAAATGCTCATCAACGTCGCCGGAAATGACGTTTCCGCAGGTCAGAGGCTCGATTAAGGTCATCGGATCAGCAAAGGGCCAGCAAAAAGGCCAGCCAGGGGCCGTGACGGCGACCAGATGGCGTCGCAGCACCGGCAGATACGACCCGCGCCGGAGCCATCCCTCGTGCAGCCGTGCGATGCCACGGCGTGGTGTGCGCCGTCGCCGCCGCCCGGGGCGGTAGAGATGGCGCATGGCCCGCTTCCCGGGTCGCTCCTCACGTGAGCGGCGACAGCGGCCGCCAGGCTCGTGGGAGCCGTCGGCGCGGCGTACGGGACCGGTGGCGAGCATGCGCAGCGTCGCCGGTCAGATGTTCGCTCTGCAAGTACTGATCGTCCTCGTGCTCGTCGTGGCCGCCGTGGTGACGCTGGTGCTCAAGGCACGCACCGACAGGTTCCAGGCGGCGCGCGCCCGCTCGCTGGCAGCCGCCGAGTCCTTCGCGCACGGGCCCAGCCTGCCGGCCGCGATGCGCGGTCCCGATCCGAGTGCGGTGCTCCAGCCGCTGGCCGAGAGCGCCCGCCGGGCAGCCGGCGTCGACTTCATCGTCGTGATGAACAGGGACGGCATCCGCTACACGAGCCCCCATCCCGAGTGGATCGGCAAGAAGTTCGTCGGCACCATCGGACCGTCGCTCGACGGCCACGTCACCATCGAGCAGGTCCACGGCCCCATGGCGGCCGAAGTGCAGGCCGTCGTCCCGGTGTCGGACCGTGGCAGGGTCGTGGGCATGGTGTCGGCCGGCCTCAACCCCGGCAAGGTGAGCAGCGCGTTCAACCAACAGCTCCCGTTCCTCCTCGGTGCCGGTGCCGCCGCGCTCGGCCTGGCGACGGCCGGGACGGCCCTGGTGAGCAGGCGGCTGCGGCGGCAGACCCACGGCCTGGACCCCGCCGAGATGGTGCGGATGTACGAGCACCACGACGCCGTACTGCACGCGGTGCGCGAAGGCGTCGTCATCGTCGGCGGCGACGGCACGGCCCTGCTCGTCAACGACGAGGCGCGTCGGCTCCTCGAACTCCCCCCGGACGCGGAGGGCCGCCCCGTCTCCGGTCTCGGCCTGGCCCCCCGGATGAGGGACCTGCTCGCCTCGGGCCGTGCGGTCACCGACGAGGTGCTGCCGGTCGGCGGCCGGCTGCTGGTGGTGAACAACCGGCCCACCTACCCCGATGAGGAAGCCGACGGCAGCGTGGCCACGCTGCGCGACTCCACCGAGCTCCGCGAACTCGCGGGAAGGGCCGAGGTGGCCCAGAGCCGGCTGCGGCTGCTGTACGAGGCGAGCGTGGCCATCGGCACGACCCTGGACGTCACGCGCACGGCCGAGGAGCTCACCGAGGTGGCCGTGCGCCGGTTCGCCGACTACGCCTCCGTCGACCTCGCCGACTCCGTCCTGCGCGGCGACGAGCCGCCCCCCGGCTCGTACCGGCAAGCACCGGAGCTGCACCGGGTGGCGGTCACCGGTGCCTACGGCGGCCCCCCGCTCCACCAGGTGGGCGAGGTCTACGTGTACCACCCGAACACCCCCATGGCCCGGGTTCTCGTCAGCGGACGCCCCGTGCTGGTGCCCGACGTGTCGGCCGCCGCCGAATGGCGCGCGGGTGATCCCGAACGCACGCGGAAGATCCTGGAGCTCGGCCTCCGCTCACTCATCACCGTGCCGCTCACGGCACGCGGGGTCCTGATGGGCGTCGCCAACTTCTGGCGCACGGGGGACAGCCCTCGCCTCGACCAGGACGACCTGGTCCTGGCCGAGGAGCTGGCGGCGCGGGCAGCCGTCTGCGTCGACAACGCCCGCCGCTTCACCCGCGAGCACACCATGGCGGTCACTCTGCAACGGAGCCTGCTCCCCAGCGGGCTGCCCGAGCAGAACGCCCTTGACGTCGCCCATCGCTATCTGCCCGCCCGGAACGGGGTGGGCGGCGACTGGTTCGACGTCATCCCGCTCCCCGGGGCCCGCGTCGCCCTCGTCGTCGGCGACGTCGTCGGACACGGACTGCACGCCGCCGCCACCATGGGCCGGCTGCGCACCGCCGTACAGAACTTCTCCACCCTCGACCTGCCCCCGGACGAACTCCTCGGCCGTCTCGACGAGCTCGTCTGCCTCACCGACTACGACACGGCCTCGGCAGGGGACGAACCCGCTGTCGCAGGCGCCACCTGCCTGTACGCGATCTACGACCCCACCGACGGAACCTGCACCCTGGCCCGAGCCGGCCATCCTCTGCCCGCGCTCGTCCGCCCCGACGGCACCGTCGATTACCCCGAGCTCCCCGCGGGGCCGCCGCTCGGCCTGGGCGGCCTGCCCTTCGAAGCGGCGGAACTCCACCTGCCCGAGGGCAGCAGCCTCGCTCTCTACACCGACGGTCTTGTCCGGGGACGCGAGCGCGACATCGGCAGCGGCCTGGCGATTCTCAGGACGGTCCTGGGAGTGCCCGGCCGCATGCCGGAGGAGACCTGCGAGGCCGTGCTCGAGGCCCTCCCTCCCGACCGTCGCAGCGACGACATCGCCCTCCTCGTCGCCCGCACCCGCCGCATGGACGCCGGCCGGATCGCCGCATGGGACGTCCCCTGCGAGCCCTCCGCCGTGGCCGGATCCCGCGCCGACATCACGCGGCAACTGACCGAGTGGGGCCTGGAGGAGATGGTCTTCACCACGGAGCTGGTCCTCAGCGAACTGATCACCAACGCCATCCGCCACGCCGCCGGCCCCATCGGCGTCCGTCTCCTCTACGACCGCACCCTGATCTGCGAGGTCTCCGACACCAGCAGCACCTCGCCCCACCTGCGCTACGCCGCAGACGAGGACGAGGGCGGGCGCGGGCTGTTCCTCGTCTCCCAGCTCACCGACCGCTGGGGCACCCGGTATTACGCCCGGGGCAAGATCATCTGGGCAGAGCAGGCACTGCCGTAGCGAGGAACCAAGCCAGCAACAGCTAGGGCTTGATCCTGGTCGGTTGCGCCCTGATCACTCCTATCGCCGGACCGGCCTCCGGCACAGCCGGCTACCTGGCCCGCCGCGACCAGACCACATACCCCACAAACTCCGACTCCCCCAGCCATCACCTTCGCAGGGACTCTCACCCTGGCCGCCGCGCGCACGACAGCAGCCAGGGAGGTCTCCACCTGATGGGGCTCAATTCCTGCGACACCGGAGTTTCTCAGCGCACCAACCTCAGTACCCTAGGCCCATCACGCTGAGTAGTGCGCCATTGAGCTGGTAGACCGTCAGTAATGTCAGCGTTAGGTCAGCATCAGCACCGCCACGGACCGCTACCGACCGCCAGCGCCCGCCAAGATCAATTAGTCCCTTCATCACAGCTGACCTGCGGAAATGCACGTCAGCGGCCTAACCGTCCGTCACTGAAGGAGCCCCCGTGAAAATGCTCATCAACGTCCCCGAGACCGTGGTCGCCGACGCGCTGCGCGGTATGGCCGCCGTGCATCCCGAGCTGATGGTCGACGTCGAGCGGCGGGTCGTCGTGCGGCGGGACGCGCCTGTCGCGGGGAAGGTGGGGCTGGTCTCCGGTGGGGGGTCCGGGCATGAGCCGTTGCATGCCGGGTTCGTGGGGACGGGGATGCTCGACGCGGCGTGTCCCGGGGAGGTGTTCACCTCGCCCGTGCCCGATCAGATGGTGCGGGCGGCCGCGGCCGTGGACAGCGGCGCGGGCGTGCTGTTCATCGTGAAGAACTACACGGGCGACGTGCTCAACTTCAACATGGCCGCCGAGCTCGCCGAGGACGAGGGCATCCAGGTCGCCGGCGTGCTGGTGAACGACGACGTCGCCGTGACGGACAGCCTCTACACCGCCGGGCGGCGTGGCACCGGCGCCACGCTGTTCGTGGAGAAGATCGCGGGCGCCGCGGCGGAGCAGGGCGCCCCGCTGGAGCGGGTGGAGGCGGTCGCGCGCCGGGTGAACGAGGCGTCGCGGAGCTTCGGGGTCGCCCTCACGGCCTGTGCCACCCCGGCCAAGGGCGGGCCGACCTTCGATCTGCCCGAGGGGGAGCTGGAGCTGGGCGTGGGCATCCACGGCGAGCCGGGGCGGGAGCGGCGGGCGATGATGACGTCCGGTGAGATCGCCGACTTCGCGGTGGACGCGGTCCTGGAGGACCTCCGTCCGGGCGGACCGGTGCTGGTCCTGGTGAACGGCGCGGGCGGCACCCCGCTGCTGGAGCTCTACGGGTTCTCCGCCGAGGTGCACCGGGTGCTGCGCGAGCGCGGGGTGCCGGTCGCTCGGACGCTCGTCGGGAACTATGTGACGTCGCTGGACATGGCCGGCGCGTCGGTGACGCTGTGCCAGGTCGACGACGAGCTGCTGCGTTTGTACGACGCCCCTGTACGGACGCCCGCGCTGCGCTGGGGGATGTGAGCGGCGGCCCTCGTCACGCGCCGGGCTCGGCC
Source organism: Streptomyces sp. NPDC037389 (assembly GCF_040636475.1). Classification (NCBI taxonomy): domain Bacteria; kingdom Bacillati; phylum Actinomycetota; class Actinomycetes; order Kitasatosporales; family Streptomycetaceae; genus Streptomyces; species Streptomyces sp. NPDC037389. The sequence goes on from NZ_JBEZUS010000006.1 coordinate 379,854, forward strand.
CCGTACCAGACGGTCGTGACGTTGCAGAACTCGCGGATCCCGTGCCCCGACAGCTCCCGCCCGTAGCCCGAGCGCTTCACGCCGCCGAAGGGCAGGGCGGGGTGGGAAGCGGTCATCCCGTTGAAGAAGACGCCGCCGGCCTCCATGTCCCGGACGAACCGCCGCTGTTCCTCCTCGTCGCGCGTCCAGACGTTGGAACTCAGCCCGAAGGGGCTGTCGTTGGCCAGGGCGATCGCCTCGTCGACGCCGTCCACGCGGTACAACGTGGCCACCGGGCCGAAAGCCTCCTCGCGGTGGACGCGCATCTCGGGGGTGATCCCGGCGAGGACGGTCGGCTCGTAGTACCAGCCGCGTTCGTGCCCGGGCGGCCTGCGCCCGCCGCACAGGGCCGTGGCGCCGTGCCGCAGCGCGTCGTCGACGAGCTCCTCGAGGTCGGCGCGGCCGCGCTCGGTGGCGAGGGGGCCGACGTCGGTGGACCCGGCCATGGGGTCGCCGACGGTGAGGCCCTCCATCAGGGCGGTGAAGCGCTCGGCGAAGGCGTCGTAGACGTCGGTGTGGACGATGAAGCGCTTGGCGGCGATGCAGGACTGGCCGTTGTTCTGGACGCGGGCGGTCACGGCCGTCCGTACGGCGCGGGCGAGGTCGGCGGACGGGAGGACGACGTACGGGTCGCTGCCGCCGAGCTCCAGGACGGTCTTCTTGACCTCGTCCCCGGCGACGGCGGCCACCGCACGGCCGGCCGGTTCGCTGCCGGTGAGGGTCGCGGCGGCGACCCTCGGGTCGCGCAGGACGGCCTCGACGGCGCCCGAGCCGATCAGCAGGGTCTGGAAGCACCCCTCGGGGAATCCGGCGCGCAGGAAGAGGTCCTCCAGGTAGAGGGCGGTCTGCGGCACGTTCGAGGCGTGCTTGAGCAGCCCGACGTTGCCCGCCATCAGGGCGGGGGCGGCGAACCGGACGACCTGCCAGAGCGGGAAGTTCCACGGCATGACCGCGAGGACCACGCCGAGCGGGCGGTAGTGGACGCGGGCGGCGGTCGCCCCGGCGTCGCGCGCCTCGGCCTCGGGCGGCACCTCGTCGGCCAGCAGGGCCTCGGCGTGCCCGGCGTACCAGCGCATCGCCTTCGCGCACTTCGTGGCCTCGGCCCGGGCGGCGGCCAGCGGCTTGCCCATCTCGGTCGTCATGGTGCGGGCGATGTCGTCACGGTCGTCGTCCAGGAGCTGGGCGGCGTGCCGCAGCATCCGGGACCGTTCGGCGAAATCGGTCGTGCGGTGGTGGCGGAAGGCCGCGTCGGCCGCGGCCAGGCGCCGTTCGACGTCCTCGGGGCCCAGCTCGGCGAACGTCTTGAGGGTCTCGCCGGTCGCGGGGTTCACCGTTGCGATGGGCATGCCTCGACTCTGCGACGCTCCGCCCGGCCGCGCAAGGCGTACACGCGCCGGGCGGGGACCCGAGCCCCGTTCGGAGGCGGGGTCGCCATGCGGCCCGCACAGGTGAGGGCGGTGTGGGGGGGGGGGGGGCCGCAGCCCCCGGGCCCCGGGACCCCGCGATAGAGGCG
>NZ_JBEZUS010000006.1:381415-475992 GCF_040636475.1 Streptomyces sp. NPDC037389
TGCGCGCGCCGGGGGCGGGGGCGCCGCGGGCGCCGGGGGGGGGGGGGGGGGCGCGGGGGGGGCCGGCGGGGGGGGGGGGGGCGGGCGCCCCGCCCCCCCCCCCCGCCCTCACCCTGCTCCCCCGCTATCTCGGCGGCTGGTCGGTGGCCTCGTCGGTGGCTCTGGCCGGGCCCGGCAGCCGAGCCGGATCGTGCTGCCGGAGGCCGTCGAGGGAGTCGCTCGCCGGGCCCGTGGCCTCCCCGCCGGGCACCGAGGCGTTGGTGACCTGCGGTCCCGAGCGGGCCACGGGTGCCATGGGGACCACGGGCGCCGCCGCCCGTTTGACGACGGTCTTGCCCACGACCGGCTTGCCCACGACCGGCTTGCCTACGACCGGCTTGCCCACGACCGGCCCCTCCACCACCGGCGCCCCGGACGGCACCGGCAGTCCCGGCAGCATGCCGCCGCGCTGGAGCAGGGCCACCGAGGCCGCCGAGGCCATCCCGAAGGCGAGGCAGACCAGCCAGGGCAGCCACCACAGGCCGGTGCGCCCGCCGAAGTCCATGGCCCGGCCGACCACGGCGTTGCCCGCGGTGGCCGCGAGACCGGAGAAGACGTAGAAGAGCCCGAAGTACGTACCGGTCAGACTCTCCCGCCCGAACATCGGCACCATCTCCAGCACGGTCGGGTGGGCGACCATGATGCCGAAGAAGAGCAGCACCGAGCCGGCCACCATGACGGTCATCCGCGCCACCGCCTCGCTCGTGCCGGCCGGGGCCTCGCCACCGCAGACGAGCAGCGGGGGCAGGAAGCTGAGGCCCATCACGACCAGGCCGGAGCTGATCCACCGGGTGCCGCCGCCGTTGCGCTGGAGCGCTCTGGTGATCCGTAGCTGGAACAGCATGTTGGCGAGGGCGCCCGCGGCCAGCAGCACTCCGGCCGAGCCCTTCCAGCCCGAGGCGCTCAGCGCCCCTTCGGGCAGGAGGAGGTAGAGCTGGTTCTCCATCGTGAACATGCCGATGGTGGAGAACGAGAACAGCAGGAACCGGCGGTTGCAGAAGGCCTCGCGCCAGTCGCCGAGGACGGTGGCCGACGGCCTGCGGGGCGGCTCCCCCTTTGTGGGCAGGACCAGCGCCTGGGCGACCGTCAGCACCCCGAAGATCGTCGCCGCCACCACGGCGCACAACCGGAAGTCGGTCAGGAACAGCACGCTCCCGAGCAGCAGGCCCATCAGTGAACCGATGGTGGCGTAGACGTTGAGGAGAGCGAACGACTCGGCCTTGCGGTCGCCCGACTCGAAGGCTACGTAGGTGCGGACGGCCGGGTAGAACAGTGCGGCCGCCAGCCCGGTGAGCACCGAGGCGCCGAGCAGCAGCGGCAGCGAGCCCCCGAAGGCGAAGAGGGCGAAGCCCACGGTACGCAGGGCACAGCCGGTGATGATCACCACGCGTGGCCCCAGCCGGTCGGTGGCGGAGCCACCGAGGATGAACAGGCCCTGCTGGCTGAGATTCCGCGCCCCGAGCACCAGCCCGATGAGCGCGGCCGACATTCCCAGGCCCTGCTCCAGATATGCCGCGAGAAACGGCATCAGGAGGTAGAAGCCAATGTCGATCCCAAACTGATTGAGCAATAGCAATCGCAATGCGAGTGGGAACTCGCGCGTCGCCCGAATGTTTCTCATGCGCGTTCCTGAATCCAGCCCGGGCAGGCTGAAACACCCTGAACCAAAGGTGCGCCTTGCTCCGGGGGTTTGACTGTGCGTCAAGCGGCAGGGACGGCGGCCAGGGGGCTACCCTTGGACTTCTTCCTGATCAGAAGCCTGATCAAGGGCCAGAGCGCCCCGGCGTCCAGATCGTCGGCTCGCTTTCCCGTTCACAGGAACGGTCGCACTCGCTGACGGTGAGAGGGCGGTCGATCATATGCTTTTGCGATGCATCCTCACTGACCCCCGACTGCTCTCGGAAGAATGAGCAGGGGACACATTAGCAAAGCAACCTCTTTCCCAACAGTGCTCGTGTACGGCCATGGACGGCATCGGGATCAAAGGATCTTTAGTGAATTCGCCGCCCCGGCTTTTTCTTCGAGCGCTGGAACGAGGGTGCTGACGAACTGACCTACGATCACACCGGGCCGCGCCCCGGAGCGCACGCCGGGGCCACCCCTGCCTGACAAAGCATCAGAAACTGAGTGACGAGACGTCAGCCCTCGCCCAACTCCCCGCCGGATCCCGCGAACCACGTCGGCGCGTCCATCGCGGCCTGCTTGATCCGCGCCACCGCGAACGACTCCATCGGCGGCAGCGCGTCCACCGCGAACCAGCCGACCTCCAGCGACTCGTCGTCGTTGACGCGCGCCTCCCCGCCCACCGCGCGGGCCAGGAAACAGGTGTCCATGAACTGGCAGACGTCCCCGTTGGGGTAGACGACCCGTTGCAGCGCCTCGACCAGGAGCACCCGCTCCGGCACACACCGGACCGAGGTCTCCTCGAACACCTCGCGCACGATCGCCGCGGCGGGCTGCTCCCCCGGCTCGGGAATCCCCCCGATGATCGACCACTCCCCGGTGTCGGAACGCAGCCCGAGCAGCACACGGCCCTCCTCGTCGAGGACGACCGCGCTCACTCCGGGCATCCAGAGCAGCTTGTCGCCGATGAGGGTCCGGAGGTCGCGGATGAAGTCGGGGATCGCCATGCGCCGAGGCTAACCAACGGGACCCGGACAGGGCGCATCCACCCCACGGACATACGCGCTGGGGGCGCCCGGAATCCTCCGCGCGCCGGGCCGCGCATGGCCGCGCCGGGCCGGGTTACGCGTGCGCGGAGCGGCCGCCGCCCAGCATCCGGAGCCGGTCGCGGATCACGCGCACGGCGGCCTCGGCGTCGTCCACGGTGACCGTGTACATACGACCGTCCCCGAGCCGGACCACAAAGCCCTCGCCCCGCCGGACGACCACACCGGTGCCCTTCTCCGGGCGCCAGCGATAGCCCCAGCCGCCCCACTGGCGCGGTGTGACGCGGGGGTCGAAGTCCGCGCCGACCACATGGGTCAGCGGAATGCGGGTGCGCGGTACGCCGATGTGACCGCAGCGGATCTCCAGGGTGTCCTTGTCGACCCGCACGGCCACATGCACGAAGGCGATGGTGCCGTACAGCATCAGCAGGCCCGCCGCCACACAGCCGACTACGGCCATCACCAGGGGGGCGAGCCCGGACGTCCACGCGCTGTCGACGGCCAGGTCGACGCCGAGCGCCACGCACGCGGCGCCGACGGCGGCCAGCAGCCACTGGACGCGGTTGGTCGCGCGACCCGTCCAGACAGCGGGCGTCGCGGGACCGGGCTGCCCGGGCGCTTCCGTCCGCTCGTCGCCACCGGGGGCAGGCGCGCTCCCCGGCTCCCGCGGGTCCTCGGAGTGGTCCCTCATACCGGGCAGCCTACTCACGTTCCGCCACGACGGCAGGGGTGCGCGCGGACGCGACGCGAACGGTGCGTAACGGACGGGTCAGGAGCGCGCGGCGCTCACGGGGCCGAGCGCGCGGCCCTCGGCGTAGCTCAGCGAGGCCGCCCCCAGCTCCGCCTCGCGGCCGGTGAGCAGCACGGTCAGCCCGCCCGTGCGGGCGGCCTCGGGGTCGGGCGCGGTGCCGGCGCGGCGCAGCGCCTGGGCGGCGACGGCCATGGCGGATCCGTACAGCTCCACCGGCCGGGCTCCGGGCTCCTGGATCTCGGCGACGGCGGCGCGGATGCGCTCGGCGACCAGCTCGTAGTGGGTGCAGCCCAGGACGAGGCGGCGCACATCGGCGGGCGTGCTGGCGGCGGCGGCGCGCACCGCGGCGGCGATGGCGTCCGCGTCGGCGTGCTCCACGGCGTCGGCGAGGCCGGGGCAGGGCACCTCGGTGACCTCGACGCCGGCGGCGAAGTCACGGATCAGCCCGCGCTGGTAGGAGCTGCCGGTGGTGGCGGGGGTGGCCCAGATGGCGACGGGGCCGCCGTCGGCCGCGGCGGGCTTGATCGCGGGGACGGTCCCGATGACGGGGAGGCCGGGCTCCAGCTCGGCGCGTATGGCCTCCAGCGCGTGGACCGAGGCGGTGTTGCAGGCGACGATCAGCGCGTCGGGGCGCCGCGCGGCGGCCGCGCGGGCACAGGCCAGGGCGTGCCGGGTGAGGTCCTCGGGGGTCCGGGGGCCCCACGGCATGCTGGCGGGGTCGGAGGAGATGACCAGATCGGCGTCGGGACGCAGCCGGCGCACGGCGGCGGCCGCTGCCAGCAGGCCGTTTCCGGAGTCGATGAGCGCGATCTTCACCCGGTCACTTTAATCGATGTGCCCGGCGGGCCCGGCCCCGCTGCGGCAGACTGCGGCGGGTGAGCGCGCTGACGTGGATCGCGACGGGTTCCCTGGCCGCGTGGGGCTGGCTGCTGCTGGGGCAGGGTTTCTTCTGGCGTACGGACGTCGGGCTGCCGCCCCGGACCCCGCCCGCGGACTGGCCCGCCGTCGCGGTCGTCGTGCCCGCCCGGGACGAGGCCGAGGTGCTGCCCATGAGCCTGCCGTCCCTGCTCGCGCAGGACTACCCGGGCCCGCTGGAGATCTTCGTCGTCGACGACGGGAGCACCGACGGCACGGGCGAGCTGGCAAGGGCCCTCGCGGAGACACACGGCGGGCCGCCGCTGACCGTGGCCTCGCCCGGGGAGCCCGCCCCCGGCTGGACCGGGAAGCTGTGGGCCGTGCGGCACGGCATGGCGCTCGCCCAGGACCGTACCGACGCCGAGTACCTGCTGCTCACGGACGCGGACATCGCCCACGGCCCGGACAGCCTGCGGGAGCTGGTGGCGGCGGCCCGGTCCCGGGGGCTGGACCTGGTGTCGCAGATGGCCCGGCTGCGGGTCGCCACGTTCTGGGAGCGGATGATCGTCCCGGCCTTCGTGTACTTCTTCGCCCAGCTGTACCCCTTCCGCCGGGTCAACCGCCCCGGCGGGCGGACGGCCGCGGCGGCCGGCGGCTGCGTGCTGCTGCGCCGCGATGCCGCGCTGCGGGCCGGGGTACCGGAGAGCATCCGGCAGGCGGTGATCGACGACGTGTCGCTGGCACGGGCGGTGCGGCGCTCGGGCGGCCGGATCTGGCTGGGGCTGGCGGACCGGGTCGAGAGCGTCCGGCCGTATCCGGGGCTGGGGCCGCTGTGGCGGATGGTCTCGCGCAGCGCCTACGCCCAGCTGCTCCACAACCCGCTGCTGCTGGCGGCCACGGTCGCCGGGCTGGCGGTGGTGTACCTCGCGCCGCCGGTGGCCGTCGTGGCGGGGGCGCTGACCGGCTCCGCCGTACCGCTGGTGTGCGGGGGCCTGGCGTGGGCGGTGATGGCGGGGACGTACGCGCCGATGCTGCGCTACTACCGGCAGCCGCTGTGGCTCGCCCCGCTGCTGCCGGTCACGGGGCTGCTGTACCTGCTGATGACGGTGGACTCGGCGGTCCAGCACCACCGGGGCCGGGGCGCGGCCTGGAAGGGGCGGACGTACGCCCGTCCGGAAGCCGCGCCCTGACCGCCCCGGGCTTCGCGCCCCGGGGCCGGCTCGGGCGGCCCGAGGTCATTTGCGGCCGGGGGTCCAGTTCAGGCCCCAGTCGTAGGCGCGGTCCAGGGTGCGCTGGGGGCTGAGGCCGCGGTCGGGCACGAGATAGCGGGCCTCGCGCTGGACGACGAGCTCGCCGCCGCTGTTGGTGATCAGGGCGAGGGCGCAGACGTTGGAGGCGACGACGCACTCGTCGAGCGAGAAGTCGACCGGCGCCCCGTGCTGCGGCTGGAGGGTGACGGTGGCGTGGAGGCCGGCGAAGCTCGTGGCGCCCTCGTAGATCGTGACGAAGACGAGGATGCGCCGGAAGGCGGCCGCCCGGTCGAGGTTGACGGTCAGGTTCTCACCCGATTCCACCGCCCCGGTCCGGTCGTCGCCGTCGAGCTGGATGTACGGGGGCCGGTGCAGCGAGCCGAAGGAGTTGCCCAGGGCCTGCACCACGCCCTTGGTGCCGTCGGTGAGCTCGAAGAGGGCGCCCAGGTCGAGGTCGATCCCGGGCTGGAACGCCATGCCCAGCCGCCGTCCCCAGGTCCTGGTCTGTTGTCGCATCGACCAGTTGAGGTTGACCCGCAGGGCGCCGGACGTGCCGCCCTGCTTGGCGAGGGAGACCCTCGGGGCCTCCTTGGTGAGCGTGACCTTGGTCAGCCGCACGGGCCGGCCGGGCGCCGGCGCGGAGGCCGGCGCGGGAGCCGGTACGGGCGCGGCGGAAGGCGCGGGCGCCGGTGCGGGGGTCGGGGCCGGTGGCACCGGGGCGGCGGCCGATGGCCGGTCGACGGTGATGCCGTAGTCCGTCGCCAGGCCCTCCAGACCGCTGCTGTAGCCCTGCCCGACCGCGCGGAACTTCCACTCCCCCTGCCTCCGATAGAGCTCGCCCAGCACGAAGGCGGTCTCGACGGTCGCGTCCCGGCTCTCGAAGCGCGCCAGCTCCGTACCGGCCGCCGCGTCCAGGACGCGGATGCCCAGCCCCGGCACCCGCCCGAAGGCGCCGCCGTCGGCGGAGGCGGCGAGCACGACCGACTCGACGGCGGGCTCCAGGGCGGCGAGATCGACGGTGAGGGTGTCGCTCACCGACCCGTCCGCGGTGCGCTTGCCTTCGTGCCGCACGGCGCCCGAGGGGTGGACCGGCTGGTTGTAGAAGACGAGGTCCGCGTCCGACCGGACCCGGCCCGCCGAGAGCAGCAGCGCCGACGCGTCGGCGTCGGGCACCCCCGGGCCCGTACGCCAGCGCAGCTCGATCCGTACCACCTGTGAAGGTATCCGGACATTGGCGCCTTTGAGCATTTCCATCCTCAACCCCTCCGAAATGACCCGGCTCTTTACACGATCCCAACGTACCTTGACGACCGATTTCCCCAGGTTCGATGGGATTGGTAAAGCGCCGCCTCTCCGGGCACCGCAAACAACCCCAGTACCCGTCTCCCCAACCAGCACAGCATGGGCTTAACTTATGGGCTATGACCTCCCCCCGCAGCACCTACGGCGGTGGCTACTACGCCTCGTCGTCGTTCCCGGACACCCCCATCTACGACAGCCTCGTCGCCGAGCGGGGCACCCCGCAGATCGCGCCGATCCGGGTGTCCTCCCCGTACGACTTCGGTGGCGCGCCCGCCCCCGCCCCGGCGCAGAGGAACCTTCCCGCGCTGCCGGCCCTGCCCTCCGGGCCCTCCTCCCACCAGGCCCCGCCGGCCGGCTACGCCGCGTCCGCGCCCGCCCCGCAGTACGGTGGCCAGCCCATGGGCATGGGCCAGCCCGCCGCCGCGCAGGCCCAGGGCCCCGGCCCCGGCCTCCAGCAGACGCCCGCGCCGTTCATCCCGCAGCAGGCCGCCACGCCGCCCGTCGGCTACGCGGGGCAGGCGCCGCAGCCGGCGCAGCAGCGCCCGGGCGCCGCGTCCATGAGCCCGGCCGGGTTCGACGCGATGCGCCCCGTGGCGCCTCGCCCGGCGCAGGCGCAGTACGAGGACCCGTACGGCGGCGGCCGCCCGTACCCGGAGCAGCGGGGCTACTGACCCGCGCGCCGGGCGCCGGTCCACCGGGGCGGCCAACTGTCATATCCGGCTGGCAAGATGGACGCATGTCCACTTCTGTGCTGTCCTCGGTTCATTTCTACCCGGTGAAGTCGATGGCGGGGTGTGCTCCCGGCGAGGCGGCCGTGGAGCCTTGGGGGCTCACCGGGGACCGCAGATGGCTCGTGGTGGATCCGGACCACCGGATGATCACCCAACGGCAGGAGCCGCGGCTCGCGTTGGCCGCGGCCGAGCCGCTGCCGGGCGGCGGGGTGCGGCTGACCGCCCCCGGCGCCGAGCCCCTGGAGGTGGCCGTGCCCACCCCGGCCGAGGGGCCGGGCGGCACGGTCGTCGCGGAGATCTTCCGGGACAAGGTGGAGGCGGTGCCCGCGGGCGGGGCCGCCGAGGCCTGGCTGACGGCGTTCCTGGGCACCGGCGCCCGGCTCGTGCACATGGACGACCCGGCCCGGCGCCGCCCGATCGACCCGGACTACGCGCGGCCGGGCGAGACGGTCAGCTTCGCCGACGGCTATCCGCTGCTGGTCACCACGACCGCCTCGCTGCGGGAGCTCAACTCCCTCATCGCCCACGGTGACCGCGCCGCCGAGGGGCCGCTGCCCATGAACCGCTTCCGCCCCAACCTGGTCGTCGACGGCACCGCGCCCTGGGCCGAGGACGAGTGGCGCCGGGTGCGCGTCGGCGGGGTGACCTTCCGCGCGGTCAAGCCGAGCGCCCGCTGCATCGTGACCACCACCGACCAGCGGACGGCCGAGCGCGGCAAGGAGCCCCTGCGCAGCCTGGCCCGGCACCACCGCGTCGGCGGCAAGGCCGTGTTCGGCAAGAACCTGATACCCGAGCACACCGGGACCGTCCGGGTCGGCGATCCGGTCGAAATCCTCGACTGAGCCCTTCTCGTCCCGTCCTGTCCGGCTCGTCCTTCGTCGTCCCGTCTTCCGTCAACGTGCCGCCGCGTTCGGCAGCCGCGGGGGGTGATTTTCCGCTCTCCGTCGCCTTCCTCCGCATGAGGCGCCCGGTGTGAGGTATTTACGGACGCGTAAGGGGGTGAACACCATACGCGCGACGCTTTCCTTCTGGCTGTCCCTGTGGCGTCGGCGGCGCAGTCCGCTGCGGCGCCGGAGCGATGTCCTGGAGGCCTGGGCGGGGGTGGCCGCCGTGGTGCTGATGCTGCTCGTGGGTCCGGCTCTCGGCTGGACGGCGGGTTCCCTCGCCCATGAGGCGCTCCGGGAGACCGTCCGGGAGCAGCACCTGCACCGTCATCTGGTGACGGCCACCGCCCTGGCCCCGGTCTCCGGGAGCGCCGACGGCGACGGCCACGAGGGCGGTGCCGGGCGCGACGGCTACCGGCGGGTCCTCGCCCGCTGGCGGGGCCCGGACGGCCTGGAGCGCACGGGTCTGGTGGCCGTCCGTCAGTACGCGAGCCCCGGCGAGCCGTTCCCGCTGTGGACCGACGACCGGGGCGCCGCCGTGAGCCGCCCCATGGACGGCGCGGCCGCCACCGTCCACGCGGTGCTCGCGGGCCTGGGGGCGGCGGGCGCCGCCGCCGGCCTGGTCGAGGGAGCGCGCAGGCTGGTGGTCTGGCGGATCGCCCGCCGCCGCTACGCGGAGTGGGACCTGGCCTGGGAACGCGCCGGGCACACCTGGGGGCGGGCCGACGCGGGAAGCTGACGAGGGTCCCGGACAGCCAACTCCCGTGCTCCACGCGCGCTACGGTGGTGCGGCCGGTACTCCTCCGTCCCGGATGCACACACACGCGAACGTGGGGGCACAGCAGCACCATGGCACAGGGTTCGAGCACGGGATCGGTCCAGGTGACGCACACGGGCACATCGCGCTGGCGGCGGCGTACGGGCGAGTACGACTCCCTGGCCTCCGCCCTGGAGGCGGCGGCCGACGGCGATGTGCTGTCCGTCGCCCCGGGGACGTACCGGGAGAATCTGGTCGTGTCCCGGTCCGTCACCCTGCGGGGTGGCGAGGGCGGGCGCGGGGCGGTGCGGATCGCCCCGACCGAGGGCGTCGCGGTGACCGTGCGCGCCTCGGCGACGCTGCGGGATCTGCTGATCGAGGGCCATGACGCGTCCGCGCCGGCGCTGCTCGTCGAGGACGGGGCACCGGAGCTCGCGGACCTGCGGGTGGTGACGCGCTCGGCGGCGGGCATCGAGGTGCGCGACGGGGCCCGGCCGACGGTGCGCCGTTGTTCCGTCGACAACCCCGGGGGCGTCGGCATCAGCGTGCTGGACGGCGCGGCCGGGCTCTTCGAGGACTGCGAGGTGGTGGCGGCGGGCCAGTCGGGCGTCACGGTGCGCGGCGGCGCCGCGCCGCGGCTGGAGCGCTGCCGGGTGCACCACACCCGGGGGGCGGGTCTGTCGCTGACGGGCGAGGGCAGCACCCTGGAGGCCGTCGGCTGTGAGGTGTACGAGATCCAGGGGACGGGCGTCCAGCTGACCTCGCGCGCCACCGGGCTGCTGACGGACTGCCGGGTGCACCGCACGTCGGCTGACGGCGTGACCCTGGACACCGACGCCGTGCTGTCCCTGACCGACTGCGACATCCACGACGTCCCGGAGAACGCGATCGATCTGCGTTCCCGCTCGGTGCTGACGATGACGCGCTCGGCGGTGCGCCGCTTCGGCCGCAACGGCCTGTCGGTGTGGGATCCGGGCACGCGGGTGGAGGCCGGGCAGTGCGAGATCCACGACAGCACGGGCGACTACCCGGCGGTGTGGGTGAGCGACGGCGCGGGCGCCGAGCTGGTCTCCTGCCGGGTGCACGACGTGCCGGACGCGCTGTTCGTCCTGGACCGGGGGTCCAGCGCGGACGTCACCGACAGCGATCTGGCGCGGGTTCGCGGTACGGCGGTCTCGGTGAGCGGCGGGGCGACCGCGCGGCTGGCCGACTGCCGGATCCGGGAGGCGACCACGGGCGTCTGGTTCCGGGGCCACGGCAGCGGGGGCACCCTGAGCGGCTGTGCCGTCGACGCGACGTCGACCGGCGTCATCGTCACCAAGGGCGCGGACCCGGTCGTCGAGCGCTGCACGGTGACCTCGCCCAGGGAGGCGGGCTTCTACGTCTCCGCCGAGGGGCGCGGCACCTTCGACGGCTGCCGGGTGACGGGCAGCGCCGGTTACGGCTTCCATGTCATCGACGGCTGCCGGTCGACGCTGACGGCGTGCCGCACCGAGCGGTGCGCGCGCGGCGGCTACGAGTTCGCGGAGGACGGCCCGGTCAGCCAGGGCTGCACCAGCGACGAGGACACCGTGCGGCACCGGGCCGCGGTGCCCGCCGTGGAGAAGGCGGCGCGGCCGCCGGAGCGGGGGGTGCCGGGGGTGCCGGCGCAGCGTTCCCCGGCCGTCGCCGACCCGCCGCCCGCCGGGGACTCGCGCACGGCCACGGCGGCGCTGGCCGAACTGGACGACCTGGTGGGCCTGGAGAGCGTCAAGCGCGAGGTGCGGGCCCTGACGGACATGCTCGAGGTCGGGCGGCGGCGCCGGCTGGCGGGGCTGAAGGCCGCCTCGCCCCGCCGGCATCTGGTCTTCACCGGCTCGCCGGGCACGGGGAAGACCACCGTGGCCCGGCTCTACGGGGAGATCCTCGCCTCCCTCGGGGTGCTGGAGCGCGGCCATCTGGTGGAGGTGGCCCGGGTGGACCTGGTGGGCGAGCACATCGGCTCCACGGCCCTGCGCACCCAGGAGGCCTTCGACCGGGCGCGGGGCGGGGTGCTGTTCATCGACGAGGCGTACGCGCTGTGCCCCGAGGACTCCGGGCGGGACTTCGGCCGTGAGGCGATCGACACGCTGGTGAAGCTGATGGAGGACCACCGTGACGAGGTCGTGGTCATCGTCGCCGGCTACACGACCGAGATGGAGCGCTTCCTGACCGTCAACCCCGGCGTGGCGTCCCGGTTCTCACGCACCATCACCTTCGGCGACTACGAGCCGGAGGAGCTGCTGCGCATCGTGCGGCAGCAGGCCGACGAGCACGAGTACCGGATCGGCGAGGAGGCGGCCGGGGCGCTGCTGCGGTATTTCACCGACATCCCCAAGGGGCCGGCCTTCGGCAACGGCCGTACCGCCCGCCGGACCTTCGAGGCGATGGTCGAGCGGCACGCGGGCCGGGTGGCGCAGCTGACCGCGCCCAGCACGGACGACCTCACCCTGCTGTACGCGGAGGATCTGCCCGATTCGCCGTGAGCCGGGCGCGGCGGCGCCGAGGGCACACCTCCACACTGAGGGGTGTTGGGGGAAAAAGGGGAAGCCGTAAGGGGCTTGAGCGAAACCGATCGCTGTCGTTCGCGCGTGGGAGTATGTGTGCGCATCGTGGGCGACGGTCGACCGGGAAGGAGGGGCCGCGTGAGCGACCAGCAGAATCTCCTGGCGGAGCAGCGGCGTGCCCTGATCCTCGACGAGGTCAGGCGGCGCGGTGGTGTACGGGTCAATGAACTGACGCGGCGCCTCAACGTCTCGGACATGACGGTCCGCCGCGACCTGGACGCGCTGGCCCGGCAGGGCGTCGTGGAGAAGGTGCACGGCGGCGCGGTGCCGGTCGCGGAGGCGACCACGCACGAGCCCGGCTTCGAGGCGAAGTCGGCGCTGGAGCTCTCCGCCAAGGAGGACATCGCGCGGGCGGCGGCCCGGATGGCCGCGCGCGGCGCGGCCATCGCGCTCGCGGGCGGGACGACGGCCTTCGCCCTGGCCCAGCGGCTGGTGGACATCCCGGATCTGACGGTGGTCACCAACTCGGTACGGGTGGCCGAGGTGTTCCACGCCTCCCAGCGCACGATGTCGGCGTCCGGGCCGCAGGCCCGCCCGGGCGCGGCCACGGTCGTCCTGACGGGCGGGGTGCGCACCCCCTCGGACACGCTGGTGGGGCCGGTCGCGGACGCGGCGATCCGGTCGCTCCACTTCGACGTGCTGTTCATCGGGGTACACGGCATATCCGTGGAGGCGGGCCTGTCGACGCCGAACCTCGCCGAGGCGGAGACCAACCGCCACTTCGTACGCTCCGCCCGGCGCGTCGTGGTGCTGGCCGACCACACCAAGTGGGGCACGGTGGGGCTCAGCTCGTTCGCCACGCTCGACGAGGTCGACGTGCTGGTGACCGACGCGGGCCTGCCGCCGCGCGCCCGCTCGGAGATCGCCGAGCGGCTGCCGTCGCTGGTGGTGGCCGGCGCCCGGGGCGACGGCGCGGACGGCTGAGGGTCAGCAGGGCCAGCGGCCGGTCGACAGAAAGGCGTCGATGGCCATCGCGTAGGGCTGGATGTCCAGCCCCTCCGCGGCGAGCCAGGCGTCGGAGTAGTACTTGTCGAGGTAGCGGTCGCCGGGGTCGCAGATGAGGGTGACGACGCTGCCCGCGCGCCCCTCGGCGACCATCTCCGCGACGATCTTCAGCGCGCCCCACAGGCCGGTGCCCGTGGAGCCGCCGGCCTTGCGGCCGAGGGCCGTCTCCAGGGCGCGTACGGCCGCGACGGTGGCGGCGTCCGGGACCTTCATCATCCGGTCGATCGCGGCGGGCAGGAAGCTGGGTTCCATGCGGGGCCGGCCGATGCCCTCGATGCGGGAGCCGCGCTCGCTGGTCGCGTCGGGATCGTGGTCCCGCCAGCCCTCGAAGAAGCAGGAGTTCTCCGGGTCGGCGACGCACACCCTGGTGTCGTACTGCATGTAACGCGTGTAGCGGGCGATGGTCGCGGAGGTGCCGCCGGTGCCCGCGGTGGCGACGATCCAGGCGGGCTCGGGGTGGCGCTCCAGCCGTAGCTGGCTGTAGATCGCCTCGGCGATGTTGTTGTTGCCGCGCCAGTCCGTGGCCCGTTCGGCGTAGGTGAACTGGTCGATGTAGTGTCCGCCGGTCCGCTCCGCGAGGGCCGCGGCTTCCGCGTACATCGTCCGGGGGTCGTCCACGAAATGGCACCGGCCGCCCTGGAATTCGATCAGCCGGCACTTCTCACGGCTCGTCGTGCGCGGCATGACGGCGACGAAGGGGACGCCGATCAGCTGGGCGAAATAGGCCTCGGAAATGGCGGTGGATCCGCTGGACGCCTCGATCACCGAGACCTCGGGGCGGATCCAGCCGTTGCAGAGCCCGTAGAGGAAGAGCGAGCGGGCCAGGCGGTGCTTGAGGCTGCCGGTGGGGTGCGTGCTCTCGTCCTTCAGGTAGAGGTCGACGCCCCACTCCTCCGGCAGCGGGAATCGCAGCAGATGTGTGTCGGCGGAACGGTTGGCGTCCGCCTGGACCTTGCGGACCGCCTCCTTCAGCCAAAGGCGGTAGGACGCGTCGCCGCGGTCCACGTCGATGGTGCGCACGGTGCCGGTCACACGCCGCTCCTCATGGTTCCGGATGGGGACTCACACGGATCACTCGGGCGTTTCGATCATAAAGGGGCACTGGTGCGCGGGCCTGCTCACGGGCAGACTGCGCACGGGACAGCGATTTCGGCCGAGAGGCGGTGCACCGTGACGGAACCGGAGTTCAGCGCGACAGGGGTGCGGATAGAACGCGCCCACCGCAATCTGACCCGGGCCGGCCAGGTGAGGATCCAGGACGGCCTGCTACGGCTGCTGACCAGCTACGGCCGGGAGATCGACAGCGCGCCGGTGGACTCGGTGCGGGCCGGCAAGCCGTGGTTCGCCGCCCGGGACCGGGCCCGCGCGACCGTCAACGGCAATCGCTACGTACTCACCCTGGGCGGCCCCGGGGACGCCGGGGAGCCGGGCTCTACCACGGGCGAGGCGGAGGTCAACCGCTTCCTGGAGGTGGTGCGGTCGGCGCACGGAAGCACGGTGAAGCACTGACGGGTGCAGGAGTTGCGAACACGGCCGCGAGAGTCGACCCTTTACTCATATTGGCATCACCTAGGGTCCATCGGCGGTCACCCTGCGGGCCGGGCCGCCGGGCGGGCCGGCCGGAGGCGCCATCGGACCGCGTCGGGCGTGTGTCGCACCGTCCATCGGAATCAGGCTAGCCCTACTTCTTCAGGGAGTCGCAGCCGTGATCAACCGAGTGAACAAGCACTGCACCGTTGAGCTCCAGGCACTCCCGCCGCGTATCGGGCAAGTGCGCAGAATCGTATCTGCGCAGTTGCGGTACTGGCATCTCGACACCCTCATCGACCTTGCCGCGCTCGGCGTCACCGAGCTTCTGACCAATGTTCACCAGCATGCCGAACCGGACAAACGCTGCACCGTGGAGATCGACCTCGTACCGTCCCGGCTGACCGTCTCCGTACGGGACCACGATCCCCGGCTGCCCTCCCTCGGCGATGCCGACGCCGGCAGCACCCATGGCAGGGGGCTGGCGCTCGTCGCGGCGCTCAGCTCCAGCTGGGGGGTGCAGCAGCGGCAGGACGGCGGAAAGGTCGTCTGGTTCACCCTCGCCGTACCGGCCGCCGCCCCGGCGGCGCCGCCGCGCTCCGCGCGGAGCGCGGGTACCGTCACCCCCTTCGCACGGCCGGGGCGCGCGATGCCGGTCCTGGAGGATCTGGACGGGCTGGAGGACCCCGCGTTCACGGGGACGGCGGCCGGGCCGCGCCGGGCGGTGCTGCGCGAGCACTCCCCCCTCCGGTCCGCCGTCCCGGGCTGATACGGCGGACGGGCCGTCAGCCGAGCAGGGCCAGCGGGTCGTCGAGGGCGGGCTGCCAGGCCGCTTCGGCCGCGCCGATGAGGCTGTTGAAGTCCAGGGTGCAGGGGAGGATGGGGACGCCGCCGCTGCGGCCCCACAGGCTGCGGTCCGCGACGACCGCGCGCAGCCGCTCGGGATCGGCCTCCAGCAGCTCGCGGTGGAGGCCGCCGAGGAGGATGCGGTCGGGGTTGAGGATGTTCACCAGTCCGGCCAGGCCCAGGCCCAGCCGGTCGACGATCAGCTCGGCGGCGGCCCGGACGGACGGGTCGTCGTACTCCGAGCGCAGCAGGTCACGGGCCTGCTGGAGCAGCGAGACGGTGGGGCCCGGGATGCGCCCGGCGGCGCTGAGGAAGGCCAGCGGGTCGGTCTCGACGTCGAGGCAGCCGCGGCTGCCGCAGTGACAGGGCAGCCCCGCGGGGTTGACGGTGAGGTGCCCCACCTCCAGGGCCAGGCCCGAACTTCCGCTGTGCAGACGGCCGTCGAGGACGAGCGCGCCGCCCACGCCCCGGTGGCCGGTGGCCACGCACAGCAGATGGCGGGCGCCCCGGCCCGCGCCATGGCGGTGCTCGGCGAGGGCCGCGAGGTTGACGTCGTTGCCCGTGACGCCCGGGACGGGTGAGGCGTCCGGGCGCAGCACTCCGGACTTGGCGAGGGCCTCGGTGAACAGCTCGCGCACGGGGGCGCCGACGGGCCAGGACAGATGCAGCGGGTTGAGGGCCGTGCCCTCGGGCTCGGCGACGGCCGACGGCACGGCGAGCCCGGCGCCCAGACAGCGCCGCCCGGACTCCCGCAGCAGCCCGGCCCCGGCCTCGACGACGGCGTCGATGATGTGCGAGGGATCGGCGGGTACGTCCATGCAGCCGGGCGCCGTGGCGACCATCCGGCCGCCCAGGCCGACCAGTGCCGCGCGATAGCCGTCGGCGTGGATCTGCGCGGCGAGCACCACGGGCCCGTTGGGTGCGATGGTCAGCCGGTGGGAGGGCCGGCCCTGGGAGCCGGCGGCCACCGGATGCGGGTCGACCTGGATCAGGCCGAGCGCCTCCAGCTCCGCGGCCACGGCACCGGCGGTCGCCCGGGTCACCCCGAGCTCGGTGGTGAGCACGGCGCGCGTGGGGGCGCGACCGGTGTGTACGAGCTCCAGGGCGGGGCCGAGGGCGCCCCGTCCCCGCTCCAAACGTGTTGTCCGAGTCTGCGTCACGCCTCTATTCTGACTTTGTGCCGACGCTAAACAAAATACGGACGGCCATCCTCGGAGGACCGCGAGTAACCTCCGGCGCCGACGCTCTCCGTCCCCTTCGTTCAGCCTTGACCCTTTTCTTCGCCCTGGACGGCTTCCTTTTCGCCGGCTGGGTGGTCCGCATTCCCGCCATCAAGCAGCAGACAGGCGCCTCCGAAGGCGCTCTGGGCCTCGCTCTGCTCGGCGTGTCGGCCGGAGCAGTCGCCACCATGACGCTGACCGGACGACTGTGCCGGCGCTTCGGCAGCCATCCGGTGACCGTCGCCGCCGCCCTGCTGATGTGCCTCGGCATCGCCCTGCCCCCGCTGACGCATTCCGCGCTCGCCCTCGGCCTGGTGCTGCTGGTCTTCGGCGCCGCCTACGGCGGTCTCAACGTCGCGATGAACAGCGCGGCTGTCGATCTCGTCGCGGCACTGCGCAGACCCGTGATGCCGAGCTTCCACGCCGCGTTCAGCGTCGGCGGCATGCTCGGCGCGGGGCTGGGAGCCCTGCTCGCCGGCCGGCTGTCCGTGACCGCGCACCTGCTGCTCCTCACCGCGACCGGCCTGGTCGCCGGCGCGGCGGCGGGCCGCGTCCTCCTCGCCCACCCGGCACCACGCCCGCCCCGCACCCCGGAACCGAGGGCCGACGGGCGGCGCACCACCACCCGGGAACGCAAACTGATCGCCGTCTTCGGAACCGTCGCCCTGTGCACGGCCTACGGGGAGGGCGCGCTCGCGGACTGGGGCGCGCTCCATCTCCGGCAGGACCTCGCAGCCCCGGCCGGGCTCGCCGCCCTCGGCTACTCCGTCTTCGCGCTCGCCATGACGCTCGGCAGGCTGAGCGGCACCGCCCTCCTGGAACGGCTGGGGCAGACGAGGCTGCTGGTGGCCGGTGGTACGACCGCCGCGCTGGGCATGCTGCTGGGCTCGCTGGCACCGTCCCTCTGGGCGGCCCTCGCCGGATTCGCGATCACCGGGCTGGGTCTGGCCAACATCTTCCCGGTCGCGGTCGGCAGGGCCGGTGAGCTGGCCGGTCCGGGCGGTGTCGCCGCCGCCTCCACCTTCGGCTACGGCGGCATGCTGCTGGGACCACCGGCCATCGGAATCCTCGCCGACCGCTTCTCGCTGCCCCTGGCGCTCACCACGGTCGCCGCGCTCGCGGCGGTCTCGGCGCTCGTCGCCTACGCCACCCGCCGGGCGGGCACCGCTGTCAGTGCGGGCTGACACCATGGAGGACGACACACGGAGGGCGAGACACGGCGACCGAAGGGGGTGGGCGCGATGAGCGGCCAGGACGAGGGCTGGCTCTGCGCCGGCCCACGGTGGAGCGCCTCGGGCCCGGCGCTGGTCTGGCGCCATCCGCGACACGGGGAGCGGCTCTCCCCCTTGCCGCCGGACCGGCCGCTGGCCTTCACCACCGGCGACGTCAGGCGATGCGTCGGCGTGCGCAGGGGCGGGCGCCACACATCGTGCCCGACCGGCGCGGTGATCCCGCCTTCGGCGGTCTCGGCACAGTGCCCGGAGTGCGCCCGGCTGGACCGCGCCCACTCGGTGGCGGCGGACACGATCGCCGACGACCCCCGTCCGTACGACCTCTACCTCGCCTGGTTCGCCCCCGGCCTGATCAAGGTCGGCATCACCGCCGCCGAACGGCAGGGTGTCCGCCTCCTGGAGCAGGCGGCGCTGTCCTCCGCGCTGCTCGCCCGCGGCCCGCTGATGGCGGCGCGCCGGGCGGAGGCGGTGCTGGGCGCGGCGCTCGCGGTCCCGGACCGCTTCCCGTACGCGGCGAAGCGGGCGGCGCGCCACCCCGTGCCCACGCGGGAGCTGCGGACGTCAGAGCTGGCCCGGTTGCACGACCGGGCCCCGGCCCTGCTGCCGGAGTCCCTGACGGCACGGCCTTTCTCGCCCGAGCACCACGACGCGGTGTTCCATCTGGACCGGATACGCCCGGGCCAGGCCGTCGTCGAACTCGGCCCCGGCCGCACGGTCGCGGGCCGCGTGACGGCGGTCGCCGGCCCGGACGTCTATCTGGACGCGGCCGACGGCCGTCCGCTCCTGCTGGACGCCCGCCGGCTGGCGGGCTGGCCCCTCACCGCCGCGGACCCGTCCGCCCCGACGACGGCGACGGCCCGGCCGGAGACGGCGGGCCCACAGGACGCCCTGTTCTGACGCACCGGCTCCGGAAAGGGCGGCACTCCCTTCCCCGGAGAGGAAGGGGTCAGCCGCCCGGAGAGGAGGGCGTCAGCCCCGGTCGACGGCGCCCAGCACCCGCCGGGCCACGGGGTGCGTCCGTACGATCTCGGCGAGCGTGGTCGAGCCGCGCGTGATCCTGGCGAACGCCTGCCAGGCCGGGCGGAAACCGGTGACGGCGGCGTGGATGAGACCGGGGCGGCGCTCGAAGACCGTGAGCATCCGGCGTCCCACGCCCATCTCCACGCCCAGCCCCGCCTTGATGGCGAAGGCGTAGTTGAGGGCCTGTCGGCGGGCGTCCACGGCGTCCTGTGCCTCGGCGATCCGTACGGCCCATTCCCCCGCCAGGCGCCCGGAGCGCAGGGCGAAGGAGATGCCCTCGCGCGTCCACGGCTCCAGCAGCCCGGCCGCGTCGCCGCAGACGAGCACCCGGCCCCGGGACAGCGGAGAGTCGTCGGCCCGGCAGCGCGTCAGGTGCCCGGACGAGATACTGGGCTCGAAGCCGGCCAGCCCCAGCCGGGCGATGAAGTCCTCCAGATACCGCTTGGTGGCCGCGCCCTCGCCACGCGCCGAGATCACACCGACCGTGAGGGTGTCCCCCTTGGGGAAGACCCACCCGTAACTGCCGGGAATCGGACCCCAGTCGATCTGGACGCGCCCGGCCCAGTCCTCGGCGACCGTCGCGGGCACCGGGATCTCGGCCTCCAGGCCCAGATCCACCTGCTGGAGCTTCACCCCCACGTGCGCTCCTATGCGCCCGGCGCTGCCGTCGGCGCCCACCACCGCGCGGGCCAGCACGGTGCTCCCGTCGCCGAGCACGACGGCCACCGTGCGACGGTCGGGCACGGCCGGGCCGTGCTGCTCCACCCGGGAGACGGTCACGCCCGTGCGCACCTCGGCCCCGGCGGCCTTGGCGGTCTCGACCAGGGCGGCGTCGAACTCGGACCGGTTGATCAGCCCGAACAACATGTGCCTGGACCGCCGCGTCCGCGTCATCCGCCCGTTCAGCGAGAACGTGACGGCGTGCACGCGATCGCGCAGCGGCAGCTCGAAGCCGGGCGGCAGCGCGTCGCGCGAGGGGCCGATGATGCCGCCTCCGCAGGTCTTGTAACGCGGCAGCTCGGCCTTCTCCAGGAGCAGCACCCGGCGTCCCTCGGAGGCGGCGGCACGCGCTGCCGAGGCACCGGCGGGCCCCGCTCCGACCACCACGACGTCCCACACCGGCCCGCTGTCCCCCATGTCTTCCCGGGCTGCGCTGTCGCTGCTCACCTGTGCTTCTGCTCCCCTCGAACACCGGCTATGGCTGTCGCCCGCATCCTAAGGCCCGCCATCGGGCGGCCCACCGGCCGGACCCGGCGACCGCCATGGGAGGATCGGGGGCGATATCGCCCGTACGTACGGACTCAACGCCGCGCCCCCTAGGAGCGTTCCATGGACACGTCCCCGACCCGCCAGCCGGAACCGGCCGCGCTCGCGGCGACCGTCGCCGGCCTTCAGGCCCGCGCCCGGACCGAGCTCGCCGAGCTGGTCGCCTTCAAGTCGGTCGCGGACGAGGCGCAGTTCCCCAAGAGCGAGTGCGAGGCCGCCGCCCGCTGGGTGGCCGACGCGCTGACCGCGGAGGGCTTCCAGGACGTCGCCACCCTCGACACCCCCGACGGCACCCAGTCCGTCTACGGCTACCTCCCCGGCCCGGCCGGCGCCCCGACGGTGCTCCTCTACGCGCACTACGACGTGCAGCCGCCGCTGGACGAGGCCGCCTGGATCTCCCCGCCGTTCGAGCTCACCGAGCGCGACGGCCGCTGGTACGGGCGCGGCGCCGCCGACTGCAAGGGCGGCCTGATCATGCACCTCACCGCCCTGCGCGCCCTCAAGGAGCACGGCGGCATCCCGGTCAACGTCAAGGTCATCGTCGAGGGCTCGGAGGAGCAGGGCACCGGCGGCCTGGAGCGCTACGCCGAGGCCCACCCGGAGCTGCTGACCGCCGACACCATCGTCATCGGCGACGCGGGCAACTTCCGCCTCGGGCTGCCCACCGTGACGGCGACCCTGCGCGGCATGACGCTCGTCCAGGTCCAGGTGGACACCCTTGAGGGCAACCTCCACTCCGGCATGTTCGGCGGCGCCGCCCCGGACGCGCTCGCCGCGCTGATCCGCGTCCTGGACTCGCTGCGCGCGGAGGACGGCTCCACGACCGTCGCCGGCCTGGAGGCACAGGGCACCTGGCAGGGCCTCCAGTACCCGGAGGCGGACTTCCGCCAGGACGCGAAGGTCCTCGACGGCGTCGGCCTCATCGGCGACGGCACGGTGGCCGACCGCCTGTGGGCCCGCCCGGCCGTCACCGTCCTCGGCATCGACTGCCCGCCGGTCGTCGGCGCCACCCCGTCCGTCCATGCGAGCGCCCGCGCGCTGATCAGCCTGCGCGTCCCGCCGGGCATGGACGCCGCCGAGGCGACGAAGCTGCTGCGGGCGCACCTGGAGCAGACGACGCCGTGGAACGCCCGCGTGACCACGGAACAGGTCGGCCAGGGCCAGCCCTTCCAGGCCAACACGGACAGCCCGGCGTACTCGTCGATGGCCGAGGCCATGCGCATCGCGTACCCGGGCGAGGAGATGCAGACGGCGGGCATGGGCGGCTCGATCCCCCTCTGCAACACGCTCGCCACGCTGTACCCGGAGGCGGAGATCCTCCTCATCGGCCTGAGCGAGCCGGAGGCGCAGATCCACGCGGTGAACGAGAGCGTCTCCCCGCAGGAGCTGGAGCGGCTTTCCCTCGCGGAGGCGGTCTTCCTGACGAAGTACGCGGAGAGCAAGGCCTGAGCCTCCACCGCCCCGTCGAGCGGTGTCCGGCAGGTCGTCCACGACCTGCCGGGCACAACCGGGGTTCAGTGCAGGATCTTCTCCTTGGCCCGCTGGAATTCCAGGTCCGAGATGTCACCCTTAGCCCGGAGATCGGAGAGCTTGGCCAGTTCGTCGGCCGCGCTCGTGCTCCCCGAGCCGGCGGCGGCCTCGCGGACGTATTCGTCGAACGCCCGCCGCTGGGCCTGGGCGTGCCGTATTTCGCGGTCCCCCATCTCCCTGCCCCGGGCGAGGACGTAGACGAAAACGCCGAGGAACGGCAGGAAGACCGTGAAGAGCAGCCATGCCGCCTTGCCCCATCCGCCGAGCTGGTCGTCACGGAAGATGTCCCCGATGACGCGGAAGAGCAGCATGACCCACAGGACCCATAGGAAGATCCACAGGATGGTCCAGAACGCGCCGAGGACGGGGTAGTCGTAGGCGAGGTTCACATATGCGCTCATGTCGTTCTCCTGATCTGATCGCCCGTTCGCGGCGGGGCGGATTCCGTGCCCGGGGTCACTCCAGAGGCCGCCGCGAGGATGCCGAGCAGCGCGAGGACGACGACCACGATGCCGAGGACCAGGGCGACGCAGGCGGCGGTGGGGTAGTTCCACAGGACCAGGGCCACGGCTCCGCCGGCGATGACGGCGCCGGTCGTCCAGGCACGGTGGGTCTCGAGCCAGCGGCCCGTGGAGCCCGTGCGCACACCGGCGTGGGCGAGGGCCCTGCCGCCGGCTCCGGTGCCCCGGGCGGTCACCGACCGTACGAAGCGCGCCCCGCGCCCGGGACCGTAGAGATAACCGGCCACGGCGGTGATCATCGCCGTGACGAGCACAGTGCGGGTACTGACGCGCAGGAACCGTACGAACGCGTCGTAGATGGTCCTCGCCGCGTCGGCGGGGAGCACGTTCGTGGGAACGGAGTCCAGGTACACCCTCCGCATGACGGCGAGCGCGACGAGCAGCGCGATCATCATGACGCCGGTGCCGATGGCCGCGGCCATCAGGGCGATCCGGTG
Source organism: Streptomyces sp. NPDC037389 (assembly GCF_040636475.1). Lineage (NCBI taxonomy): Bacteria > Bacillati > Actinomycetota > Actinomycetes > Kitasatosporales > Streptomycetaceae > Streptomyces > Streptomyces sp. NPDC037389. The sequence goes on from NZ_JBEZUS010000006.1 coordinate 403,843, forward strand.
CGAGGGCGCCGTCCAGACGGCGATCGCCGCGAGGGCGAGGGTGGTGACGGGCAGCCAGGTGCCGACCACATCGAGCAGGCGCATCAGGCTCTGCGCCTTGTCCAGCTTGTCCGTCGTGAACAGGGGAACCGTCCTGTCCACGTCCGGGATGGCGGCGGCCTTCTCGTATCCCTCGTCGACCAGACGCTTCTTGACGTTGTCGACGAGTGTGCCGATGTCCAGGACGATGGTGTCGCCCTTGGCCTGTACGGCGCTGTTGCCCTCGCCGGTGAGGGTCTTCACCACCGCCGCGTGGGCGCGCCGGTTGGCGATGTTCCACGCTTCGGCGAACTGGTCGCTGGTGACGACCTTGTTCACGACCGTGCGGACGGCCGTGGTCATGGCGTTCTTGAGCGGGCCCGTCAGGAGCGATGTCTTGTCCACGACGGCGGACGGCGCGTCCGTCCTGGCCAGGGCGCGGCCCAGGGCATCGGTGATGGCGCGGAAGTCGACCTTGTCGACCACGCGGGCCGTCAGCCGGTCGGTCAGGGCGTTCCGCACGGACGGCGCGGTCGCGACGGGGGCGATCGTCCGCACATACCGGTCGGTGTCGGAGATCTGGCTGTTCACCCAGGCCGCCACGACGGCCAGTGGGGCGAGGAGGAAGGTGAGGACCAGCAGCACGGACGCCGTGACGTTGCGCGCCCGCCGGTGACGCATGGTCGCCAGCCGGCGCAGTCGCTCGTACTCCTGGCGCTCCGCCGTGCTGAGAGGTTCGGGGGCGGGTGGGTGTGCGCCGGACGGGTCCATCGCTGCCTCCCTCCGCGTGGGTCGCGGCGGCTCGGGCGGCTCTCGTTCCATCGTGTTCCTCGCCGGGCGGGCCCGCCACGTGAGCGGAAGGCGGTCCGGCCGGGTGACCCGAGGCACCGGAGAACGCCCATCGCGCCTTCCGGCCGCTTCCGCCGACCTATGGTGATCTTCGTGCCCGTGCCGGGCGCACCGGCCCTGGCGGCAGGGAGGAGGCACATGCCGTGAAACGCTGGCGGGCCCTGGCCGTCCTCGGCACGGCCCAGTTCCTGATGGTGCTGGACACCTCGGTCATGAACGTGTCGATCAGCCGGCTGGTCGAGGACTTCCACACCGACGTCACGTCGATCCAGGCCGTGATCACCCTCTACACCCTCGTCATGGCCGCCTTCATGATCACCGGCGGGAAGCTCGGCGACATGGCCGGACGGCGGCGCGCCTTCGCCGTCGGCCTCGCCGTGTACGGCGCCGGGTCCGCCCTCACCGCCCTGGCCCCGGCCCTGTGGGTGCTCACCGTCGGCTGGTCGGTGATCGAGGGGCTGGGCGCCACCCTGGTCCTCCCGGCTCTCGCGGCGCTCGTCGCCGGCGCGTACCGGGACCGGGAACGGGCGGTCGCCTACGGGGTGATCGGGGGCCTCGCCGGTGCGGGCATCGCGGTGGGACCGCTGATCGGCGGATGGGTGACGACGTACCTGACATGGCGTCTGGTGTTCGCGGCCGAGGTCGTGGTGGTCGTCGCCATGCTGTGCTGCGTCCGCTGGATCCCCGACTCCCCGCCGGAGTCCCGGCCCCGGCTCGACGCGGCGGGCGTGGCGCTGTCCGCCACCGGGCTCGCCCTCGTCGTACTGGGTGTCCTGCAAAGCGGTGCGTGGGGCTGGCTGCGGCCACGCCGCGTGCCCTTCACCGTTCTGGGCTACTCCCCCACCTTCTTCGTCATCGCCGCGGGTGGCGTGCTCCTGTGGCTCTTCCACGCCTGGGAACGGCGACGGGAGGCACGGGGGCGGGATCCGCTGGTGCGCTTCTCGCTGTTCGGCGTGCCGCCACTGCGCGCCGGCCTGAGCATGCTGCTGGCACAGAACCTCATCCTGCTCGGCCTGTTCTTCACCGTCCCCCTCTACCTACAGATCGTCCAGGGGTTCAACGCCTTCCAGACCGGGCTGCGACTGCTGCCCACGTCGGTGACGATGCTGGTGTCCGCCCTGTCCGGTCCGATGCTGGGCAGGATCGCCGGACCGCGCACGATCGTGCGGTGCGGCCTGGCGGTGCTGCTGATCGCGACGCTGTGGCTGATCAGTGCCATCCGGCCCGACATCGACAACCTGTCCTTCGGGGCGGCCATGGCCGTCCTGGGCCTGGGCATGGGGCTGCTCGCCTCCCAGCTCGGCAATGTCACCCAGTCCAGCGTGGCGGAGGCCGAGCGCGGCGAGGCGGGAGGGCTGCAGTACACGGCGCAGAACCTCGGCTCGTCCCTGGGCACCGCGCTCATCGGCTCCCTGCTGATCGGCGCGCTCGTGAGCGTCTTCACGACGCGGATCGAGGGCGACCCGAGGATCTCGGACGCGGTCCGCCAGGAGACCGGAGTCGCCGTCGAGGCGGGAGTCAGCTTCGTCAGCACCACGCAGGTCAATGACGCCGCCGAACGGTCCGGGCTCTCGCAGCGGGAGACGGACGCCGTCGTGGACGCCTACGCGGGCGCCCAGATCGAGAGCCTCAAGGCGGCCGTCCTGGCCGCCTCCGGCATCACGCTCATCAGCTTCGCCTTCACCCGCCGCCTCCCGACGGCCCGGCTGACGGCCGCCGCCGGCCACGGGGCGGCGTCGTGACGGACCGCCCGTCCGTGGGGGCGGCCGTGCGCCCCCTGGTCACCGCGACCGCCCTGGTGCTCGCCTACTACCTGCTGCCCATGGACGCGAGGTTCGCGGGCGGGGCGGCGGTGACGCTCGTCCTGGGGCTGGCCGCGCTCCTCCTGCTCTTCCTTTGGCAATTGCGCTCGATCTCGTACTCGCCCCAGCCCCGGCTGCGAGCGGTCGAGACGCTCGCGACGACCGTGCCGCTGTTCCTGCTCCTCTTCGCCACCACGTACTACCTGCTGGAGCGGAACGTTCCGGGAAGCTTCAGCGAGACCCTCGACCGCACCGGGGCCCTGTACTTCACACTCACCGTCTTCAGCACGGTCGGCTTCGGCGACATCGTCGCGTCCTCGGAGTCGGCCCGGATTGTCACGATGGCCCAGATGGCCGCCGATGTCCTTCTGGTCGGGGTCGCGGCCCGGGTGGTGGTCGGCGCCGTCGAGTCAGGACTGCGCCGCCACCGCGAAACACCGGACGCCGCTCCTCCCGCCCCGGGGAAACGCACATGAACCCGTGGAGCCCGCCGTATGAGGAACCGTGAACACGCTCCACGTGAACCGTCCTCCGCCCGGCCCGTCCGGTCGGTCACGGTCGAGGCGCAGGCGCTGCTGCCGCTGATCTGGGGCGATCCCGGACACATGCCCGAACAGCTCGCCTTCTTCGCCGTCCGCCGCTTCGGGCACCGGGCGGCCGCCGCGGTGGAACGACGGCGGGAACGTGAGCCCGGCGCGGGGCCCGACGAGCTCAACGCCGGCATTATCAGCCGTGGCACGCGCGTGACGATCGCCGAGGGTGCGGTCGTGGGCGGCCCGTTCATCGTCCTCATCCCGGTGAGCTTCGTGGCGGCGCTGCTCGCGCGGGCCCAGATGGTGCTGGAGCTGGCGGCCGTGGCCGGCCACGACCCGAAGAGCGAGCACCGGGTCGCCGAATTGCTGATCCTTCAGGACGTCTACGCCTCGGTGGACGAAGCGAACGACGCGCTGGCGCGTGCGGAGCGGCAGCCTCCAGGAGGGCCGGGGCGGGTGCCGCGACGGACGCGGTGGCGGTTGATCGTCAAGATGGCGGCGCTGCTGGGACTCATCGCCGGCGGAAAACGAAGCAGGGCCCAGCAGGCCCTGTCCATCGTCTCCTTCTCTGGCCTCTTTCTCATCGGGGTGGCCTTGCCGTGGATCTGGATGCCCGTTCTGGCCATGTTCTACCGGCAGGCGACATCACGGCTCGGTGCGAAGGCGGCGATGTTCTACGCGCAGGATCCGGCCGTTGCCCGCGCCGACCGGGGCCGGCGGCGGTGGACCCACCGCGTCCTGAAGGCCCCCGGCATCACCTCCGTACTGCGGTTCGTCGCCCTCGCACTCCTGCCGGTGGCGACGGCGGGTGCGGCGATCCTGACGGAAGTGCGCGTCGCCGGAGGCCCGTGGGGCACCGGCCTGATCGTCCTGTGCGCGGTCTCGCTGGCGACGGCCGCCATCTGGTACGGACGCCGGTGGTCGAGAAACCGCTGAGGAAACGGCCGCCCCCCGTTTCCCCGGAGGGAAATTGAGAACAGCGCCAACAACCCATGTACCGAACCTGTCCGGCACAGGAATTCGCCGCCCTCAGACAGAGAAGCCGGAGAGCCTCCGCGGAATCACCCGGACGACCAGCCGGAGGACATCGTCCGACTCGGCGGGCGGGTCCTCGCCGAGGTACTTCTGCGAGAGCCTTCGCGGAAGCGACTTCTCCGGGTCCTCGATCAGTTCGACGGTGCCGCGGATGTCCACGGAGTGGTACGGGTTCTCGGCGTCGTAGACGGTGAGGCTGACCCGAGGGTCCCGGGTGAGGTTCCGTGCCTTCTGCCGCCCTGCCGTGGTGGAGAACAGCACCGTGTCTCCGTCCCGTGCTATCCAGACGACCGAGGTCTGCGGCCCACCGTCCCGGTTCAGCGTCGCGACGGTGGCGAAGTTCCTCCCGTCCAGAAGCTTGCGCGTCTCCTCGTTGAACACCACTGACACGGTCTCGCCCTTCTGCCCAGAATTCCGTATGTTCACTGCTTGCGTGGAACGGATGCGAGGGCTGAGTTCTTCCCGATGCAGGATCACATAGCCGGCACCCGGCCGAACCTCGCTGCCGGATACGGTCGTTGGTGGCTCTGCTGTTTCGTGGTGCGGTCCGGTTCCCCAGGGGAGCCGGGGAACCGGGCCACTGTCTCCCTCCGGCGGGGCGGCCCAGGCTGGGGTGACGTGAGGGGGCGGGGTGGACGGGCCCTGGTAGGGGCGTGAAGAGCTCTTCGCCGCCAGAGCCAACCGCGGGGCACCCGACACAGCAATGCCAGGCGCCGCGAAGAGGTCAGCCCCGTAAGGGCCCGTCCACCCCGCCCCCGACCCGGCCCACCGCCCACACCGGCGTCACCCCACCGGCACCCCAGCCTCCAGATTCATCACTCGCCCCCGCTCCCGCGCCCGCAACGCCCACCTCAACCGCCGCAACCGCACCGGCGGCAACATCGTCGACGCCTCGTCCTCCGTAACGAACCGCCACCCCCGCAGCTCCGCCCCCGGCAGCAACAACCGCCGCGCGTCAGCCGAGTTCAACAGCCCCCCGTCGAACAGAAACCGCAACCCCCCAAAACCAGGCGGCTTAGGCGGCTCCCAGTCGACGACCAACAGTCGTGGAACCGCACTGAGCTCGATCCCGATCTCCTCGGCCACCTCCCGCATCCCGGCCCGCGCGGGCGCCTCCCCCGGCTCGACCACGCCACCGGGAAACTCCCACCCCGGCTTGTACGTAGGGTCGACAAGCAGTACCCGATCGTCCTCGTCAAAGAGCAACACCCCCGCCGCGAGCGTCGCCGCCTTCGGCTCGGGCGTCTGGACGATCGGGCAAAAGCCCGCCGTCCCGTTCCGCACGGCCTCGGCGATACGCTCGGCGGTCTCGAACGGGGTCAGCCCCCCGTTGTCGACGACGAGCGCGTCCCCCCTCAACCAGGACAGCGCCTCCCGATACGACGCGACATGATCACGCCCCCACTGCCGTACGGCCTCGCTCCGCACGGGATCGTCGGGGAACTCGACACGACCCTCGATCCACGTCCGAAGGATCGTTTCCTCGGACGTCAGCACCACATGCCGCACCCGGATCGCCCGCGAGGCCAGCGCCCCGAAGATCTCGTCCCGGTACTCCTGCCGCAGCAGCGTCATGGGCACGACGAGCACCCCGCCCACCTCGGCCAGCAGCGCCGACGCGGTGTCCACGACCATCCGCCGCCAGATCGGCAGGTCCTGGTAGTCGCAGACCTCACTCAGTCTTTTCGGCGGCAGCAGATACCGCAGCGCCCCGCCGGTCACTTCGGGATCGTAGAGGGTGCTGCCCGGGATGAGCCGGGTCAGTTCCTTGGCCGTGCTGGTCTTGCCCCCACTGAACGCACCGTTCAGCCAGACGATCACGGTTCCCCCTCCTCCGTAGCCCCCGGTGACGGCCCCGGCCCCGTAGCCCCCTGTGACGGGCTCGGGAACACAGTGCCCGCACCACCTTGCCACGGAAACGTGTACGAGCGGCATGGGGCGCGGTCCCGGCCACGGGCCGCCGACGGGGCGCCGAGGAACCACCGGCGGCCCCCACGGCAGGCCACCGGACCGGGGTCTGAGCAGCCGTCACATGCCGCTGGCGGTTCCCGGGCCCGTTCCCCCCGCTCCCCCGGCCGCCCCCCACAGTCCCGCCTCCGCTGCGGCCGCGGCGGCCGCGCCCACCACGCCCGCGTCGGAGCCGAGCCGGGCCGGGAGCACCTCGACGCCCGAGGCGAAGGACAACGCCGCGTAGTCACGCAGGTGTGCACGGAGCGGCGCGAAAAGGACGTCGCCGGCGCCGGCGACACCGCCGCCTATGACCGCCACCTCGATCTCCACAAGCGTCGCGGTGGCGGCGATGCCCGCCGCGAGCGCCCGCGCCGCCCTGGCGAAGGAGGCCAGCGCGACCGGGTCGCCCGCGTGGGCGGAGGCCGCGACGCCGGCCGCGCTCGGATCGCCGTCGGGCCCCGGCCGCCAGCCGGCCTCAAGGGCGCGGCGGGCGATGTTCGGACCGCTGGCGATGCGCTCGACGCACCCCCGGGAGCCGCACGGACAAGGATCTCCATCCAGATCGACACTGATGTGACCGATGTGCCCGGCGTTGCCAGTAGGCCCGGAGTGCAACCGTCCGCCCAGAACCAACCCCCCGCCGACCCCCGTGGAGACCACCATGCAGAGCGCGTCGGCCCGTCCCCGGGCGGCGCCCTGCCAGTGCTCGGCGGCGGCCATCGCGACCCCGTCGCCCACCAGCGTCACCGGCAGCCCGCCCACCCGCCGGGTCACCTCGGCGACCAGCGGAAATCCGCGCCACCCGGGCACGTTGACGGGGCTGACGGTCCCCGCGGACGCGTCGACGGGGCCCGCGCTGCCGATGCCCACCGCCCGGACCAGCGGCCACTCGGCGGACCCGGCCAGTTCGTCGAGGACGGCCGCCACGGCGGCCATGACCGTCGCGCCGTCCTCCCGCGCCGGGGTGGGCCGGCGGGCACGGACGCGCAGCCGCCCCGCACCGTCCACCAGCGCCCCGGCGATCTTGGTGCCGCCGATGTCGAGAGCGGCGACGAGGTCGCCGGAGTCGGTGTGCACGGTGCCGGTCTCTCTCCTGTTCCACGAATCCTGACCCGGTGTTCCACAAATCCTGACCCGGCAAGGCTGCCGCAATCGCGACCGCGCCGCCGCGACCGCCACAAGCTCGCCGCAAGGCCACCGCAGGGTTTTCGGGACGTCAGTCTCGCCGGGGTTGACAACGTTGTCCAGGGCCTATGCTCGACGTCACTCCGCACATCGGACGCATGGCTCAGCCGCCCCTCCGCGCAAAGGACCAGCGATTGTGAACGACGCCGCCACCGGCCGGCTCCCCCGCTACGGCACCCGCCCCACCATGAAGGACGTCGCGGCCCGCGCCGGGGTGGGCCTGAAGACCGTCTCCCGCGTGGTGAACGGCGAGCCGGGCGTCACCCAGGAAACCGAGCGGCGCGTCCAGGAGGCGATCACCGCACTGGGCTTCCGGCGCAACGACAGCGCCCGCGTCCTGCGCAAGGGCCGCACCTCGACGGTGGGCCTCGTCCTGGAGGACCTCGCCGACCCCTTCTACGCGCCGCTGAACCGTGCCGTCGAGGAAGTCGCCCGCGCCCACGGCGCCCTGCTCATCAACGGCTCCAGCGCCGAGGACCCCGAGCGGGAACGGGAGCTCGCCCTGGCGTTCTGCGCCCGCCGCGTCGACGGCCTGATCGTCATCCCGGCGGGCCACGACCACCGCTACCTGGAACCCGAGATCGCCGCCGGCGTCGCCACCGTCTTCGTCGACCGTCCGGCCGGGCGGATAGCCGCCGACGCGGTGCTCTCCGACAATCACGGCGGCGCCCGCGCCGGTGTCGCCCACCTGATCGCCCACGGCCACCGCCGCATCGGCTTCATCGGCGACCGGCCGCGCATTCACACGGCCGGGGAGCGACTGCGGGGGTATCACGCCGCGATGGCCGACGCCGGGCTGCCCGTCTCCGACGCCTGGGTCTCCCTCGGCCCGACCACCCCCGAGCGCGTACGGGCCGAGGCGGAGCGCATGCTCTCGGGCGAACATCCGGTGACAGCGTTCTTCACGGGAAACAACCGGGTGACGGTCACGATCCTGCGTGTCATCACGCAGTTGCCCCACCCCGTGGCGCTCGTCGGCTTCGACGACCTCGAACTGGCCGACCTGCTCTCCCCCGGTGTCACGGTCGTCGCGCAGGACGCGGCCCGCCTCGGCCGTACGGCGGCGGAACTGCTGTTCCGCCGGCTGGACGGCGCGGAGGACGCGCCCAGCAGCGTCGAACTGCCGACCCGCCTGATCGTCCGGGGCTCGGGCGAACTCCCGCCGGTCGAGCGCTGATCCGCCGGGACCGTAGAAGCGAGAACGGGCCCAAAGACAAAGCCCCCGTCAACCAGCCCACCCGTCAAACAACCCGCCCGTCAAACAACCCGCCCCGCCAACCGCTCCAGCGCGGCCCGGTCCAACTCGGTGAGCCCGGTCACCTCAACAGCGTCCACGGCCCCGCAGTCCAGCCCGCGCAGCAGATGGCCGCTGAGCGCCCGGGCGGTGGCGGGCTCGTCGAGCACGTCACCCGCGGCCCGTTCCGTGTAGGCCACGAGGCGGGCGGCCGCCCGCTCCAGCCCCTCGCGGTAGTAGGAGTACACGGCGGCGTAGCGGGTGGGCAGGTGTCCGGGGTGGATGTCCCAGCCCTGGTAGTACGCGCGGGCCAGCGACCGGCGGACGAGCCCGTGGTGGAGCCGCCACGCCTCGTGGACGCGCGCGGTCGTGCCGACGGGCAGCACGTTCGTCGAGCCGTCCGAGAGGCGGACGCCCGTGCCGGCGGCCGCGACCTGCATGACGGCCTTGGCGTGGTCGGCCACCGGGTGGTCCGGCGCCTGGTGGGCGGCGCCGACGCCGCAGGCGGCGCTGTAGTCGAACGTGCCGTAGTGCAGCGCGGTGACGCGTCCGCCGCCGGCGTCGATCAGCCGGGCGACGGTGGCCCGGCCGTCGGCCCCGAGGACGGCCTGGGTGGTCTCGATCTGTATCTCGAAGCGGATCCGCCCCTCCACCAGCCCGTGCGCCGTCTCGAACTCCCCGGCCAGCCGCGCCATCGCGACGACCTGTTCGGGATAGGTGACCTTGGGCAGGGTGAGCATCAGCCCGTCGGGCAGTCCGCCGGCCTCCATCAGCCCGGTGAGGAAGATGTCGAGGGTGCGGATGCCCCGGTCGCGGACGGCCGCCTCCATGCACTTGACGCGCACGCCCATGAAGGGGGCCGCCGTGCCGTCGGCGTACGCCTCCGCCACCAGCCGGGCCGCGCGGGCGGCGGCCGCGTCCTCCTCGGCGTCCGGGCGCGGCCCGTACCCGTCCTCGAAGTCGATCCGCAGGTCCTCGACGGGCTCGCGCTCCAGCTTGGCCCGCACCCGCTCGTACACGGGCCCGGCGAGTTCGCCGGGCAGCCCGAGCACGGCGGCGAACGCCTCCGCGCCGGGGGCGTGCTCGTCGAGGGCGGCGAGCGCCCGGTCGCCCCATTCACGAACGGTGCCGGCGGTGAAGGCGTCGGCCGGGACGTAGACGGTGTGCACGGGCTGGCGGGTACCGGTGTCGCCCGGATAGCGCCGGGCGAGCTCGGCGTCGACCGCCGCGAGGGAGTCGCCGACGCTCTCCCGCACCGCGCTGGTGAAGGTCGTGGCGACCGCCGTCCGCTGCCCCATGGGTACCCCTCCCCGACCAAGCAACTTCCGCTGCACGGAATCGACCATCCGTGTCGCGAAGTTAGTCAGCGGAACGGCGGGGGGTCAACACCCCTGCGCACCGGGGCGGTCCGTCGCTCAGAAGTAGTCCCGGACCACGTGCTCGGCGGCCCGGTTCTCCGCCGAGGCCGGGTCCAGTTCGCTCAGCGACAGCAGATCGGTGTCGTCGCGCAGATATCCCTCCCACGCCTCGGCCATCTTCTCCTGCTGCTCGCGCGGCAGCTGTTCGACGTCTTCTCGGCTCGCGGGGCTCAGGGCATGGAGGAACCGCGTCAGGGTGTCAGTCTGCATGCCGTATCTCTTCCAACGCCCGGTCACGGCGGACACCCCGGCCCCCGCCCACATCACCCGGACGGCGGCGGACCCGATGAGCGGCGGTTCCATTGAGCGCGGGTTCCGGCAAAGAGCCGGCGCCGAGGCCGCCCCAAACCGGACTGGACCGTTCGGGCGACTTCTCTGCTGAACGGCTGAACCGGCGGGAATCCACCATGTAAAGGCCGCGCATCGGCACGCCCGCACCGAACGGAACGGAGAGTCCGATCATGCCCTCGCGAAACGAGCCGCACTTTCCTGATTACTCCACCTTCATCGACCGTGTGAACTCCGCGGAGCACGCACGATTCACCGCTGCCCGCCCCGCCCTGCGCGTGGGCGCCGAGGAATTCGACGGGATGAGGGCTCACATCCAGTCCCTCTATGCCGGTATCGAGACGGTCCCCCACAGTTTCGTGGACGACAACGACCAGGTCTTCGACTGCGTCCCCGTCAGGAGCCAGCCCGCTCTCCGGGGCGCCACCGAAGCCCCGCCCGCGCCGCCCGAGGCCCCGGCCGCACCCGGCCCTCGCGCCGCCTCGCAGGGCCTGCCGCTGCAGCCGCAGCTGCGATCGGACCGCATCGACAAGTTCGGGCACGCGATGGCGTGTCCGCCGGGCACGATCGCCCTGCGCCGGATCACCCTCGACGAGCTGGCCCGGAGGGGCACCCTCCGGAACTTCTTCCAGAAGAGCCCCCTGGGCACCGGCCGCCACCCCCGGCTCAGCCCGCCCGCCGTGCAGGCGGGCGTCCACAAGTACGCCCACGCCTATCAGGTGGCCGGCAACCTCGGTGGCCACAGCTTCATCAATATCTGGGACCCCGCCGTCGGGTCGCAGGTCTTCTCCCTCTCCCAGCACTGGTACGCCGCGGGCTCACCGGTGCAGACGGTCGAGTGCGGCTGGCAGGTCTACCCGGGGAAGTACGGCACCACCCAGCCGTGCCTCTTCATCTACTGGACCGCCGACGGCTACCAGAACACCGGCTGCTACAACCACGACTGCTCCGCCTTCGTCCAGACGAACCCCAACTGGGCCTTCGGCGGCACGCTGGGCCCGGTGAGCGTGCTGGGCGGCGCGCAGTACGAGCTGGAAGTGACCTATTACTTCAACGGCGGCAACTGGTGGCTCTACCTCGGGGGCACCAGCGCGAGCAACGCCGTGGGCTACTACCCGGGCTCGCTGTTCGGCAGCGGACCGCTCGCCTCCGGCGCGGCGTCGGACGTGGACTACGGCGGCGAGGTCGTGGACAACACGGCCTGGCCGCCCATGGGCAGCGGCATGTTCGCCTCGTCGGGCTGGCAGTGGGCCGCGTACCACCGCGACGTCGTCTACTACCCCACCGCGGGCGGCGCGGTGGAGGCCTCCCTGACGCCGTCCCAGCCTTCTCCGAACTGCTTCACCTGCGAGGTGAACCACGCCGATCCCCCCTGGAACGAGTACTTCTTCCACGGCGGCCCGGGCGGCACGGACTGCACCTGACGGCATGACGGCTCCCCCGGCCGGACCGGCGGGTTCCCTTTGTGTCTATGCTCGCGCGGATCCATGACCGGGCAGCGGGCCCGGTCCCACGCGAGAGGAAGCGCGCGATGCGTCGCACGTCATGGCTGGCCGCCGGGGCCGGAACAGTGGTGCTGGTGGGAGGGGTGATCGCGGCCGTCCTGCTGAGCGGGGACGACGACGGGGAGCCCGCGCCGAGAGCCCGTCAGTACACCTCCCACAGCGCCTGCCTGCTGACCGACGAGCACGGGGTGACGGGAAGCGAGGCGGCCCCGGTCTGGGCGGGCATGGAGGACGCCTCCCTCGCCACCAAGGCGAAGGTGATGAATCTGCCGGTGCTCGGCCCGGACACCGTGGCGAACGCCGTGCCGTATGTGAACACGCTCGTCCAGCGGCACTGCGATGTCGTGATCGCGGTCGGCGGGACGCAGGTGGCGGCCACGCGGTGCCCTCCACCAGGCGAGGACCAGCACGGTCTACGACGCGGACGGACTGGTCACTTCCCAGACGGTCGCCGACCTCTCCGGTGGCGACGCGCCGCGCACCGTCTCCTCCACGTACAACCAGTACAACCAGCTGGAGACGAACACCGACGCGACGAAGTCGGCCACCTCGTTCACCTACGACGCGTACGGCAACAAGGCGACCGAACGCGACGCGCTCGGCAACACCCTCGCCTTCGCCTACGACGCCGAGGGGCACCTGCTCACCCAGACCCTCAAGGGTTACACGGGCGACCCGGCCAACCCCTCGCCGGCGAAGGACCTGGTCCAGTCCTCCCGGGCCTATGACCCGGCAGGGCGGCTGCAGTCCATCACCGACGCGATGGGCAACACCACGTCGTACACCTACACGGACAACGACCTCACGGCGACGATCACCAAGTCCGACCCGTCGGGAAAGAACGTCTTCGTCCAGCAGGCCAACACCTACGACCCCGCCGGCAACCTGATCGAACAGGCGACCAACAACGGCGCCACCGTGACGAGGTCCACTGTCGACGCGGCTGACCGCGTGACCGCGACCGCCGTCGACCCGACGGGTGTCAACCGCACGACCACCGTGTCGTACACGCCGGACGACAGGATCGCCACGAGCACCCTGAACGACGGCAGCGGCACGGCGGACACCACCAGCTCGACCTACGACGCGATGGGCAACCTGACCAGCCGCTCCATACGGCAGGACGGCGTCGGCCGTCCGACCGGCTGGTGGCCGCTGAACCAGACGGCCGGCACCACGGTCGCCGACGCCTCCGGCACCGGCAACACCGCCGTCGCCACGGATGTCGCCTGGAACGATGGAGCGGCCTCACTCAACGGCACCACCAGCGTGATCGGCACCAACGGTCCCGCGCTCAACACGGCGTCGTCGTACTCCGTCTCGACCTGGGTCAAGCTGAACAGCCAGGCGGCGAGCGACCAGACGTTCGTCGGCCAGGGCGGCGCCAACCGCCAGGCCCTCTACCTCGGCTACAGCGCGAGCACCAAGACATGGTCCTTCGGGTCCACCACCGGTGACGGCTCCACCGCCGCCTACCCGGCCGCGCTCGCGCCGGCGGGCAGCGCGGCCGCCGGCACCTGGACGCACCTGGTCGCGACGTTCGACTCGGGCACAGGCACGATGAAGCTCTACGTGAACGGCCAGCCGGCCGGCACGGCGACGAACTCCAGCCCGTGGAACGCCCCCGGTCAAACGACCTTCGGTGCGATCCACACCACCGGCGGGGGCCTGTACAACCAGGTCAACGGCTCCATCGACAACGTCCAGACCTACGCGCGCGCCCTCTCGGGCGACGAGGTCGCCCGCCTGTACGGCGCCGACCGCTCCGGCGGCACCACTGCGTCCGGCGGCCAGGCGACCACCAGCTGGAAGCTGGACAAGCGGGGCCTGCCGGTGAGCATGACCGATGCCGACGGCAACGTCACCGGCTATGCCTACGACGAGGCCGGTCACCGGACCGTCACCGTCGCTCCGGCGGTCAACGCGGAGATCAACGGCGGAGGGCCGACCCTGGTGCACCCGACCGTCACGGTCGGCTACAACACCTTCGGCGACCAGTCGGAGACGCAGGACCCGAACGGCAACACGACCACCAATTCCTTCGACGCCGAGGGCCGCAAGACGGCCCAGACCCTGCCCGACTACACGCCACCCGGTTCGAGCACACCCATCGCCGGTGCCACGACGAACTGGACGTACGACGCGCTCGGCAACGTCACACTGGTCACCGACCCGCTGCGGCGCACCACCGGCTACGTCTACGACCAGCTGAGTGACGTCGTGCAAGTGACGGACGCCAACAAGGGCGTCACCCGCACCGTCTTCGACGCCAACGGTGACGCCCTGTCGGTGACATCACCGTCGGGCGCGCAGACGCAGGCGACGTACGACTTCATGGGTCGCAAGCTCACCACGACGACCCTGGAGCGTTTCCCCAACCCGGCCACGTCGACCACCACCCACTCCTACGCGACCTCCGCGGCCAACCCCGGTGGCGCCTTCCTGGCCTCCACCACCTCGCAGAACGGTGTGACCACCAGCTACGGCTACAACCGGGCCGGTGAGGTCACCCAGGTCACCGACGCGGCGGGCAACACCACCCAGAACACCTACGACCTGAAGGGCCAGAAGACGGCCGTCGGCCTGCCCGACGGCACGTGGAACACCGTCACCTACGACCAGCTGGGCAACCCCGTCCGGACTCAGGCGCTGGACACCGACAAGAAGACGGTGCTCTCGACGCGGTCGGCGACCTACAGCGCCGCCGGTCACCTGCTGTCCTCCACGGACGCCAACCAGCACACCACCGCCTTCACGCGCGACGCGCTCGGCCAGGTCACCGGTGAGGTGCAGCCGGTCGACGCGACGCATTCGATCACGACCGGCTTCGGCTACGACGCGGCCGGACACCGCACCCGCTTCACCGACGGCCGCGGCAACGCCCGCTACTACACCTTCAACTCCTGGAACCTGCCCGAGTCGGTCATCGAACCGTCGGTGTCGATGTCCACGTACAGCTACACCAGCGCCGCGGACTCGACCTTCACCACGGCCTACGACGCGGCCGGCCGACCGGTGAAGCAGACCTCGCCCGGCGGGGTGACGGTCACCTCCGACTACGACGCGCTGGGCAACCTGACCACGCAGTCCGGCAGCGGAGCGGAGATCGGCACGGCGACCCGTAGCTTCGGCTACGACGCCGAGGGCCGTATGACCTCCGCCGCGACCATTGCGATATCCGGGACGCCCGTCCCCGCGACATCGAACACCTTCACCTACAACGACCGGGGCCTGCTGCTGACCGCTGCCGGAACGTCCGGCTCCAGCTCCTTCGGCTACAACGGCGACGGCCTCGTCACGACCCGTACCGACGCCGCCGGCACCACGGGCTATGGCTACGACAACGCCGGCCGCCTGTCCACCCTGACCGACCCGGCCACCGGCACACAGCTCACCTACACCTACAACAACCTCTCCAAGCCGACCCGTATCCAGTACACGCAGGGCGGCAAGGACGGCAACGTCCGCGGCTTCGGCTACGACAAGCTGCACCGGCTGACCGGCGACACCCTCAAGACCGCCGCGGGCAACACCGTCGCCTCCATCGGCTACGGCTACGACACCAACGGCAACCTCACCAGCAAGACCACCAATGGTCTGGCCGGCCCGTCGAACAACACCTACACCTATGACTGGGCCGACCGCCTCACCTCCTGGAACAACGGCAACACCACGACCGCGTACGGCTACGACGACTCGGGCAACCGCATCCGGGTCAGCTCCAACGTCTACGCGTACGACGCCCGAGACCAGCTGACCAGCGACGGAGTCAACACCTACCGGTACAGCGCCCGAGGCACCCTCACCCAGCAGTCGACGGCCATCGGCACGCCGACCGTCTTCGCCTCCGACGCCTTCGACCAGCAGCTCACGCAGGGCACCCAGACGTATGTCACCGACGCCCTGGGCCGGGTCGTCACCAACACCGGCGCGAACGGGGCCAACGCCACCTTCGCCTACACCGGCACGGGCAACACCCTGGCCTCGGACGGCGCCAACACCTACACCTGGACGCCGGACAACGGCCTGATCGGCATCGGCACCCCCGGCGGCTCCGTCCCCGGCGTGCTCGCCCTCACCGACCAGCACGACGACGTCATCGGCAACTTCACGGCAACGGGTACGGACCTCTCCGGCTCCGTCGGCTACGACCCGCTGGGCAACCCCACCGGCACGACCGGCGCCCCATTCGGCCACCTCGGCTACCAGTCGGGCTGGACGGACAACGCCACGGGCAAGGTCAACATGGCCGCCCGCTGGTACAACCCGGCCACCGGCCAGTTCATGAACCGCGACACGATGGCCTTCAATCCGGTCCCGAACTCGGTCACGGCCAACCCGTTCGCGTACGTGGACGACAACCCGCTGAAGGGGACGGACCCGTCGGGTCACGGCTGGTGGGGCAACTTCAAGAAGTCCGTCTCCAGCGGCGTGCACAGCTTGACGTCCTACGCGTCGAGCGCCTACGACTCGTTCTCGTCGTGGACGTCCAGCGCGTACAACACCGTCTCGTCGTGGGCGTCCAGCGCCTACGACACCGCATCCAGCTGGACCTCCAGCGCGTACCACGCCACGACGTCGTACGTGAAGCGCGCGTCCCACACGTTGTCGCACTACGCGCACAGGGCCGTCTCCCGGGCCGGCCGTGCTGTCCATGACGGCTATCGATACGTCAGACGTCACGTCAGCCACGCGTATCACGTGACCAAACACGTGGTGAGCCACGCGTACCACCACACCGTCCAAGCGGTGAAGACGGCGTACCACGCGACCGCGAAGGTGGTCAACGCGGCCGCGGTCTATGTCAAGAAGCACGCGGCGGCGATCGCCTCCTTCACCGCCTCGCTCGCCGTCTTCGCCGGCTGCGAGGCCGCCCTCGCCCCCACGGGCATCGGCCCCATCGTGGGTGCGGCCGGCTGCGGCGCACTGGCCGGTGCGGTCGGCGGCGCGATCAACCAGGGCGCGAAGTGCATGTCCGGCCAGGCAGGTGCCTGCTCGGTGGGTGCTTTCGCCGGCGCGGTGGGCATCGGTGCCGTCGGCGGCGCGATCGGTGGCGCGCTCGGTGGCAAGCTCGCCGAGTCCGCGCTCGGCCACGTTCTGCCGAAGGTCGTCTCCAGCACCCTGGAAGGCGCCGCCATCGGCGGCATATCGGGCGGCGTGATCGGAGCGGGCGAATACGGCATCAGCTGCTCGCGCAGCGGTGCGGGTTGCTCCTGGTCCGGAGCGGGCAAGGCAGCGGCCGGCGGTGCGGCGATGGGTGCCGTCATCGGCGCGGCCGGCGCGGTCACCTCCGCCGCGGCGGCCCGCGTCAGGGGCCGGATCAGTGCGGGGCGCGGTGAGGAGGAGTCGACAGGACCGTCCTGCTCGCGGAAACCGCACAGCTTCACCGGATCGACCCGGGTGGCCATGGCCGACAGTTCGTCCAAGCGGATCGACGAGATCAAGGTCGGCGACGAGATCAAGAACGCGATACCGGGCAAGGCCGGTGCCACGGAGACCCACAAGGTCGACAAGGTCATCGTCACCGCCACCGACCACGACTTCGTCGACGTAACTGTCGCCCCGACCACCAAGACCGGTGGCCTGGGAGGCCGCGTCCTGAAGAAGGCCGCCGCCGGCCTGGCCACCGTGGCCGCCGCTGCGGCAGTTCTGGCCCCGAGCGCGGCCAACACGTCGACGCCTCCCACGTCGACTATCACCACCACCTACCACCACCCCTTCTACGACCAGACGCAGTCGTCATTCGTCGAAGCGAAGGACCTGCACGAGGGCGATCGGCTCCAGACCGAGACCGGGGATGTCGAGGTCACGGCAGTCCGGCTGTACCACGCGGACGCGGTCACATACGACCTCACGGTCAATGGTCTGCACACGTACTATGTCGTGGCCGACGCCGCCCCGGTCTTGGTCCACAACGCCAACCTTCCGGAAATTTGCGGACCGATCACGGCTAAAACACATTTCGCCGATGTGGAAGTCTATGACGCGCACGGGAGTCAGATCGACTCATATTCCCTTCGAAGCGGCGCCACGACCCCAGAAGAGGCCAGTCTGGGCGAGGGAAGGGCGCGCCAAGCGGTCCACACGGAGAATCGGGCAGCACGGGCAGCCGGCGGTGCACCAATGATCAAGGATCACGTAATTCTCGACGATCCATTTTGGGGTGCCAGCCCTGTCCCCGAAGATGGACTGGTGAGAATAACGGGCACCAGGCCACCCTGTGGACCCTGCCAAAAGCAGATGCGATGTCCGCCGAAGATACAGCTTCAACCTTTGAATACCTGTGGCCGGACGGCAAGGGCGGGATGAATAGATGGTCAGCCTCCGGGTAACCATTGACCGCATTCCGCATCATGTCATCACGAGTTAGTGGCGTGTAATTAATGCGCGAGGCTCCTGCTGGGCGGACATCGGATAGATGCCGCACCGGCAGGAGCCTTACCGTTGCGATCAGGCTCCTTCCGGCTTCAGGTTTCGGCTCTCAGTGAGACTGGGCAAGTGATGCCGTGATACCAACGGCTTCCCTGTTCACTCGCCAGCGGAGCGCCATGCCAGTACGATTCCTGCCATGGATGCCTCTCGAGAAGGCATGCGCTGCGGACTCTGCGGTCAGCTGATGGATGCTCAACATTCCCATCAGCAGCACGATGAGGAGTTGGCGACCGGGCAGGGCAAGCGCGTGGAGTGCGTTGTTGTAGAGCTGCGTGGGGCTGTTGCCCACTATCAAGTTGCCGATGGCTCCTCCCGAACACATAAGACCGGGGCCGCCGGGCTGGCGGAGCAGCTTGGGATTGATCTGTCAGAGCTGCTTGGGCGTCGTTACACGTGCTGGGAGGAACCTGCGGAATACGGTGTCGTCCAGAGCGAATTCAAGCTCGCCTGACATATGCGGGCGCGAGAATTCCCCAAACCTGCGCCAGCTCATTTCCTCTGAGGCTACTGCGGCATCTGACGGCAGCAGTTGGGTGGGAGCTTCGCAGGCGGGCGAGTCGTCGCTGTGGAGACCCACACCCCGCCTCGCCTCAGGGAGAGAGGGCGGCCACACACGGGGAAGCCTGATCCCAAGACTCCGCGGCAATGTTGGCAGCAATGACGGATCCCCCACTGAGGCTCATGCCAGTGGGAGATCCGTCATCACGCCGAGTATGGTCAAAGTGCCCGCTGCGGCTGCTTTTCCCCGCAGAGGCGGCATCCACGCTCACGTCCGCTGACGACCTGCGCGCAGCACTGACACAAAGCCGAACCCCCCGCCCCGGCGTGAGCCGGAACGGGGGGAAGGCCAGGCAGGGAGCCGATCAGCCCTTGCGGGCCTTGATCTCCTCCGTCAGCTGCGGGACGACCTCGAAGAGGTCGCCCACGACGCCGTAGTCGACGAGCTCGAAGATCGGGGCCTCGGCGTCCTTGTTGACGGCGACGATGGTCTTCGAGGTCTGCATGCCGGCGCGGTGCTGGATGGCACCGGAGATGCCCGCCGCGATGTAGAGCTGCGGCGAGACGGACTTGCCGGTCTGGCCGACCTGGTTGGTGTGCGGGTACCAGCCGGCGTCGACCGCGGCGCGGGAGGCGCCGACCGCCGCGCCGAGGGAGTCGGCGAGGGCCTCGACGATGGTGAAGTTCTCGGCGCCGTTGACGCCGCGGCCGCCGGAGACCACGATCGCGGCCTCGGTCAGCTCGGGGCGGCCGGTGGACTCGCGCGGGGTGCGGGAGACGACCTTGGTGCCGGTGGACGCGCTCCCGAAGGAGACGGCCAGCTGCTCGACCGTGCCGGCGGCCGGGGCGGCCTCCGGGGCGGCGGAGTTGGGCTTGACGGTGATGACCGGGGTGCCCTTGGTGACACGGGACTTGGTGGAGTACGAGGCCGCGAAGACGGACTGCGTGGCCACCGGGCCCTCGTCGCCGGCCTCCAGGTCGACGGCGTCGGTGATGATGCCGGAGCCGATGCGGACGGCCAGGCGGGCCGCGATCTCCTTGCCCTCGGCGGAGGACGGGACGAGCACGGCGGCCGGGGAGACGGCGTTGTACGCGGCCTCGAGCGCGTCCACCTTCGGTACGACGAGGTAGTCGGCGAACTCGGGGGCGTCGGCGGTGAGGACCTTGACCGCGCCGTACTCGGCGAGCGTCGCGGCGGCGGTGTCCGCGCCGGCGCCGAGGTGCACGGCCACGGGCTCGCCGATGCGGCGGGCGAGGGTCAGCAGCTCGAGGGTGGGCTTGCGGACGGCGCCGTCCGCGTGGTCGACGTAGACGAGAACTTCAGCCATGGTGTTGCTCTCCTGCAAGTACGAAGGAAGGAACGGTGGGCGTTCGGGCTCGGAGCTCAGCGCTCAGGCCCAGCGCTCAGGCTCAGACGAACTTCTGGCCCGCGAGGAACTCGGCGAGCTGCTTGCCGCCCTCGCCCTCGTCCTTGACGATCGTGCCGGCCGTACGGGCCGGACGCTCCGTGGCCTCGTCGACCGTGGTCCAGGCGCCGTCCAGACCGACCTCGTCGGCCTCGATGCCCAGGTCGGAGAGGTCCAGGGACTCCACCGGCTTCTTCTTGGCGGCCATGATGCCCTTGAAGGACGGGTAGCGGGCCTCACCGGACTGGTCCGTGACGGACACGACGGCCGGGAGGGACGCCTCCAGCTGCTCGCTCGCGGCGTCGCCGTCACGGCGGCCCGTCACCTTGCCGCCCTCGACGGCCACCTCGGAGAGCAGGGTCACCTGCGGCACGCCCAGGCGCTCGGCGAGCATCGCCGGGACGACGCCCATGCCGCCGTCGGTGGAGGCCATGCCCGAGATCACCAGGTCGTAGCCGACGTGCTCCAGGGCCTTGGCCAGCACCAGGGAGGTGCCCAGCGCGTCGGTGCCGTGGAGGTCGTCGTCCTCGACGTGGACGGCCTTGTCCGCACCCATGGACAGCGCCTTGCGGAGGGCGTCCTTGGCGTCCTCCGGGCCGACGGTCAGGACGGTGATCTCCGCGTCGTCGGCCGCTTCCTTGATCTGCAGCGCCTGCTCGACCGCGTACTCGTCGAGCTCCGAGAGCAGGCCGTCCACGTCGTCGCGGTCGACGGTCAGGTCTTCGGCGAAGTGCCGGTCGCCCGTGGCGTCAGGCACGTACTTCACAGTGACAACGATCCTCAAGCTCACGCCGGCTCTCCTACTGCATCGTCTCTATCAAAGCTGCCTTCGCAGGCAGCATAGGCGCCTGGTGGGGCGGACCCCGATCGGTTCGGCTCCCGCCCTCGACCGGAATGTTACTCGTCAGTACATCGAGGCTGTTCACCGAACGCAAGGCCGGTCGACTGTGATCTGCCCAACGCGCAGGAAAGGGATGCCTCAGTCGCGCAGACCGTTGAAGCTTCCCTGGTGGTACAGCAGGGGACGGCCCGTACCCGTGGGGTCTCCGGCGACCGCCTCGGCGAGCACCAGACGGTGGTCACCGGCCGGCACCCTGGCCACGACACGGCAGACCATCCAGGCCAGGACGCCCTCCAGCAGCGGCACCCCGTGCGGGCCGGGCCGCCAGCCCGTGGCCGCGCCGAAACGGTCGGCGCCGCTGCGCGCGAAGGTCGCGGCCAGCTCCCGCTGGTGCTCGCCGAGTATGTGGACGCCGACGTGCTCGGCCTCCGCCAGCACGGGCCAGCTGGAGGAGCCGGTGCCCACGCCGAAGGAGACGAGCGGGGGCGTCGCCGCCACCGAGGTCAGGGAGGTGGCGGTGAAGCCGACCGGGCGGGTGCCCTGCGCGGTGATCACCGCCACGCCGGCCGCGTGCCTGCGGAAGACCGAGCGCAGCAGCTCGGGACCGGCGGTGTCGATCCCGGGAGAGCCGGGGGAGACCGTCATGGGGTTGCCCTTCTGCCGAAGCGGACGAAGAGGACGGAGTGGAGCACGGCGTCAGACCGCCGCGCCCAGTGCCGCGATGACATCGGCCCGCCGCGGCTGCCCGGTGGCACGCCGTACGACGCGCCCCGCGCCGTCCAGGACGAGCGTGGTGGGGGTGGCGGTGATACCCAGGGCGCGGACGAGCTCCAGACGGTCCTCCGCGTCGATCTCGACGTGCGTGACGCCGTCGACCATGGCCGCGACGTCCGCGAGGACGCGCCGGGTCGCGCGACACGGCTGACAGAAGGCGCTGGAGAACTGGACGAGCGTCGCCCGCTCCCCCAGCTCCGCCACTCCGATCCCGGCGGCGCTCAGCCGCTCCGGCGCGCCTTCCCGTTCGTCCCCTACGGGCACGCTCACCCTCCCTCGTCCGTAACCGGTGTCCACCTCCGGTCTCTGCTTGCAGCATCATCGTCCACCGGGAAATTTCCCGACGTGACGAGGATCTCGTGGACCCCGGGGGCACCCGGCTGGCTCCTCGGCGGGCATTCAGGCACGATCTGGCGAAAGCCAACCCTACGTACGCGTAACTTAGGCGCTTCAGCACATCAGCGTTTCAGCCGGGAGCACCCTCCCCAGGCCGGAAGGATCTTCCCGATATGGCAGAGCTCGTCTACCCCCCGGTGATCGGTATGGCACGCACCATGTTCAAGGCGCTCGACCTGCGCTTCGACATCCAGGGCAGCGAGCACGTCCCGTCGCGTGGCGGGGCGGTCCTGGTGAGCAACCACATCGGCTACCTCGACTTCGTCTTCGCCGGGCTGGCCGCCCGGCCCGCCAAGCGGCTGGTGCGCTTCATGGCCAAGGAGTCCGTCTTCCGCCACAAGGTCTCCGGGCCGCTGATGCGGGCGATGAAGCACATACCCGTCGACCGCTCGGCCGGCCTCGACGCCTACAAGCACGCGCTCTCCGCCCTGCGGTCGGGTGAGATCGTCGGCGTCTTCCCCGAGGCGACGATCTCCACCTCCTTCACGCTGAAGAACTTCAAGTCCGGCGCGGCCCGGCTGGCCCAGGAGGCCGGGGTGCCGCTGGTGCCGGTGGCGCTGTGGGGCACCCAGCGGCTGTGGACCAAGGGCCACAAGCGCGATCTGCGCCGCAACCACATCCCGGTGACCATCCGGGTCGGCGAGCCGGTGACCGCGGATCCGGCCGAGCCCGCCGAGCAGGTCACCGAGCGCGTCCGCGCCCGGGTCCAGGACCTCCTGGAGGCCGCCCAGCGCGCCTATCCGGTGCGTACGGAGGGCCCCGGCGACAGCTGGTGGATCCCCGCCCACCTCGGCGGCACGGCCCCCGTCCCGGCGGTCGCCGGGGCGGATGGACGGCGCTGACGCCAAGAGCTACGCGAATGGGCGCGGGGTACGTACGTCACCGTACGTACCCCGCATCCGTAGGTGCCGGTAGGGCCGGCCGCTACCGCTTGGCCATTTCCTCCGCGATCGCGGCGGTGAAGGCGTCGATGTCGGCCTCGGTGGTGTCGAAGGAGCACATCCAGCGGACGTCCCCGGCGGCCTCGTTCCAGAAGTAGAAGCGGTAGCGCTTCTGGAGGCGCTCGCTCACGTCGTGCGGCAGCCGGGCGAAGACGGCGTTGGACTGCACCGGGTGGAGGACCTCGACGCCCTCGATGCCCCGGACGCCCTCGGCCAGCCGCGCCGCCATGGCGTTGGCGTGCCCGGCACTGCGCAGCCACAGGTCGCCGGAGAGCAGCGCCTCGAACTGCACGGAGACGAAGCGCATCTTCGACGCGAGCTGCATCGACATCTTGCGCAGGTGCTTCATCGCCCGCACCGCGTCCGGGTTGAGGACGACGACGCACTCGCCGAAGACCATGCCGTTCTTGGTGCCGCCGAAGGAGAGCAGGTCGACCCCGGCGTCCGTGGTGAACGCGCGCAGGGGCAGGCCCAGGGAAGCCGCCGCGTTGGCGATCCGGGAGCCGTCCAGGTGGACCTTCATGCCCCGCTCGTGGGCGTGGTCGCAGATCTCCCGGATCTCCTCGGGGGTGTAGCAGGTCCCGAGCTCGGTGGTCTGGGTGATCGAGACGATCTGCGGCTGGGCCCGGTGCTCGTCCTCCCAGCCGAACGCCTCGCGGTCGATCAGCTCGGGGGTGAGCTTGCCGTGCTCGGTGGGCACGTGGAGCAGCTTCAGCCCGCCGACGCGCTCGGGCGCCCCGCACTCGTCGACGTTGATGTGCGCGGAGGAGGCGCAGACGACCGCTCCCCAGCGCTCGGTGGCGGCCTGGAGGGCGACGACGTTGGCACCCGTGCCGTTGAAGACGGGAAACGCCTGGGCCGTGGGCCCGAAGTGGGCCCGCATCACGTCCTGGAGGTGGGCGGTGTAGTCGTCCTCGCCGTAGGCGACCTGGTGGCCGCCGTTGGCGAGGGCGAGCGCCGCGAGGATCTCGGGGTGCGCGCCCGCGTAATTGTCGCTGGCGAAGCCGCGCACCTCGGGGTCGTGCCGGCGTATCGCGTCGGTCACGGGCGGGGTCACGGTTGCGGGGTCAGCCACTGACGGGTTCCGTTCACTTCCTGGGCGGGCTTGTCCCAGACGCCGGCGATGGCCTGCGCCAGGTCCTTGACGTCGGTGAAGCCCGCGAACTTCGCGTTGGGTCGTTCGGCACGCATCGCGTCGTGCACCAGCGCCTTGACCACCAGGACGGTGGCGGCGGCCGGCGGGGCGCCCTCGCCGCCCGCCTTGCGGAAGGAGTCGGCGAGGGCCAGGGTCCAGGCCTCGGCGGCGGCCTTGGCGGCGGAGTAGGCGGCGTTCCCGGCGGTGGGGCTGCTGGCGCCCGCGGCGCTGATCAGCACGTACCGGCCGTTGCCGCTGCGGGCCAGGGGGGCCTCGAAGGCCAGCGAGGTGTGCTGGACGGTCTTGATGAGCAGCTTCTCCAGCAGCTCCCAGTCGGCGAGGTCGGTCTCGGCGAAGGTCGCCGAGCCGCGCCAGCCGCCGACCAGATGGACCAGGCCGTCGATCCGCCCGAACTCCTTCTCTGTACGGTCCGCCCAGGCCCGGGCGGCGTCGGGGTCGAGGAGGTCCACGGTGTCGCCGGTGACGGTGGCGCCGCCGTGGGCGTAGCGGGCGGCGTCCACGGCCTCGGCGAGGCGCGCGGCGTCCGCGTCGGCGGCGACGACGGTCGCCCCGGCCTCGGCGAGCCGCAGCAGGGCCGCCCGGCCCGCCGGGCCGGCCGCTCCGGCCACCGCCACGACAGCACCGTCCAGCGGGCCGCCGTTCCCGTTCGTCGGAATGCTCATGCCCGTCGCCTCCTTCTCGCGCCCGCTCACGCGGCCACCTGCTCGGCGCCGGCCGCGGTGATCCCCTTGGTCGAGGCGATCACGCCGCGCAGCTTCTTGGCAAGGGCCTCGAAGAACATGCTGAGCGGGAATTCGTCCGCGAGCACCTCGTCCACCAGCTTGCGCGGGGGGAGGCTGAGGTCGAGGGCGTCGGGGCCCTTGGCCCACACGGAGCCGGGGTGCGGCGCGAGGTAGGTCGAGACGAGCTCGTAGGCGGCGAACCAGTGGACGAGCTTGGGGCGGTCGATGCCGTCGCGGTAGAGCTTCTCGATCTCGCCGCACAGCTGGTTGGTGACCTGCGGGGCACGGTCCCAGTCGATGTGCAGGGTGTTGTCCGTCCAGCGTACGACGTCGTGCTTGTGGAGGTACGCGAAGAGCAGCTGGCCGCCGAGGCCGTCGTAGTTGCGGACGCGGTCGCCGGTGAGCGGGAAGCGGAACATCCGGTCGAAGAGGACGGCGTACTGCACGTCACGGCCCTGGGCGTAGCCGTCGGCCTCCAGCTTCACGGCCTCCTTGAAGGCGGTGAGGTCGCAGCGCAGCTCCTCCAGGCCGTACATCCAGAACGGCTGCCGCTGCTTGATCATGAAGGGGTCGAAGGGCAGGTCGCCGTGGCTGTGGGTGCGGTCGTGGACCATGTCCCACAGGACGAATGCCTCCTGGCAGCGCTGCTGGTCGTGCAGCATGGCGGCGATGTCGTCGGGGAGCCCCAGCTTGAGGGTCTCCACGGCGGCCTCGGTGACCCGGCGGAAGCGGGCGGCCTCGCGGTCGCAGAAGATGCCGCCCCAGGTGAAGCGCTCGGGGGCCTCGCGCACGGCGATGGTCTCCGGGAAGAGGACGGCGGAATTGGTGTCGTAGCCCGAGGTGAAGTCCTCGAAGGTGATGCCGAGGAACAGCGGGTTGTCGTAGCGGGTGCGCTCGAGCTCGGCGAGCCACTCCGGCCAGACCACGCGCAGCACGACCGCCTCGAAGTTGCGGTCGGGGTTGCCGTTCTGCGTGTACATGGGGAAGACGACAAGGTGCTGGAGGCCGTCGGCGCGCTGGGCGGCGGGCTGGAAGGCCAGCAGTGCCTCCAGGAAGTCCGGGACGCCGAAGCCGCCGTCGGCCCAGCGGCGCAGGTCGGCGACGAGCGCGGCGTGGTACTCCACGTCGTGCGGCAGGAGCGGCGAGAGCTGCTCCACGGCGGCTATGACCACCTCGACCTCGGCGCGGACCGCCTCGCCCGGTGGTGCGCCCTCCGCGGCGAGGTCGATGGAGCCGTCGGCGGACTGCCAGGGCCGGATTGTCTCCACGGCGCTCTTGAGGGCAGCCCAAGCGGGATGCTCGACAACACGATCCACAGACAAAATGTCGGCTTGCGTTGCCGTCGACGCAAAGATTTCCGTCACGACTAACCCTCCTCTGGAGAACCTGGCGTTAAGACACCGTATCCATGCGAGGTTCTCCGGCTCAAGAGGTGCAGCCATAAATTATCCTGCCGACCCCCCGGTGACGCCGCTGTTTTTCCTGTCGGCCTCCTCTGTCCGGGGCATCAGCTCCGATCATCCGTCTCCCCGGCCCCTGCCGCCACCGGGGCCGTTCTAGGCGTGTTCCGGCCATCTCCGGCCGCGCCGCTCAGCCCGCGAGCTCCTTGGGTTCCGTGGGCTCCTTGAGTTCCTTGACCAGCAGCTCGAACTCCAGGTCGTCGCGCTGCGGCACACCGAAGCGCTCGTCGCCGTAAGGGAAGGGGCTCATCTGACCGGTGCGCCGGTAGCCGCGGCGCTCGTACCAGGCGATCAGCTCGTCACGCTGCCTGATCACGGTCATATGCATGGCGCGGGCGTCCCACTCGGCGCGGGCGACGCGCTCGGCCTCCACCATGACGAGCTTGCCCAGGCCACCGCCCTGGGCGGTGGGCCGGACCGCGAACATGCCGAAGTAGACGTGGTCACCCCGGTGCTCCAGCTGGCAGCAGGCGAGCAGTTCGCCGTCGCGCTCCGCGATCATCAGCCGACTGTTCCCGTCGGTGATCACGGCGAGCACGCCCTCGGGGTCGGTCCGCTGGCCGTCGAGCAGATCCGCCTCGGTCGTCCAGCCGGCCCGGCTCTCGTCGCCCCGGTAGGCCGACTCGACCAGCCGGACGAGCGCCGGTACGTCATCGGCGGTCGCGATCCGGAAGGCCGGCTCGGTGGTGGGGCGGCTGGCGGTCTCCATGGGCTCCCTGATCCTCTCCTGCGGTTCCCCGCGCGTCCGGTGCGCGCGTCCTGATCCGCACGTCCTGGTGGCTTTCGGGCGTATGAACGACCCTAACGGAGGGGGTGTGCGTACAGTCGCGGGCATGGTGCATGTACTGAGCAGCAGGTTGCTACTGAGACCGACCGATCCCGAGCGGTCGCGGCGGTTCTACGGCGAGACCCTGGGGCTCGCGGTCTACCGGGAGTTCGGCACCGGAGAGGAGCGCGGTGTCGTCTACTTCCTGGGTGGCGGTTTCCTGGAGGTGTCGGGCAGGTCGCAGACCCCTCCCGCGCCCGGGCTCGAGCTTTGGTTCCAGGTGGCGGACGCCGCGGCGGCGTACGCGGAGTTCCTGGAGCGGGGCGTGGTGGTGCTGGAGCCGCCGGAGAAGAAGCCGTGGGGGCTGATCGAGATGTGGATCGCGGACCCGGACGGCGTGCGCATCGCGGTGGTGGAGGTACCGGAGGGGCACCCGATCCGCTACCGGCCGGCCATCTGAACACCCCTCCCACTCCCCCCTCCCACTCCCCCGCCCCACTCCCCCGTCCCGCTCGCCCCGAGCCTCCCCCGCCCGGCGCACCGCGGTCGCGCACCGGCGCTGCGCGGGCGCGCGTACGAGCCCGTCCGTGCTACGGCCGTGCGCCTGTGCGCTCCCATGTGCGGCGTCCGGCCCGGGCATCATCCGGAGGCAGGCCCGCGTGGGGAGGTGTGCCGTGCACGGACCGCCGCTGGTCGGCTGGTCACTGGTCGCGTTGTGCGCCGCCGCGGGCGTGTACTGCCTTCTGCGGGCGCGGCCCGGCGCGGCGGGGGAGCGCCGGGCCGCGGTCGCGGGGGGCGACGCCGTCATGGCCCTCGGCATGGCGGCCATGGCCGTGCCCACGGCCGTCCTGGACACCCCGCCCTGGGGTCACGCGCTCTTCGCCGCGCTGTTCGGGGCGATGGGGCTGCACGCCCTGACCGCCGCCCGCGCGGATCCCGGCCCCCATCATCTGCACCACGCGGTGGGCGCCTTCGCGATGGTCTACATGGCCCTCGCCATGGCGGTCGTCCCGGCCGGCACCCACGCGGGCCACACCGGCGCGGACCACCCGCCGGCCGGGACGCCGCTGCTCACCGGGCTGTTGCTGGTGTATTTCGCGGTGTACGTCGTCCGTACGGCGGCGGGCGTCGTCCCCGTCCCGGCCGGGGCGCCGGTGGCGCGGGGCGGCGCGGCGCGCCCGGAACCGCCCGCCGAAGCCGGGGTGGCCACGGCGTGCCGGCTGTCGATGGCCATAGGGATGCTGGTCATGCTCCTGACGATGTGACAGGGCGATGTGACAGGACGGTGTGACAGCCGGACCACGGGCCGCGTGTCCTGTGTCACTTCGCCGCGGTGCCCGTATCCGGGCACGGCGCGGCCCTCATAGGCTGACGCCCATGATGGTCCCGCTCGCGCTGCTGGTCCTCGGCGGCCTGGTCGCGGCGCTGGCGCCGCGTGTGCTGGCACGTGCCGACTGGCCCGGCCGGGAACCCGTGCTCGCGTTGCTCGTGTGGCAATGCGCCGTGGCCGCCGTGCTGTTGTGCTGTGCGCTGGCCATGGCGCTGAGCGCGGCCGCCGCGTGGGCGGCGGTGCGCGGTCATGTGTTCGCGCCCGCGCCGCGCGGGGTGATGGAGGCGTACGCCCTGGGCGGGTACGGCACCTGGGCCGCTCCCCTGGCCGTCGTCCTCGCCTGCGGGGCGGTCCGGACGGCGGCGATGCTCACCCACGAGATCCGGACCGCCCGGTCCCGGCGCCGACGGCGCCGCGCGGACCTGCTCGTCCGCGCGCCCCTGCTGCCCGGGGAGGAGCGCGGCGGTGAGCGGCTCGTGGTGCTGGAGGGCGAGCGGGCCGAGGCGTGGCTGCTGCGGGGCGGTGCCGCGCCCCGGCTGGTCATCACGACGGCGGCGCTGCGGCGGCTGAAGGGCTCCCAGCTGGACGCGGTCCTCGCACACGAACAGGGGCACGCCCGGGCCCGGCACGACTGGCTGCTGCATGTCTCCTCCGCGCTGGCCAAGGGTTTTCCGCGGGTGCCGGTGTTCGCGGCCTTCCGTGACCAGATGCACCACCTGGTCGAGCTGGCCGCCGACGACTCGGCCTCCCGGCGCTTCGGCCGGCTGACGACCGCGCTCGCGCTGGTCGAACTCAACGAGGACCGGGGCGTGTTCGGCCCCTGTCCGGCCGGGGTCTCGCGGCTCCCGGACCGGGTCGACCGTCTGCTGGCCCCCGCGCCCCGGCTGACGGCCCTCCAGCGGCTCCGCCTCACGGCGATGGCGGCACTGGTGCCGGTCGTCCCCGTGCTGGTGACGTTCGTACCGGGGCTGAGCGCGCTGGGCGGGTGAGGCGGGGCACAGGACGAGGACGGCGCCGCCCCTCGGCCCGAAGCGGAAGCGCCGCGTGAACCACCCGGCCGCCGCCCGGTGGATACCGGGCCCGCCCGGTGGAAGAGTGCCGGCATGAGCAACCTCGACCTCCATCCAGCGCCGGCCACCTGCGGCGGCCGCGCCGACGTCACCGGCCGTCCCGTGCGGGACCTGCTGCCCGCCAAGAACGTCCCGCTCGGCGAGAGCACGGTCGTCCGCCGCCTGCTGCCGAGCATGGGCCGGCGGATGGTCGGCGCCTGGGCGTTCGTCGACCATTACGGCCCCGACGACATCGCCGGGGAGCCCGGGATGCAGGTGCCGCCGCACCCGCACATGGGGTTGCAGACCGTCAGCTGGCTGCACGACGGGGAGGTGCTGCACCGCGACAGCCTCGGCAGCCTTCGGACGCTGCGGCCGGGGCGACTCGGGCTGATGACGTCCGGGCGGGGCATCGCCCACTCGGAGGAGTCCCCCCGGGAGCACGCTCCCCTGCTGCACGGGGCGCAGCTGTGGGTGGCGCTGCCGGACGAGCACCGGCACACGGCGCCGATGTGGGAGCACCACGCCGAGCTGCCCCGGGTGACGGGCGGGAACGGGCTGAGCGCCACCGTCCTGATGGGCGAGCTGGACGGGGCGGTCTCCCCGGCGACGGCGTTCACCCCGATCGTCGGCGCGGACGTCTTCCTGGCCGCCGGGACCTCGGCACGGCTGCCGGTGCGGCCGGACTTCGAGTACGCGGCGCTGACGATGTCGGGCGAGGCGGAGGTGGACGGGGTGCGGCCGGCGCCCGGGTCGATGCTGTATCTGGGCTGCGGCCGGTCCGAGCTGCCGTTGCGCGCCGATGTGGACAGCGCGTTCATGCTGCTGGGCGGGGAACCGTTCGAGGAGCGGATCGTGATGTGGTGGAACTTCGTGGGCCGTACGCACGAGGAGATCGCCGAGGCGCGCGAGGCGTGGGCGACGGGGGCCCGGTTCGGCGCGGTGCGGGGGTACGACGGTCCCGCGCTGAGGGCCCCGGAACTTCCGCCGACATCCCTCAAGCCGCGTGGAAGGGCACGCTGACGGGTCCGGACGGACCCCGGCGGGCGGCCGGGCCCGTCCTCGTGCGCGCCCTACGCGCCCGCCCACTCCCGCAGTGCCTCGCGGGTGTCGAAGCGGGCGACGTTGCGGTCCAGGCCGCCGGCCCAGCTGTACTGGTGGAAGGTCCACGGGTGCTGGACCGCCGGGCGGCCGGGGGCGTGGTCCGGGTCGGCCACCCACAGGCCGTCGCCGGCGTTGTCGGTGGTGTCGCGGTTGAACCAGTAGTCGCGGTTGCAGTAGAGGACGACGCGGTGCGCGGGCGCCGCGTCCTTGACGTCCTCCAGCCAGCGGTCCTTGTCCAGGCACCAGACGTCGGGGTGTTCCCAGTCGAGGGCGAGCACGTCGCCCGCGCGTAACGCGATCTTGTCGAGGAAGTAGCCGGCCTGGGCGGACATCGAGCCGGGTGTGACGTAGTGGTAGTAGCCGACGACGAGCCCGGCGTTCCGGGCCCGGTTGCGCTGGGTCACCCACTTGGGATTGGTGTACGAGGTGCCCTCGGTCACCTTCACGAATACGAAGTCCAGTCCCTGGACCGCGTAGCTCGCGCTGTTGTGGCTGCTGACATCGATGCCGTGAAGCATGGCGCTCTCCTCCGGGTACCGCGGACGACGGAGCGTCCGCAGTATCGGCCCGGACCGTCGCGACAGCGAGAGTCATGGACCGGAAACTTCGAAGGAAGTTCCGGATACCGGCCGGTACGGGCCTACGGGGCCGCCGGAACGCGCGGCCGGCGGCTGCCCGCGGCGGTGCGCAGCGCCAGCGCGGCCAGGGCCTCGGGGGCTCCGCTTTGTCCCCGGATGCCCGGGAAGGCATTGATGTCGACGATCACCGGTGTTCCCCCGGCGTCCAGCAGGTCCACGCCGTAGACGTCCAGCGCGAAGACCTCGCCCACCCGCCGGGCCAGGTCCGCCCATCCGGCCGGCAGTTCGCCGGGGCCGAAGGTGCGGGTGCGTTCGCCGGGGACGGAGTCGGCCAGCTCGGAGCGGCGCAGCGCGGCGAAGACCTGGTCGGCGACGACCCACAGTTTGTGGTCCCAGCCGTCGTTGGGGGCGAAGGGCTGGACGACCACGGGCTCGTCCGGCCAGCGGGCGGCGAGCTCCCGCAGCCGTGCGGCGTCGTCGACCCGGGCGACCAGGTCGTGGCGGCGGCTGTGGCGGCTCTTGACCACGACGGGCGTCGCCGGCTCCCCGGCCGCCACCAGGGGGGCGAGCGAGGGCTCGGTGCGGGTGGCCACGAACGGCAGTCCGGCGCGGCGGGCCACGTCCGCCATGGCGGTGCGGTCCTGGCAGAGTGCGGTGGCCGAGGCGGAGTTCAGCACGGGCGCGCCGTGGGTCTCCAGGTACCGGGCAAGGGCCAGGGCGCGGGGGGTGCGGGTCTTCAGGAGGTAGACGTCGGCGAGGGACGAAGGGTCGGGGAACCTCTCGGGAAAGTCGTCGCAGCCCTGCGGATCCAGCCATTCCACCTGATGGTGGGGCGTCAGCAGGGCGGTGGTCGCGGCCAGCAGCGGGTGGTCCGGGTCGGGCGTGAGCAGGCAGATCCTCATGCGTTGCCGCCGATCGCGCGCGCGGGCGCGGTCAGCGCCGGGCGGGGCATCGGCAGTACGTGGGCGGTGCCGCCCGCCTCGGCCAGCCGGAGGACGGCCCGGGCCACCCGGGCGACGGCGTCCGGCACCTGGCGGAAGCTGGGGAAGTCGTTGACGTCGACGACGACGGGGCCGTCGGGGCCGAGGACGATGTCGACCCCGTAGAGGTCGAGGCCGAAGACGGCGCCCACCTCGGTGGCGATGGCCGCGACCTCGGGCGCGAGGGGTACGTGGCGTTCCGTGGGCGGCCGGTCCGGGTGGAGGGGGCTGCGACGCTCGGTGGCGTACAGCTCACCGTCGAGGCAGTACACCTTGAGGTCGACGCCCGAGTTGGGGACGTACGGCTGGGCGATCAGGAGGCCGTCCCCGGTGGGTTCGGCAGCGGGGTCGGTGAGGTGTCCGGCGTCCGGGACGAGCCGCACGGCCCGTCCCGAGCTGCCGTCGGCGGGCTTGACCACCAGCGGGAAGGCGTCGGCGGGCAGCTCGGCGAACTCCTCGGCGCGGGTGGCGGCGTAGGTCACGGGGACCGGCAGTCCCCGGGCCTCGGCGATCACGGCCGCGAGCGCCTTGTCCCGTACGCCCCGGATCGCCCGGGCGTCGTTGACCGTGGTGAGCCCCACGGCGGCGGCGCCCTCCAGGAGGGTGAGCCCTGGGCCGCCGGACACGGTCTTGAGCACCCAGGCGTCGTGGTGCCCGGAGCGCACGGTCTCGGAGAGCCGGATCAGCGAACCGCCCGGCCGCAGCACGTCCACCCGGTGTCCCCAGGCGGTGAGTTGGCGGATCACGTCCACCGGCATGCCGTCGTACCGGTACTGCTCCTCCACCAGGAAGCAGAGTCTCATGTGCTGCATCATCCTCGTAATCCCGACATCCGCCGTGCCCGCCCCGGCGGGGCGTGACGGCTCAGGATGTCATGGGCGCGAGGGTGCTCCGCACCGGGCGGCGGCCTCCCGTCTAGCGGAGCGGACGGAACGCCTCCAGCAGTCGCTCGGCGGCCAGGGCCGCTGTCAGAGTCCCCTCGCGCACCCGCTGTTCCAGGCCGGGGGCCTGCGCGCGGACGTCGGGGTGGTCACGCAGCTCGGCCAGGAGCCGGTCGCGGACCATGCCCCAGACCCAGTCGACCTGCTGCTCCCGGCGGCGGGCGGCGAGGCCGCCGGTGGTCTCCAGGACGCCCCGGTGGGCCTCCACGCGCTCCCACAGGGTGTCCAGGCCGGTGCTCTCGCGGGCGCTGCACGTGAGGACGGGCGGGTTCCAGGCGGCGTCGTGGGGGTGCATCAGGCGCAGCGCCCCGGACAGTTCACGGGCCGCTGCCTTCGCGTCCCGTTCGTGCGGTCCGTCCGCCTTGTTCACGGCGATGACGTCGGCGAGCTCCAGGACGCCCTTCTTGATGCCCTGGAGCGAATCGCCGGTGCGGGCCAGGGTGAGCAGCAGGAACGTGTCGACCATGTCGGCGACGGCGGTCTCCGACTGGCCGACGCCGACGGTCTCCACCAGGACCACGTCGTAGCCGGCGGCCTCCATCACCACCATGGTCTCGCGGGTGGCCTTGGCGACCCCGCCGAGCGTGCCGGCGGTCGGCGAGGGGCGTACGAAGGCCGCCGGGTCGACGGCGAGCCGCTCCATCCGG
Source organism: Streptomyces sp. NPDC037389 (assembly GCF_040636475.1). Classification (NCBI taxonomy): domain Bacteria; kingdom Bacillati; phylum Actinomycetota; class Actinomycetes; order Kitasatosporales; family Streptomycetaceae; genus Streptomyces; species Streptomyces sp. NPDC037389. The sequence continues at coordinate 437,681 of NZ_JBEZUS010000006.1, forward strand.
GTCTTGTCGCCCAGGATGCTGCCGCCGGTGCGGCTGGAGGACGGGTCGACGGCGAGCACCGCGACCTTGTGGCCGAAGCCGGTGAGCATGGTGCCGAAGGCGTCGATGAAGGTGGACTTGCCGACGCCTGGCACCCCGGTGACGCCGATCCGGCGCGCCCCGCCCGAGTGCGGCAGCAGCTCGGTCAGCATCCGCTGGGCGAGCTCCCGGTGGTCGGCGCGCCGGGACTCCACGAGCGTGATGGCGCGGGCGATGGCCGCCCGTTTGCCGTCCAGCACGCCCTTGACGTAGGCGTCGAGGTCAATGGCCTTGCGCACGGGGGACGCCATGGGCGCTCACAGCTCGTGGCCGAGGACCCCGGCGAGGGTCTTCAGCAGGTCGTGGGCGGCGTCCGGGATGACCGTGCCGGGCGGGAAGACCGCGGCGGCGCCCATCTGACGGAGCGTGGGGACGTCCTGCGGCGGGATGACCCCGCCCACGACGATCATGATGTCCTCGCGGCCCTGTTCGGCCAGCTCCTCGCGGAGCGCCGGGACGAGCGTGAGGTGGCCGGCCGCCAGCGAGGAGACGCCGACGATATGGACGTCCGCCTCGACCGCCTGCCGGGCGACCTCGGCGGGCGTCTGGAAGAGCGGGCCGACGTCCACGTCGAAGCCGAGGTCGGCGAAGGCGGTGGCGATGACCTTCTGGCCGCGGTCGTGGCCGTCCTGGCCCATTTTGGCGACCAGGATGCGCGGGCGGCGCCCGTCCTCCCGCTCGAACGCCTCGACCAGCGCGCGGGTGCGCTCCACGCCGGACGACATGCCGGCCTCCTCCCGGTAGACGCCGGAGATCGTACGGATCTGCCCGGCGTGCCGTCCGTAGACCTTCTCCAGGGCGTCGGAGATCTCCCCGACGGTGGCCTTGGCGCGGGCGGCGTTCACGGCGAGGGCCAGGAGGTTGCCGTCCAGGCCGGGGCCGGATCCGGCTCCGGCGGCGCGGGTGAGGGCGTGGAGGGCGTCCTGGCAGGCCGTCTCGTCGCGCTCGGCGCGCAGGCGGCGCAGCTTCTCGATCTGCCGGCCGCGCACCGAGGAGTTGTCGACCTTGAGGACCTCGATCTGCTCGTCGCTGTCGACCCGGTACTTGTTGACGCCGATGACCGGCTGGCGCCCGGAGTCGATGCGGGCCTGGGTGCGGGCCGCGGCCTCCTCGACGCGGAGCTTGGGGATGCCGGCGTCGATGGCCTGTGCCATGCCGCCGGCGGCCTCGACCTCCTGGATGTGCTGCCAGGCGCGCCGGGCGAGGTCGTGGGTGAGCCGTTCGACGTAGGCGCTGCCGCCCCAGGGGTCGATGACCCGGCAGGTGCCCGACTCCTGCTGGATCAGCAGCTGGGTGTTGCGGGCGATGCGGGCGGAGAAGTCGGTGGGCAGGGCCAGCGCCTCGTCGAGGGCGTTGGTGTGCAGCGACTGGGTGTGGCCCTGGGTGGCGGCCATGGCCTCGACGCAGGTGCGCGCCACGTTGTTGAAGACGTCCTGGGCGGTCAGCGACCAGCCGGAGGTCTGCGAATGGGTGCGCAGCGACAGGGACTTGGTGTTCTTGGGGTCGAACTGTTTGACGAGTCTGGCCCACAGCAGCCGGGCGGCCCGGAGTTTGGCGATCTCCATGAAGAAGTTCATGCCGATCGCCCAGAAGAAGGACAGGCGGGGCGCGAAGGCGTCCACGTCGAGGCCGGCGCCCTGGCCGGCGCGGAGGTACTCGACGCCGTCGGCGAGGGTGTAGGCGAGCTCCAGGTCGGCCGTGGCCCCGGCCTCCTGGATGTGGTAGCCGGAGATGGAGATGGAGTTGTAGCGCGGCATCTTCTGCGAGGTGTACGCGAAGATGTCGGAGATGATCCGCATCGAGGGCCGGGGCGGATAGATGTAGGTGTTGCGGACCATGAACTCCTTGAGGATGTCGTTCTGGATGGTCCCGGCCAGTTTCTCGGGCGGTACGCCCTGTTCCTCGGCGGCCACGATGTAGAGGGCGAGGACGGGCAGCACCGCGCCGTTCATGGTCATGGAGACGGTCATCCTGTCGAGCGGGATGCCGTCGAAGAGCTGCCGCATGTCGTAGATGGAGTCGATGGCGACGCCCGCCATGCCGACGTCGCCGGTGACGCGCGGGTGGTCGCTGTCGTAGCCGCGGTGGGTGGGCAGGTCGAAGGCGACGGACAGGCCCTTCTGACCGGCCGCCAGATTGCGGCGGTAGAAGGCGTTGGACTCCTCGGCCGTGGAGAAGCCGGCGTACTGCCGGATGGTCCACGGCTGGTTGACGTACATCGTCGGGTACGGGCCGCGCAGGTAGGGCGCGATGCCGGGGTAGGTGGCGAGGAAGTCCAGCCCGTCGAGGTCCTCGGCGGTGTAGAGGGGTTTGACGCCGATGCCCTCGGGGGTCTCCCAGAGGAGGTCCTCGGCACTCTTGCCGGTGCTCTCCTTCAGCGCGGCGCGCCAGGCTCCGGGGTCGGCGGGGCCGGTGGCGGCCGGTCCGAGGTCGATGCCGGAGAAGTCGGGGATCCGCATCACGCCACTCCCATGCGGTCGAGGACGGAGGAGAGGACGGCGACGGCGTCGCCGCCGGCGAAGACGAACGCGTCGACTCCCGCCCGCGAGAAGTCTTCCCGCAGTTCGCCCTTGGGCTTTCCGGCGAGGAGGACGGTGGTGGCGCCGGCGCCCTTGAGCGCCGCGGCGACGGCCGTGGCCTGCTCGGCGTAGAGCGCGTCGCCGGAGCACAGGCAGGCGGCCGTGGCGCCCTCGGCCGCGAGGGCGTCGGCGGCCTCCTCCGCCGTGACCTGGCGGGTGACGGGCTCGATGCCGCCCGCCTGGAAGAGGTTGGCGGCGAAGGTGACCCGGCCGGTGTGGGCGGCGGCGGGGCCGAGGGCCGCGAGGAGGACGCGGGGCCGGGCGCCGGTGGCGGCGAGGTGGGCGTCCGAGCGGGCGCGCAGCGCCTCGTACGCCTCGTCGCGGCGGACCTTCGGCAGTCCGCCGGAGGGCGCGGGCGGGGCGGGTTCGCGGTGGACGGGCTGTTCGCCGAGGTGGGGGAACTCGCTGACGCCGGTGATGGGTTCGCGGCGGGTGGCGAGGTCGGCGGAGCGGGTGCGCCAGGTGTCGGCGAGGCGTTCGGCGAGGAGTCCGGAGCGCAGGGCGGCGGCCTGGCCGCCGGCGCGTTCGAGGTCCTGGAAGAAGGCCCAGGCGGCGTGGGCGAGTTCGTCGGTGAGCCGTTCCACGTACCAGGAGCCGCCGGCCGGGTCGACGACCCGGGCCAGGTGGGACTCCTCCAGCAGGATCGAGGAGGTGTTGCGGGCGATCCGGCGGGCGAAGGCGTCGGGCAGGCCGAGGGCCGTATCGAAGGGCAGGACGGTCACGGCGTCCGCGCCGCCGACGCCGGCGCCGAGGCAGGCGATGGTGGTGCGGAGCATGTTCACCCAGGGGTCGCGCCGGGTCATCATCACCGAGGAGGTGACGGCGTGCTGGCGCTGGGCGCGGGCGGCGGGCGCCGCGCCGCTGACCTCGGCGACGCGGGCCCACAGCCGGCGGGCGGCGCGGAGTTTGGCGATGGTGAGGAACTGGTCGGCGGTGGCGGAGTAGCGGAACTCCAGCTGGGAGCAGGCCTCGTCGACGGTGAGCCCGGCGGCGGTGAGCGTACGGAGGTAGGCGACGCCGGTGGCCAGGGAGGCGCCCAGTTCCTGGGCGGGCGATCCGCCGGCCTCGTGGTGAGGCAGCGCGTCGACGGTGAGGGCGCGCAGGCGCGGGTGGTCGCGGACGCAGAGGGCGGCGAGGCGGGCGGCGGCGTCCAGGGCCTCGGCGGGGTCGGCTTCGGTACCGGTGCGGGCCAGGGTGCCCAGGGGGTCGGCGCCGAGGTTGCCGGCGGCCGCGTCGCGCGGCAGGCCGCGCTCGGCGTACAGGCCGAGGAGCTTCCGCGCGGCGGGCTCGAACTCCTCGCCCGCGTCGAGGACGACGGGGGCGAGGTCGAGGTAGACGCCGTCCAGGGCGGTGGGGAGGGCCTCGACGGGCAGTCCGGCGCCGCCGACGGCGAGCCACAGGGAGGTGACGCCGTTCTCGAGGTCGGCGAGGACGGCGTCGTTGGCCCGCCGGGGGTCGGGGCCGCCGTGGTGCTGGCGTACGTCCCAGCCGGTGAGCGCGGTGCCCTCCGGTCGCCCGCCGCGGACGAACGGGGGGAAGCCGGGCGGGCCGGGCACCGTGCCGCCGTCGTCGGCGGTGTACAGGGGACGGGTGGCGAGCCCGTCCTGGAGCGCGGTGGCCAGTGCGTCCTCGGCCGCCGGTCCCTCGGCCGCGGTGCCCGTTCTGCTCAGCACGCCTGTGACGAGGCGCTGCCACTGCTCACGGGACGCGTCCGGGAACTCGGCAGCCAGGTGGAAGCCGTCGTCGGGCAGGACCGTCATGGTGGGAAGGCTAGTGAGCGGGTGCGTTCCGCAGCAGGGGCAACCGTTGTGACCTTGGCCTCTTCCCGGTGGACCGGTTCCCGGCGGGCCGCGGTGTTCAGCCCTTGGGCGCGCAGTCGCGGGCGGGGGTGTCGTGGGTGAGGGCGCAACCGATGGTCTCCGCGCGGTCCTTGCCGTACTTGGCGGTCAGGGCGGCGCGGAAGTCGGCCCACTGGCGGCGGGTGTCGGCGACGGCCGCGTGGACGGCGCGGTCGAAGTTCCCGGCGACCTTGCCGCGGGGTGTGGTGGGGCCGCTGGTGGCTCCGGTGGCCGGGTCGATGACGCCGGTGTCCTTGTTGAGGCCCGCGTGCTGGACGTGGCGGACGCAGCCGAGCGGGAGGAGGGAGAAGCAGCCGGTGGTCAGGTCGGTGGGGACGGCCGTGGCGGCGGGCGGGCGGCCGGTGCCGAGGACGAGGAGCGGGGCGGGCCCGGTGCGGTCGAGGCCGGGCGGGTTGTCCTTGCCGAGGGGGCGGTCGGCGGCCTTGTCGGTCCAGTTGCTGTGCGAGTAGAAGTCCTGGACGCCGTGGAGGGCGCGGCCCAGGCCCTCGATGGCCTCGCACTTGTCACGGCCGCGGATGCCGAGGGTGAAGGTGCAGTCCTTGGTGAGGTCGGTCTCGCCCGGGGCGACCGTGCCGTCCGCTGCGGTCGTGCCGCCGGCGGCGGTGACCCCTTCGGTGAAGCGGGTCTGGAGCCTGGCTATGCAGGTCAGCAGCTGCCGGGTGGCGTCGGCGCGGTCGCGCGGGTAGCCGGGCGCGGCGAGGAAGTCGGCGTTGTCGCAGTGGGCGGCGGGGACGACGATCTCGTCGGTGTCGGGCGCGCCGACCGCGCCGAAGGTGCCCTTGTGGCCGGCGAGCTGGTCCAGGGAGCGGGGTTCGAAGCAGGTGCCGTCGGACCGGGTGCCGGGGGCGCAGGCCAGGGCGGCGCGGGTGATCGCCTCGTGTTCGGCGTGCTGCCCGAACGCGCTGACGGTGCCGAAGGCCCCGGCGGGACCGGCCTGGGCGGTGAGCAGCACGGCGGGGGCGAGGGAGACGACGCCCAGGAGCTGGACGGCTCTGCGGCGGAGGGGGTGGCGGCGGGGGGTGCCCATCGGTTTCGGCCTTTTCGACGATCCGTCAGTTGGGAATGCGTCAATAGTTGATCCGAAAAGACCGGAATTTGCAATTCCTTTGCAATGGAAGGTGTATGGGGCACGAACTCCCGGACAACCGGCTCCGGCCCCGGCCCCGGCCCCGGCCCTGGCTCAGTCGCCGTCGTCCGAGGCCGTGTGCCGGTCGGGCACGACGAACTCGCACCAGACGGACTTGCCGGTTCCGCGCGGCTCCACGCCCCAGACGTCGGCCAGCCGGTCCACCAGCAGCAGCCCGCGCCCGGACACCCCCGCCTCTCCGGGTTCCCGGCGGCGCGGCAGGGCACTGGACTTGTCCTCCACCTCGACCCGCACCCGCCGTTCGGGCCCGGTCAGCATCCGGATCGTCACGACGGCGGCGCCGTCGGTGTGCAGCAGGGCGTTGGTCACCAACTCGTCGGCGACCAGCTCGATCTCGTCCGAGCGCTCCCGCGCGCCCCACGCCCGTACCGCGGCGCGGATCATGTGCCGCCCGGCCGAGAGGGCCTCGGGGTCGGCGGGGGCGATGTGCTGCTGGAGCCGTCCGCCGCCGCGGGCGGCCGGGCCCTGGCGGCGCAGCAGCAGGACGGCCAGATCGTCCTCGCCCATCCGTTCCCCGACCACGCCGCACAGCAGGTCGGCCAGCTTGTGGAGGTCGTAGGGGCCCTCGCGGACCAGGGCGCCGAGCCGTCGCATGCCCTCGTCGAGATCGGAGCCGGGCTGCTCGACCAGGCCGTCGGTGAACATCAGCAGGGTCTCCCCCGGGTCCAGTTCGACGGTCGTCACCGGGTAGTCCAGCCGCCCGAACTCGGCGGACAGGCCGAGCGGCAGCCCGCCCGAGACGGGCAGCCGGCGGCAGGTGCCGTCGGCGTGCCGCAGCATGGGGTCCACATGGCCGGCGCGGACCAGCTGGACGAGCCCGGTGGCGAGGTCGGCCTCCGCGTAGGTGCAGGTGGCGAAGCGGTCGGTGTCCAGCTCGTGGAGGAAGGACGAGGCGCGGGCCATGACGGTGGCGGGCGCGTGCCCCTCGGTGGCGTACGCCCGCAGGACGATCCGCAGCTGGCCCATCACGGCGGCCGCGTGGGTGTCATGGCCCTGGACGTCGCCGATGACCGCCCCGACCCGGCCGCCGGGCAGCGGGATGGCGTCGTACCAGTCGCCGCCGATGTCCCGGCCCATCCGGGCCGACCGGTAGCGCACCGCGATCTGCGCGCCGGGAACGTCGGGGATGCGGCGCGGCAGCATGGACTGCTGGAGGCCCTCGGCGAGGTCGTGCTCCTGGTCGAAGAGCATCGCCCGGGCTATGGCCTGCGCCAGGCTGCTGCTCAGCGCGATGTAGAGGTTGCGCTCCTGCTGGGTGAAGCCGCGCGCCTCGCGGTAGAGCAGCCCCAGCGCGCCGATGGGCCGGGCCTGGGCGATCAGCGGGAGGTAGGCGGCGGAGCAGATGCCGATGTCCCTGATGCGCTCCCACAGCCAGGGGTAGTGGGTGGAGAACTCCTCGGGCGACTCGATGAACCGGGGCGAGAGGGTGCGGATCACCTCGCTCATCGGGAAGTTGTCGTCGATACGCGTGTAGCGGGTGCCGGGGATGAAGTGCTCCGAGGGCCCCTCCGCGACGAGGTGGATGCGGCCGGACTCGAGCAGGCCCAGGACGAGCAGATCGGAGCCGAGGTGCTCGACGGCCCGCGCGTCCCGGAAGAAGTCGATGACGTCCTGGACTGTCCGGGCGTGCGCGAGGGCGGCCGTCGTGGTCTCCACGACCGTCGTCTGGTGGCGGCGCTCCTCGTCGGTCTCACGGGGCCCGGTCCGGCCCAGTTCCTCGGTGGCGTCACGGACGATGCCGATGATCCGGCAGGGCCGCCCGTCGGCGTCGCGCCGGATGTGCCCCTGGGTGTAGGTCCAGCGCTGGGAGCCGTCGTCGGAACGGACCAGGTAGTAGCCGCCGTAGCTCTCGCTGCCGTCCTTCAGCGCCCGGGCCACCATGCTGTCGAGCCGGGCGGCGTCGGGGCGCGACACCCGGTACGACAGATCGGTGATCCGGCCGTGGAACCGCTCCGGCGGCACCTCCAGGAGCTCCAGCGCCTGCGGGTCCAGGTGCAGCCGTCCACTGATCAGGTCCCAGTCGAAGCCGCCCATGCGATTGAGGGCGAGCACCGTCTCCGGGCGGGCGGGCCAGTCGTCCGGCGGCGGTACGGCGGCAGGCGTCGCTCCCCGATCAACCATAGAGTCACCCTGCCATCTTTTGTCTGTTTCTTCGATTTCTTCGATGTGACTGCATGGTCCGGAGGGACGCAAGCGGTACGGAGGGCGCCATGGAGTGGTTCACGGCATCCGGGTACTGGCTGAGCCGGCTGTTCCTGACGCGGGCGCTCGCCGCGATCTACCTGGTCGGCTTCGTCTCGGCGGCCCTCCAGTTCCGCGCGCTCATCGGCGAGCGGGGCATGCTGCCGGTCCCCCAGTACGTCGCGTACGTACCGCCGCGCCGGGCACCCAGCGTCTTCCAGTTCCACTACTCCGACCGTTTCTTCGCCGCGTGGGCCTGGACGGGGGCGCTGCTGTCGGCCGCGGTCGTGGCGGGCGCGGCCGACGCCGTGCCGCTCGGCGCGGCGATGGCGATGTGGGCCGCGCTGTGGGTGCTCTATCTGTCGATCGTCAACGTGGGCCAGACCTGGTACAGCTTCGGCTGGGAGTCCCTGCTGCTGGAGGCCGGCTTCCTGGCCGTCTTCCTGGGCAACACCCGGACGGACCCGCCCGTGCTCACGCTGTGGCTGACGCGCTGGCTGCTCTTCCGCGTCGAATTCGGCGCCGGGCTGATCAAACTGCGCGGCGACCCCTGCTGGCGGGATCTGACCTGCCTGTACTACCACCACGAGACCCAGCCCATGCCGGGGCCGCTGAGCTGGTTCTTCCACCGGCTGCCCAGGCCCTTGCACCGGGTGGAGACGGCCGCCAACCACGTCGCCCAGCTGGTCGTACCGTTCGGGCTCTTCACCCCGCAGCCGGTGGCGAGCGTCGCCGCCGGGTTGATCATCTGTACCCAGCTCTGGCTCGTCGCCTCCGGCAACTTCTCCTGGCTCAACTGGCTGACGATCGTCCTCGCCCTCTCCGCCGTCGACGGCACGGCCCTGGCCGAGCTGCTGGGCCTCCCCCGGCACGCCCCGGCGGCACCCGCCCCGCTCTGGTTCGAGGTGCTGGTGCTTGCCGCCGCTGCTCTGGTGGCCGTGCTGAGCTGGTGGCCGGTGCGGAATCTGCTGTCCGCGCGGCAGCGGATGAACATGTCCTTCAACGCCTTCCACCTGGTCAACACGTACGGCGCTTTCGGCAGCATCAATCGCAGCCGCTACGAGGTCGTCGTCGAGGGAACGGATGAGGAAGGGCTCACCGAGGACACGGTGTGGAAGGAGTACGGCTTCAGGGGCAAGCCCGGCGACCCCCGCCGGCTCCCCCGCCAGTTCGCGCCGTACCACCTGCGCCTCGACTGGCTGATGTGGTTCGCCGGGATCTCCCCCGGCTACGCCCGCGAATGGTTCGGCCCCTTCGTCGAACGCCTGCTGACGGCCGACCCTGCCACCCTGCGCCTGCTGCGCCACAATCCCTTCCCCACCGCCCCGCCCACCCATGTCCGCGCCCGCCTGTACCTCTACCGCTTCACGACCTGGCGCGAGCTCAGAGAGACGGGCTGCTGGTGGCACCGGACGCTGGTACGGGAGTATCTGCCGCCGGCGCGGCTGGCACGGCCGTGAGGCGCATGAGCACCGCCCCGGCCCCCCCGGGGGGGGGCCGGGGGCTTGCCTCCGGGAAACGGGAAGTGGGGGCGCCTCCCGGCGGTGGCCGGGGGGAGGGGCAGGGGCCTGTCCCCCCGCCGCGACGGCGATCGGCCACACGAGCGCGACCCGGCGGTGCCGACCTGCCCGCTGAAGCGGGGGCGAACGCCAGGCCGACAAGCCAGGCACCGGGCGGACACCGCGCCCGAAGGCCGCTGTCGGGCGGCTGGTGGGCGCCGGACCAACCCCGGCCGGCTCCCCGGACCTGCCCCGGCCGGCTCAGCGGACCAGCCCCGGCCGGCTCAGCGACGGGCGTCAGGCCGCCGCCGTCCAGGCGTCAGGCCGCCGCCGTCCAGGCGTCAGGCCGCCGCCGTCCAGGCGTCAGGCCGCCGCCACACCCGCCCGAGCCAGCTCGGCCGCCGTGATCGGCGGCCCCGTCGGCGGCAGCCGCCGGGGCCCACGTGCCACCCGCGCCATCACCCCCGGCGTGAACAGCGCCGACAGGGGCGCCGACAAGGTCATCACATCCACCATGGCCCGGGTCAGGGCCGGGTCCACGGTCGCGGTGAGCATCATCCGCTGGACATAGCCCCGCAGCAGCCGCGCCGCGGCCGGCGGCCGCTCCCCGATCGCGCCCGGGTAGTGGATGTCCTCGCCCACGGCCATCGCCCAGGGCCCGTCCACCGTACGGGCCACCGCCCGCTGCGCCCGCCGGGCCAGCCGCGGATCGCCGAGGACCTGCCCCGCCAGGACCTCGCGCAGGGCGACAGCGCCGTGCGCGGCGACCGACATCCCGTGCCCGTAGACAGGGTTGTACGCCGCCACCGCGTCCCCCGTGACGACGAAACCGCCCGGCCAGGAAGCCATCCGTTCGAAGTAGCGGCGCCGGTTCACCGTGGAGCGGTTGAGCCGCACCTCCGTGAGCGGCTCCGCGCGGGCGATGAGATCGGCCACCAGCGGATGCCGCAGCCGGCGCGCGAACGGCTCGAACTCCCCAGCCTCCCGCGACGGTTCACCGCCCCTCGTGCCGGACACGGTCACCAGCCACCGCCCGCCCTCCACCGGATGCATCGTCACGCCCTGGCCCGGCAGAGCCGCGTCCGGGCGGGGAGCGACGCTCACGACGGGGAAGTCCTCCGCGCCCGGGGGCGCCCGGAAGAGGCGGGTCGCGTAGACGAGGCCCGAATCGACGGTCTCCTCCCGGACGGCGGGGAGCCCCAGCTCCGTCAGCCACCGCGCGGCCTGCGAACCCCGCCCGGTCGCGTCGACGACCAGCGCGGCCGGGAGCGGCCGCGCCTCGCGCGCGCCCACCTCGCCGATCCGCACGCCCGTCACCCGCCGGGCGTCACCCAGGAGCCCACGGACCTCACCGGCCTCCCGCAGCGTGATCCGCGGATGGGCCAGCACCCGCTCCCGTACCACCGCGTCCAGCAGGTCCCGGCTGCACGAGATCAGGAACTGCGCCTCCGGCGTACGGGGGAGCCAGCCCTGCGACGACAGCGACACCAGCGCCGTCGGCAGCGCCACCCGCCGGGCGCCCCCGGCCAGCCACCGGTCGGTGATCCCGGGCAGCAGCGACTCCACCGCCCGTGCCCCGCCCGCGAGCATCAGGTGCGCGTGCCGGGCCTGGGGCAGCCCCTTGCGGGGCAGGGCCCCGGACGGCAACCGGTCCCGCTCGACGACCACCACCTCGTCGGCGTGGTCCGCCAGGACCGAGGCGGCCAGCATCCCCGCCATTCCGCCGCCCAGCACCACGGCCCGGCGCCCGGGAACGGCACCGTCGTCACTGTGCGCATCGCTCATGCCCGCTCCTTCTCCGCCACGGTGGGGACAGTGCACGCACTGCATGCTCTGCCCATACCGCGCGCGCCCGGAACACATGCGCGCCGCTCCCCCGTACCGCACGGTGGTGGTGTGGAGGTGGTGCCATGGAGCCCGTGGAGGCGCTGGAGCGCATCGCGTTCCTGCTGGAGCGCTCACAGGCGCCGACGTACCGCGTGAAGGCCTTCCGGACGGCCGCCGCCGTGATCCGCGAGCTGCCGGACGAGGAGCTGCGGCGGCGCGCGGCCGGCGGCTCCCTGACGGCGCTCAAGGGCATCGGCCCCAGCACCGCCGGCGTGGTCACCGAGACCCTCACGGGCCGGGAGCCCGGCTATCTGGCGCGGCTGGAGGAGGAGACGGGCGGCCCGCTCACCGAGGGCGGGCTGGCCCTGCGGAAGGCACTGCGCGGCGACTGCCATCTCCACTCCGACTGGTCGGACGGCGGCAGCGGCATCGAGGAGATGGCCCGCGCCGCCCGCGCGCTCGGCCACGAATGGGCCGCGCTCACCGACCACTCCCCCCGGCTCACGATCGCCCACGGGCTGTCCCCGGAGCGGCTGCGGCGGCAGCTCGACGTGGTCGCCGAGGTGAACGCGAGGCTGGGCGACGGCTTCCGGCTGCTGACGGGCATCGAGTGCGACATCCTCGCCGACGGCGCGCTCGACCAGGAGGAGGAGCTGCTGGCCCGGCTGGACGTGGTGGTCGCCTCCGTCCACTCCAAGCTGCGGATGGAAGCGCCGGCCATGACCCGGCGGCTGGTGGCCGCCGTCGCCAGCCCCCTCGTGGACGTCCTGGGGCACTGCACCGGACGGCTGCACGGCGGGCGGGGGCGGCCGGAGTCGGAGTTCGACGCGGACATGGTCTTCGCCGCCTGTGCCCGCTTCGGCACCGCAGTGGAGATCAACTCCCGCCCCGAGCGACTGGACCCGCCGCGCCGGCTGCTGCGCCGGGCCCTGGACGCGGACGTGCTGTTCGCCATCGACAGCGACGCCCACGCGCCCGGCCAGCTCGACTGGCAGATCCACGGCTGCGCCCGCGCCGAGGAGTGCGGCGTGCCCGCCGACCGGGTCATCACCACCTGGCCGGCGGACCGCCTGCTGGACTGGGCCGGTTCGAAGTGAACGCCCCGCTGCCCGAGCGCCCCTCGATCCAGCCGATGCTGGCCTCCCCCGGGCCGCTGCCCGTCGAGGGCGAGGACGCCCACTGGGCCTTCGAGGTCAAATGGGACGGCGTGCGCTGCGTCGTCGACACGCCCGGCGACGGCACCCTGCGCCTGGTCACCCGCACGGGCAACGACGCGACCCGCACCTACCCAGAACTCCAGGCGCTCGGCGAACAACTGCACGGCCGGCCGGTGGTGCTCGACGGCGAGATCGTGGTCCTGGACGCGGAGGGCCGCCCCGATTTCGGGCTGCTCCAGCGCCGGATGGGCGTCGCCAACCCACGCCGCGCGGCGCACCTGGCGATGGAGTACCCGGTGCATCTGATGCTCTTCGACATCATGTACCTCGACGGCGTCCTCCTCACCGAGCTCGCCTACCGCGAGCGCCGGGCCGTGCTCTCGGGGCTGGGCATCGGCGGCCCGAACTGGTCGGTGCCCGCCTACCTGGAGGGCCAGGGCAGACGGGCCTGGGACGCCACCCTGAGCAGCGGCTTCGAGGGCGTGATCGCGAAACGGCTGACCTCGCGGTACGCGCCGGGTCTCCGGTCACCCGACTGGCGCAAGACCAAGCACGTGATCACGATCGACGTCCTCATCGGCGGCTGGACCGAGGGCCAGGGCCGGCTGACGGGCCTGCCCGGCGCGGTACTGGCCGGACTGCGCGAGCCCGACGGCCTGCGCTACATCGGCTCCGTGGGCTCGGGCCTCGCCGAACGCGAACGCGCCGACCTGGCCCGTTATCTGACGGTGGTCCAGCGGCCCGACTCCCCGTTCGCGGGCCCGGTCGACGTACCGACCGTGCACTGGGCCGAGCCCCGGCTGGTGGCCGAGGTCGTCTTCAGCGGCTGGACGGCGTCCGGACGGCTCCGCCACCCCACGTGGCACCGGCTCCGGCCGGATCTGACGGATCTGGCGTAGGCGCCGCCCCGGCCCGCGGCCGGTCGGGCCCGCGGCCGGTCGGGCCCGCCGGGGCCGGCATCCGGGGCCCGGGGCGCCCTCGGCTCACGGCAGCGGCGCGCGCCCGCGCCCTCCCCCCAACCCCGCCAGCGGGTCGCCGTGGTCGGCGACGCGGTCGAGGACCTCCTCCGGGCCGAAGGTCAGCCCGGCCGGGTCCGTGCAGCCGGCGACCTCGTCCCAGCCGACCGGCGCGGCGACACCCGGACGGTCCGGTGTCAGACGTACGGAGTACGGCGCCACCGTCGTCTTGGCGCTCGCGTTCTGCGACCAGTCGATGAGGACCTTGCCCCGGCGCTCGGCCCGCGCCATGGAGACCACCACCAGCCCGGGGTGCTCGCTCATCATGCGCCCGGCCAGTTCCTTGGCATACCGGGAGGCGGCCCGGCCCGAGGCGGGCCGGATGGGCGCGTAGAGGTGCAGCCCCTTGGACCCGGAGACCACCGGGTAGGCGGTGAGCCCGTCGGCGTCGAGCAGCTGGCGCAGCCGCTGGGCCACCCGGCAGCAGACGACGAGGTCGGTGCCGGGACCGGGGTCCAGGTCAAGGACGAGGCGGTCGTGCCCGTCCGGGCCCGCCCCGGCCGTCCACTGGGGCACGTGCACCTCGTACGCGCCCAGGTTCACCATGGCGACCAGCGCGGCCGTGGAGTCCAGCACGATCTGTTCGGTGAGCCCCTCCCGGTGCTCCACCGGCACACGGGGCACCCAGTGGGGGGAGCCACCCGGCGGGTTCTTGGCGATCCAGCTCTGCCCCGCCGGGCCCTCGGGCGCACGGACGAACGAGGCGGGCCGGCCGCGGGCGTGCGGCAGCAGCGCCGGGGCGATCCGGGCGTAGTACCGCAGCAGCTGCGCCTTGGTGTGCCCCGACCCGGGGAAGAGCACCCGGTCCAGGTGGGACAGGGCCAGCCTGTGGCCCTCGACCTCCACCACCTGCCGGTCCGATGAGTCGGGCATAAGGTAGGAATTCCCCGCGGAGGGACGGATCCATGCGGACGATGTGGAAGGGCGCCATCGGCTTCGGCCTGGTCTCCGTGCCCGTACGGCTCTACGCCGCCGTCCAGGAGCACGGGCTCAGAATGCACCAGGTCCATGACGAGGACGGCGGCCGCATCCACCTCAAGCGCGTCTGCGACGCGTGCGACAAGGAGATCGACTACGAGCACGTCGCCAAGGGCTACGAGGACGACGAGGGCAACACGGCCGTCGTCACCAAGAACGAGCTGGCGGGCCTGCCCCTGCCGAGCAAGAAGCTCATCGACGTCCTGGCGTTCGTCGACGCCGACCGCATCGACGCACTGCGGCTCTCCGGCGCCTACTACCTCGCCCCGGAGAGCGCGGCCGCCGACAAGCCGTACGTCCTGCTGCGGGAGACACTGAAGCAGACCGAGCGGGTCGCCGTCACCAAGATCGCGCTACGGACCCGGGAGTCGCTGGCCCTGCTGAGGGTCCACGAGGACCTGCTGGTCCTCCACACCATGTACTGGCCGGACGAGATCCGCGACAGCCAGGGCCTCGCCCCGTCCTCCTCGGTCACCGTGCGGCCGCAGGAGCTCAAGATGGCCACGAGCCTGATGGACACGCTGTCGGAGGACTTCGACCTCGACACGCTGGAGGACGAGTACGAGATCGCCCTCGGCGAGCTCATCAGCGCTCATCTGGATCACCGGCCGGCGCCCCGGAAGAAGACCACGGCCGCGCCCGACAATGTCATCGATCTGATGGCGGCCCTCCAGGCGTCCATCGATTCGGCGAGCGGGAAAGGCGCCCCCGCGAAGGCGGCGGCGAAATCCACGTCGTCCGGGCGCGCGAAAAAAGCCACCGAGTCGAGCAAAGATGCGAGTAAAAAGGCCGTGGCCAAAAAGACCACGGCCCGGGGTACCACCGCGAAGAGCGGCACGGCGAAAAAGACCGCGGAGAAGAAGACGGGCCACCGAGCCTCCTGAGCATTTCGCACAGCGGCCCGGCAGCCCCTCTTCACGCCACAAGGCAACGTCACCGACGGACGTCAACCCACCGCGTCAACAAAGAAACTCACTCCGCGGGCTCGACCTCCTCGGCGCCCAGCTCCACCAGCTCCGCACGGGCGGTGCGGACCAGCCCGTCCGCGCCGCAGCGCTCCGAGACCTCCAGGCCCTCCCGCAGCCGCTCCATCGCCTCGGCCTTGTGGCCGGACTCGCGCAGCGCGACGCCATGGTCGACCAGGGCCGCCGCGAACTCGTAGCGGCAGGGAGACATCCGCAGATGGGTGACCGCCTTGCCCAGCTTGGCCAGCCGCTCCTGCGGCGCGTCGACCCTCGCCGCCAGGCGCAGCGCCTCGCCGATGGCCGTGTCGGTGCCGAATCGCATCGCGTGCTGGAGCGCCTGGCCGACCAGGGTCCGGGCACGCTCCGGCTCCTCGTCCATGATGGCGACGGCCAGGTCGAGCGCCCAGGGCGCCCAGAGGGTGTTGTGGCGACCGCGTTCCTCGAGCCTGCGGCCGGCCGACTCCAGTTCGGCGATGGCTTCTTTGGTCTTGCCCCGGGCGAGCAGCAGCCGACCTGCCAGACAGGCGGCGTCCGGTAGGACGATGACCGGTGAGTACGGCGGGAGGAAGGAGTTGTTCTCCGCGACCTCCTGAGCCTCGTCGACCTTGCCGCGTGCGAGAAGGGTGTCGATCAGCATGCATGTGCCGTCCCATTGGATGGGCAGCCCGGGACCGAGCCGGTGGGCCAGCCCCAGCCCCTTGCGCAGGACGCGCTCAGCCTCCGCCAGATCGCCGCGGCGCCGGAGGGCGAACGCCCGGAAGTAGTTGCCGAACGCGAGGTGGGCACCGCTCCAGCCGGCGATCTCGAATGCGCGCACGGCCTGGTCGAAGAGCTCCCTGGCCTCGTCGAGCCGGTCGGTGTAGGCGCAGATGATCCCGACGAGACTGGGGATCTCGAAGCCCCACTCCGCGTTGGTCCAGCCCAGCCCCTCGGGCAACTTGCCGTCCACCAACACCCGGTCGATGAACTCGGTGACCTCCAGGGAGTTCTCACCGCGGATCAGGCCGTCGAAGCCACGCAGCACCAGCAGGGTGCGCTCGGCGTCGTCCCGGCCCTCCAGGTCGCGAGCCAGCTCGGCGATGCGGCGGGAACGGCCGAGGGTGTCCTCTTCCTCGACCTGGATGCCCTTCCACATGTAGTGGGCCGCCTGGAGCCGCATCCGGCCCCGGCCCGGCGGCGTGCGCTTGGCCTGGTCGGCGACGACTCTGGCGGCCTCGTCGAGCTGGCTGTTGTGCGCGTACGCCTGGGACAGCCGGAAGGTGGCGTCGATGCGCAGCTCTTCGCTCAGATCCGGCAGGGCCAGGGCGGCACGGAGATGGTTGACCGTGGTCGGGGGCGAGGTCAGCAGCGCGGCGCAGCCCAGCTCGTAGAGCAGCATGGCCCGCTCCTCTTCCTGCGGGGGTTCCAGCAGCGCCCGCTCCAGACAGCGGCGGGCCGCGCCGGGAGCGCCGACAGCGAGGTGTTCCCTTGCCGCCGCGCGCAGCTGGCCGACCACCTCCACATCGGCGTCGGGGTGCACTTCCAGCAGGTGCCGGGCCGAGACGGCGACCCCCTTGCCCGCGTCGTGGCACAACCAGGCGGCCTGGCCGTGCATGGCGGTGCGGGTGCCCGTCGGGATCGCCCGGTAGACGGCGGTGGCGATGAGCGGGTGGACGAACTCCAGCGTTGTGGTGCCGGTGAGGATCCGGGCCTCCCGCAGCTGGTCGGCGCGCTGATCGGCCTCGGCGGGGCCCATGCCCGCCAGGTTGGCGGCGAGCCTCGGCTCGATCTCCGTGCCGAGGACGGCCGCCGCGTAGGCGAATCGGGTCACGGCGGACCCCAGCTGCTCGAGCCGGGCGACCAGGCCCGGGCCCCGGGCGGCCGCACCGAGGTCGCGCAGCAGCGCGGCGGACTCCTCGACCGGATCCATGTCGCGGTCCCGTGCCTTGGCTATCAGCTCGACGGCCTCATAGGGGTTTCCGCCGGTGACCGCCCAGACCTCCCGGCAGAACGGATCGTCCGCGCCGGGGCCGAGCGCGTCGCGCACCAGCCCGGTCACCGCCTCGGGGGTCAGGGCGCGCAGCTCTACGGGGCGGGTCGCCCGACCGGCGACCAGATCCTTGAAGCCCGGTGTGTGGTCGGGCAGTTCCTCCGGCCGGTAGGCCAGCACGATGAGGAGCGGCATCTCCCGCAGCCGTACGGCGAATGAGGTGATCCACGCCAGGGACTCGGGGTCGGCCCAGTGGGCGTCGTCGATGATGGCGATCAACGGCTTGCTGTTGAGGGCAAGTTGGGTGATCACCCAGTCGAGTCCGTCGCGCACACCCTGGGGGTCGGCCTGCGGGCCGACGGGCGGAATGATGCCGAGCGCCGGGCCGGCGATGTCGTGCCAGTCGCCTAGCAGCCCCCGCCGAGCCTCCTGGGTCATAGCGGCGAGCTCGGGCTGGAGGAGCTGCCGGACGACAGTAAAGGGCACTCTCTCCGCGGACTTGCTGCCGCGGCCGAAGAGCACGGTGCAGTCGTCGCGCTCGCCCGCGAGCCGGCGCACATGGGTGAGCAATGACGTCTTGCCCAGGCCGGCTTCACCGCTGACGAGGAGCAGACCGCCTTCCCTTACGGCCTTGGCCCCATCGGGCTCCCCGGGCTCGGTCTCGAGGACCGCTTCGACCTCTTCGTTCTCAGTGCTCTCCTTCTGGATCTCACGGCCGCAGAGGCCGTACACCGCCCGCTCGACGACGGATAGCTCGCGCTCTCGCTCGAACAGGGCGGCAGATAGGACGCGTTCACGCTGTTGCCCCGACATGACGGTGTCTCCCCGGAGGATGTGGTGGAGCGAGCCTAGCCCCGTCCACCGGCCAAAGGGCAGGGTTCGGTGGACGGACCACCCGTGAGCGTGACCTTCGCTCCGGGCCGAACGCGCCCCCTGTCATTCGGAAATGCATTCGCCCACTAGGGCGTGGGCCATTATGAAGCCTTTCGAATTCGCTCGTCAGCTCATTCCGCGAATATGACAAGTTCGCGCCGGGAGCGTCCGACGACCGGCTACGCTCCATGTCGCGCAGCGGGCCGCCGTGTGTACGGCCCGCCGCGATCAAGTGCTGTGCTGCCGCCGTCTTTCCCGCCCAAGAAGCGAGGAAAATACCGCGCTCCGGCACCCACTCCCTTGTCTCAAGAGTTCCGAGGATCTCGATGGTTGGTACAGGCTCGTCGGCACCCAGGCGGCCCGCCTCCGCGCTCATATGGCTGATCTCCCCACTGGTGCTGGCCGTGTGCGCGGGCACCGCGGTCCTCTCCGTGGCCCCGGCGGCGCGGGCGCCCGTGGCCTGGTGCGGAGCGGCGGCCACCGTCGCGGTGGGGCTGGCCTCCACCGAGGCGGCGCGGCGCGGCAGGGTGATCGCGGGGCTGCGCCGGCGCCTGGCCGAGCGGGAGGCCCTCCTCCAGCGTCGGTTGGACCAGCACGACGCCGAGACCTGGCGCTTCGCCCGGGACGTCCTCCCCGAGGCGCTCAAGCTGATGCGCCGTGGCGCCCCGACCGACCAGGTCGTACGGGTCACCGTCCCGGCCCATGAGCTGGAGCCCGGCTTCGCCGCCGCGCACCGGGCCGTGGTGCGGTCCGTGATCGAGGCGGTGCAGCAGGAGGAGGCGCTGCGTGACGCGGCCCACCGCGCGTTCGTCAACATCGCCCGCCGTATGCAGGCGATCGTGCACCAGCAGGCGTACGACATCCGGGAGATGGAGCACAAGCACGGCAACAACCCCGATGTCTTCGGCGATCTGCTGCATCTCGACCACGGCAACGCCCTGACCGGCCGTCTCGCGGACAGCATCGCGGTCCTGGGCGGCTCGCGCCCCGGCCGTCAGTGGCGCTCCGAGATCCCGCTCTACAACGTGCTGCGCGGCGCGATGTCCCGCATCCTCGAGTACCGCCGTGTGGATCTCCATTCCGTGGCCGACGTCGCCGTGGTGGGTCCCGCCGTCGAGCCGGTCATCCACGCCCTGGCCGAGCTGCTGGACAATGCCACCCGCTACTCGCCGCCGCAGACCCGGGTGCATCTGACCGCCGTCGACATCCAGTCCGGGATCGCGGTCGAGATCGAGGACGCCGGGGTCGGTCTCACCGACGAGGCCCGCCGCCGTACCGACCGGGTGCTGTCCAAGGAGGGCGGCCTGGACCTGGACGACCTCGGCGAGTCCCCGCGGCTGGGGCTGGCGGTGGTCAGCCGGCTGGCCAACACCTATGACTTCATCGTGTCGCTGCGGCCCTCGGCCTACGGCGGCGTCCGCGCGGTACTGGTCATCCCGCCGAACCTGATCACCGCGAGCAGGTTCCCCGGTGGCGACATCGCCCGCGCCCCCAAGCTTCCGCCCGCCAAGAAGAAGCGGCGCCCCGGCTCCATCCCCGCCCAGCCGTCCTCGACGCCGATGATGGACAGTCCCGTCCCGCCGCCGATGGGCGACACCGGTCTGCCCCAGCGCCGTCGGCGGCGCGGGCCGGCCCCGCTCCCCTTCGGCCGGGGCGCGGCCGCCGAACGGGCCCGGAACGCGACCGAGCGGCGCAAGCCCGTCCCGCCCACGCCCGAGGAGCCGCCCGTGCAGCCCGGACTGTGGCTGGCCGCCTTCACCAGCGGCGTGAACGGCGAGCTGCACGAGCAGCACGAGCAGAACGGGCGGCCCATCACTGATACCCCGTCAGACAAGGAAGAGTAGCCAAGTGACGCAGCAGCCGCGGTTCAACATGGACTGGATGCTCAAGGACCTGGCCACCAGCGTCCCCCAGACCCGCCACGTGATCGTGCTGTCCTCGGACGGCCTGCGCATGGCCCAGCACGGTACGGACACGGAGGTCGCCGACCGCCTCGCCGCCGCCTGCGCCGGACTGCAGAGCCTCTCGACGGCCATCGCCCAGGAGTTCCCGCACGGGGACGGGGAGATGCGGCTGGTGGTGATCGAGGTCGACGGCGGCTTCTTCTACCTCATGGCCGCCGGGGCCGGGGCGTATCTGGCCGTGCTGGCCGACGACGACGTGGACGCCGGGCTGATGGGCATGAAGATGCGCGACCTGGTGGCCCGCATCGGCTCCCATCTCACCAGCCCGCCCCGGGTCGGCGGGGCGGCCACGTGAACGGTTCCCGACCCGACGACGAGCCCGGAGCGGAGCCGCCCGGCAACCCGGACCGGCTGTACATCCTCAGCACGGCGGAGACCCGGGCCAGAGCCTCGACGCACCTCGATCTGGTCACCCTGATCGTTTCCCGTGCGGAGCCCGACCCCGGTCTCCAGCCCGAGCACGCCGCCGTCGTGCGGATGTGCGACTTCCCCCTCTCGGTCGCGGAGATATCCGCCTATCTGGAGCTGCCGGTGAGCACCCTGACCCCGATGCTCACCGAGCTGCTCGCCGGCGGAAAGGTCGAGGCCCGCCCACCGGTACCCGCGGCCGCGCTGCCCGACGTCCGAATCCTTGAGGCGGTGATGCATGGACTACAGAAGCTCTGAGAACTACGCCGGGCCGCGCAGCGAGGACATCCTCCCCGCCACGGCCACCGCGGCCGTCAAGGTCGTCATCGTCGGGGGCTTCGGGGTCGGCAAGACGACCCTGGTCGGCGCGGTGAGCGAGATCCGGCCGCTGACCACCGAGGAGACGATGACCCAGGCCGGTGTCGGCGTGGACGACCTCGCCGGCATCGAGCAGAAGACCGAGACCACGGTGGCCATGGACTTCGGCCGCATCAGCATCAACGACCAACTGGTGCTGTACCTGTTCGGCACGCCCGGCCAGGAGCGTTTCTGGTTCCTGTGGAACGGCCTCTTCGAGGGCGCCCTCGGCGCGGTCGTCCTCCTCGACACCCGCCGGATGGAGGTCAGCTATGACGTGATCGGCCGCCTGGAGGAGCGCGGCGTCCCGTTCGTCGTCGGGGTCAACGCCTTCCCCGGCGCCCCCAAGTACCCCGTATCGGAACTCCGGGCGGCGATGGACCTGGACGACTCCGTCCCCATGATCGACTGCGACGCCCGCGACCGCATTTCCTGCCGCGACATCCTGATGGCGCTGATGCGCTATCTGTACACCCTCACGACCGTCTCCACGGAGCCTCAGTGACCAACCCCCTCTCCGAACACTCCCCCACGGACTCCCCTGTCTCTCCCCCGCCGGGGTGTCCTGCCCACCTCGGCGCGTCCCATGTCGGTGCGACCCGGCTGTACGGGCCGGAGGCCGAATCCGACCCGCACGGCTTGTACGAGCGGCTGCGCGCCAAACACGGCCCGGTGGCGCCGGTGCTGCTCTCCGGCGATCTACCGGCGTGGCTGGTACTGGGATACCGGGAGATCCTGGACGTCACACGGACGCCGTCGCGGTTTTCGCGTGACGCACGGCTGTGGACGGAGATGCGGGAGGGACGGGTGGCCCTCGACAACCCGCTTCTCCCCATCGTCACCTGGCAGCCCATGATGTCGTTCGTCGACGGCGAGCAGCACGAGCGGTGGCGCGGCGCGGTCAACGACAGCGTCGCACGCTTCGACAAGAGGGGCATCCGCCGCCATGTGACGCAGTGCGCCAACCAGTTGGTGGACCACTTCTGTGCCGCAGGGCACGCCGATCTCGTGCACCAGTTCGCCGAGCATCTCCCGATGATGGCGATGACCCAGCTCCTGGGCATGCCCGAGGAGTACAGCCCACAGCTGGTCAACGCCGCCCGTGACATGCTCAGGGGCACCGAGACCGCCATCGCGAGCAATGAGTTCGTGCAGGAGAAGCTCCGCAAGCTCGTCGCACGCAAGCACGCCCAGCCCGGAGCCGACTTCACCACCTGGCTGCTCGAACACCCTGTGGGCTTGTCCGACGACGAAGTCCAGCAACATCTAAGGCTGGTGCTCATCGCAGCGTTCGAAACAACGGCGAACCTCATCGCGAACACCCTGAAGATGGTCCTGACCGATGTCCGGTTCCGGGCGTCGCTCGCGGGTGGGCACATGACCCTCCCTGACGCCGTTGAGCAGGTTCTCTGGGACGAGCCGCCGTTCGTGACCGTTCTGGGCCGTTGGGCCGCGCAGGACACCGAGCTCGCCGGCAAGCAGATCAGGGAAGGTGACGCCCTCGTCCTGGGGTTGGCCGCCGGAAATGTCGACACCGTCGTCCGACCTGACCTGGACGCCCCGATCCACGGGAACCGGGCACACCTCGCCTTCAGCGGTGGGGCGCACGAGTGCCCCGGTCAGGACGTCGGCCGAGCCATCGCCGGAACCGGCATCGACGCTCTGCTGCTCCGGCTTCCCGACCTCGCCCTCGCTGTTGAGGAGTCCGGTCTGCGTTACCGCTCCTCGTTGCTTTCGCGCCACCTCATCGAACTGCCGGTGAAGTTCACGGCACATCAACCACAGGATCCGGAGATGACGGCCGAGGAGGATCAGGCCATGGAGCCTGCCACCGCTGCTCGGGCCGGCGGTCTCACTCAGCCCGAGCAGCAGTCGACTTCTCGCAACTCCTGGTGGACGTCGTTGCGGAACTGGCTCCGCGGCCGGTAGGGCACAGCTCCCTCAGGAATCCCCGAGCACGGTCAGCAGGTCGGTGATGTGTGCAGCCTCACCGGCCTGCGTAGTGTCGTAATGATGGGTGTAGCGCGGGACTTCAAGATGCCACTGCCGGTTCCCGTTAAAGGTCGCTCGGTGACTGTGCGCGTAGCGCAGCGCGTCGGCGCGCTGTGAGCCGGAGATGCCTGCGGCATCGAGTTGTACGGGCAACTCACTCTCGGCACGCAGATACCAGCGTACGCACTCCCTGGCCATCTCCCGGGCGCGTTCGATCGCATCTTGAATTGTGCATTCCTCATGGGCGTGGATGACCGTCACAATGTTCTGAGGGCCGTCCAGGGCAAGGTCCTTGTCGACGGACACCAGGTCGTTGACCAGGCCGGCGTAATCGGACGCCAAGTTGTGCTGCGCTTCGAGAGCCGGTAGGTGACGAATGTCTTCAGGGAGGTCGATACGCAGGGCCACTTCGAGAAGGTCGGCCATCGGAAGCATTTTGATGTCGTGTCGTCGGCGTTCCCGGTATTCGGCCACCGAAGGGGTGCGGCCGGACAGGCGGTCGATCTGTGACGCGCAGCCGGATTGCCACCCTTGCCGCCAGTGACTGATGAAAGATCGCTTCCAGCCTTCCGAACGCCCCGCTGAGGTGCGTTGCCACAGGTGGTCCAGAGCCCTGATGACGGGCGTGTCACTCAAATGACCATGCTCCAGGTAAGCCAGCGCCTGTGCCATAGCGATCCGGCACACTGCGGGTGCCTGGTCGGCGAGACCGTCGTCCATCACGTCATCGACGAGCGTTCCCCATAGGATCCATCCCGTCACCACGTCGAAGGTTTCAGCATCAGGCGTCGGGTAATAGAGGGCAGACAGATACTCCATACGACTGCGATCCATGTGAACGCGTACGGCCCCAGGGATCAGGCCGAAGGAGTCGGCCCACGCGTACATACGCCGCCGGGCCTCCTCCATATGGGGATTGACCCCGGTGCCCGAGAGCGACGCAGGAAGTGTGGGCACCCGCGACTTGTCCATTCCGCACATCCTTTTACTTCGGCGACAGGCGTACAGCACAGCGAACTCACCCAGCGGCCATGGGTGGCACGAGACCGGTGAATCAGGTGAATCATGGGCCGTCCAAGGGGCGGCCGATGGCTTCTCACACGCCGAATCGTCGCTTCCGCCCCGCGTAATCATCCAGGGCCGATTCCAGGTGGGTACGCCGGAAGTCGGGCCACATGACAGGGCAGAAGTGCAGTTCGGCCATGCTGGTCTGCCATGCCATGAACCCTGAGAGACGATGCTCACCCGACGTCCGGATGACCAGGTCCGGATCGGGCTGACCCCTCGTGGACAGAGCGTCGGCGATCCGTTTCTCGGTCACGTCGAGAGAGGCGTTGGCGCCTGTTTCCGCGAGAGCTGTCTCCAGAACGACGGTTCGGACGGCCTCGACGATGTCGTCCCGCCCGTTGTAGCCGATCGCCAGGTTGACCTGTGGCCGTAGGACGTCGCCAGCACTCCTGGCCGCCGCTTCCTTCAGTTCTGTCACCAGTGATGACGGCAGCATGGCGGGATCGCCCAGGTGACGGATCCGCCAGCGGTGGCTGGTGGCGAGCAGGCGGACGAGGTCACCGATGATGTTCATGAGTTCACGGAGCTCGCCGGGAGAACGGTTGAGGTTGTCCGTCGAGAGCAGCCACCAGGTCGTGATCCGGATGCCCGCCGCCTCACACCACTCCAGAGCCCTGCAGATGTTCTCCGCCCCCCGGCGATGGCCCTCTTCGGGCGGGAGGCCGCGCTCCCTCGCCCAGCGACGGTTGCCGTCGACGATGAAGGCGATGTGCTGGGGAACCTCTCCACCACCCGCGACAACGCCGGATGTCCGGAAGGCGGATGCGCAGGTGATCTGAACCGGGAGGGGGGCTGCGACCGCTGAACCACCCTTGTTGATCATGATCGCTCCGCTCGTGGTGTAGACGCTAGCTGCAACTTCTCCTGTCGCGAACGAGAGGCCACGCAAGGACGGAAAGAGCTGCCGGGCAGACGCGAGCTACGGCAACACCGATCCCAGCCGAGCGCCATACGTCACGTGCGCCACCGCTTGCACGGAATCATGATGGCGACACACAGGACGAAAGACCCAGCCACTGGCCTATTGTCATCAACCTGTCGGCATGGTCACAAGAGCGGGTATGTGAGGACGCAGATGTCCGAACGGGGTGGTACCCGGTCACTAGAAGGGCGATCCACAAAGAGTCATGTTCAACCTACGACTCTGTGGATCCAAAGCACACTTGCTGTCGCAGCCGATCTGGGCCTGCCCATGTCCGCCCCGTACCAAATACGCATCGAACGCGAGCTGTTCCCCGGGTGGGCACCGCTTGGAGGTGTACCCTCCGCCGGACGGTGGACACCGGACAGTACGCCCTAAACGCATGGAACGGTGTACTCCGGCATGGCTGGCACATGGGGAGAGGGAGGTACCGCATGGCGGAGGAACCGAGCGAGGCCCTGCTCACCTCACCCGGGTCGCGGGCCGTCGCATCCGTCGCCGCCGGCGCGCTGCCCGCCCTCGCCTTTCCCGCGCCGTCGCTGTGGTGGCTGGCCTGGGTGGCGCTGGTCCCGTGGATGCTGCTGGTCCGCTCGGCGGTATCCGCCCGACGGGCCGCACTCGAGGGGTGGCTGGGCGGAGCCGGGTTTCTGCTGGCCGTGCATCACTGGCTGCTGCCCAGCCTGCATGTGTTCATCCTGGTGCTGGCCGCGCTGCTGGGGCTGTTGTGGGCGCCCTGGGGGCTGCTCGTGCGCCGGTTGCTGGGGGGCGTAGCGGGGCCCGGGCGGGTGGTGGCGGCGTTGTTCGTGGTGCCTGCCGGGTGGATCGGCGTCGAACTCGTGCGGTCCTGGGAGTACTTGGGCGGGCCCTGGGGGCTGCTCGGGGCCAGTCAGTGGCAGGTCGCCCCGGCGCTGCGGATGGCGTCGGTGGGGGGCGTCTGGCTGGTGGGGTTCGTACTGGTGGCGGTGAACACCGCGGTCGTCGCGTTGGTTTCGGTGCCCCGTGCGCGTGCGGTGGGGGCCGCGGGGCTGCTCGTCTGGGTGGCGGTGGTCGCCGGGGTGTGGGGGTGGGCGCCGGTGCCGGAGCTCGCGGGGACGGTGCGGGTCGCGGTCGTTCAGCCCGGCGTCATCGACGGGACGGGCAGTGTGCAGCGCCGCTTCGATCGCGAGGAGGAGCTCACCCGCCGGCTCGCCGGGCAGCGGGTGGATCTCGTCGTATGGGGCGAGAGCAGCGTCGGGCAGGATCTGGGAAACCGTCCCGACCTGCGTGACCGGCTGACCGCGCTCTCCCGGACCGTCGGCGCGGACCTGCTGGTGAACGTGGACGCGCGGCGGTCCGACCGGCCGGGGATCTTCAAGAGCTCCGTACTGGTCGGGCCGGACGGGCCCACCGGGGACCGTTACGACAAGATGCGGCTGGTGCCCTTCGGCGAGTACGTTCCGGCCCGTTCGCTGCTCGGCTGGGCGACGTCCGTGGGCAAGGCCGCCGGTGAGGACCGGCGGCGCGGCGACCGGCAGGTGGTGATGCGGCTGCCGGACACCCGGGGCCGGGGGCTGCTCGTCGGGCCGCTGGTGTGCTTCGAGTCGGCCTTCCCGGACATGAGCCGGCAGCTGTCCAGGGACGGGGCCCAGCTGCTCGTCGCGCAGTCGGCCACGTCCACCTTCCAGCACAGCTGGGCGCCCGCCCAGCACGCCTCGCTCGCGGCGCTGCGGGCCGCTGAGACCTGGCGGCCCATGGTGCACGCGACGCTGACGGGCGTGAGCACGGTGGCGGACCCGCGGGGACGGATCGTCGGCGAGCGGCTGGGCACGGAACGGAGTGCCGCGGCCGTCTACGACGCGCCCCTGGCGCGCGGCACCAGCCCGTACGTCCGGGCCGGCGACTGGGCCGTCTACGGCTCGTTGGCGGCCCTGGCGCTCTACGGGGCCGTGGAGTTGCTCGTATGGCTCGTCATGAGGTCCGCCGGCTGACGCTCGGGCCGCGCGGGCGGTCGCCAGTCCGCCACGCCGTCCAGGCTGCGCAGGGCGACGCGGGGGCCGAGGCGGTTGAGGGTGGCGAGGGCACCGGTGCGCAGGGCGCACGCGAGGGGTGAGGAGAGGCGGGTCAGGCGGGCGACGCGGGCCGAGCGGCGGACGACGACCGTGGTGCGCGGCAGGCGCTGCCGGGTGTACTCGCCCAGGGCGGCACAAGGGTCGGCGGCGGCCACGGCGTGGGCGAGGACGACGGCGTCCTCGATGGCCTGGCAGCCGCCTTGGCCGAGGCTTGGGGCCATGGCGTGGGCGGCGTCGCCGAGGAGGGCGACCCGGCCCCGGTGGAAGGCGGGCAGGGGACGAGTCGTGGTGTGGACGTCGTTGCGCAGGATCGCGGTGGGGTCGGCGGTGTCGAGGATGTCGGGCACGGGGTGGTGCCAGTCCCCGAAGAGGCGGCGGAGCTGGGCGAGTTCGCCGCCCGGTGCGACGGCCCGGGCGGGGGCCACGGCCTGGGCGTAGGCGTAGACGCGGCCGTCGTGCAGCGGGACGGTGCCCCACAGCCGGCCGGTTCCCCAGGTCTCGTGCGCCGGGAAGGGCGTGGCGGGGCGGGGGACGACCAGGCGCCAGACGGTGGCCCCGGTGTAGCGGGGGGCGGGGTGGCCGGGGAAGAGGGCGGCGCGGACGGCGGAGTGGATGCCGTCGGCCGCGACGACGAGCTCCGCCTCCAGGTCGCCGTCGAGGGTGGTGACGCGGGCGGGGCGGTCCGGCGCGCCGGGGTCGGCGAGGGTGGCGGGGCTGCCGGTGCGTACGGCCCCTTCGGGGAGGCGGGCGGCGAGCAGGCCGACGACGTCGGCGCGGTGGGCGACGACGACCGGGCCGCCGAAGCGCCGGGCCGCGGCCTCGTTGCTCGTACGGGAGAGCCAGCGGCCGTCGGGCAGCCGCAGGCCGCCGTCGGCCTGCCAGCCGGACAGGGCGCGTACGGCGTCGCCGGCGCCGAAGGTGTCGAGGGCGCGCTGGGCGTTGGGGGCCAGCGCGATGCCGGCGCCGACGGGTTCGAGGACGGTGGCGCGTTCGAGGACGGTGACGGTCCAGCCGTCGTGGTGCAGGGCGCAGGCCGCGGTGAGGCCGCCTATGCCGCCGCCGATGACGACGGCGCGGGGCTGTGCCATGGGTCCCTCCCGACCGGGAAACAGGAAACCGGAGACTGGAAACTACAGATGTAGTGACAGCAAGCTACTACATCTGTAGTGCGGGCAGTAGATTGGCGTCGTGCGCCCCGAGAAGACCGCTCCCACCCGCCCCCGCGCCCAGCTGATCGCGGACACCGCGCTCGCCCTGCTCGCCGAACGCGGCATGCGGGGCCTGACCCATCGCGCCGTGGACGAGGCCGCCGGGCTGCCGCCCGGCTCGACGTCGAACCACGCCCGTACCCGTTCCGCGCTGCTGGAGGCGGCCGTACGGCGGCTGGCCGAGCGCGAGGAGGCGGTGCTGGCACCCCGCGAGATGCCGGACCCGGCGGGGGCGGACGGGCTCGACGCGCTGGCCGACGCCCTCGCGCTCGCGCTGCACCGCTCGCTCACCGGGCAGCGCGAGCTGCTCCTCGCCCGCTACGAGCTGGCGCTGGAGGCGGCGCGCCGGCCCGGGCTGAGGGAGATCTACGACGCGACGGGCCGGGGCCGCTTCCGCGCTCCGGTGATCGCGCTGTTGACGGCCGCGGGCTCCCCCGAACCGGAGCGGCACGCGCTGTCGCTCATCGCGTGGTGCGAGGGGCTGATGTTCTCGTGCGCGGCGGGCTCCTACCACGCCGAGGTGCCCGGCCGCGCCGAACTGCGGCGGGGGTTCAGGGAGCTGCTGCGGGGAGCGCTGGGACGATGACCCCTGGCGTGAGGACGATAACCCCTGGCATGGATTCGAACTACGGAGCGATGATGACACCATGACGATCGATAAGCGCCCCATGCCCTCGACCACCGCGGGCGAACGCGAAATGCTGGAGACCTGGCTGGACTTCCACCGGGCCACGCTGGCCGCCAAGTGTGCCGGTCTGGACGACGAGCAGCTGCGGACGGCGTCCGCGCCGCCGTCCATCATGTCCCTCATGGGGCTCGTGCGGCATATGGCCGAGGTGGAGCGCCACTGGTTCCGGCGGGTGCTGTCCGGGGAGGACGCGCCGCCGATCTACTACGACGAGACCGACCGTGACAAGGACTTCAAGGTCACGGAGAAGGACACCGGCGAGGAGGCCCTCGCCACCTGGCAGGCCGAGATCGCCGGGGCGCGGGAGCTCGTCGCCACGCGGTCGCTGGACGACACCGGCACCGGCGTCGGGTTCCGCCCGGGCCAGACCTTCAACCTCCGCTGGATCCTCACGCACATGATCGAGGAGTACGCGCGGCACAACGGCCACGCCGACCTCATCCGCGAGCGCGTCGACGGCGCGACCGGAGCCTGAGCGGAGCGCGGCCGGGGCCGTGATTCCATGTCACCCCTGCGGGGAATTCCCCATGTCCCTTGGCGGGCAGCAGGGTTGGCCGAATGCATCGAGTGCCCTCAGCCGCCGTCCTGGTGGCGGTGGCCATGTCGGCCGCGGTCGGCTGTGTCTCCGTCTCCCCCCGCCCCCTCGCGCCCGGCGGGCCCGGAGGACCCCGGGCTGTCCAGGGTCCGGCCCGCGAGTCGCTGACCGTCACGGGCCCGGGCGCCTCCCGGCCGCCGTCCCCGGACGGGAGGCCTGCGCCGGGGGTGGACGGGGCACCGGGCCCGACGGCGGACCCCTTCCGGACGGGCCCGTACGACCCGTACGCCCCGAAGAACCCGGCGGACCCCAAGGACCCCAAGGACCCGGCCGATCCGACCATGCCCTGGGACCCCCCGGGGCCCTCACGGGCGGCCGGTGGTGACCAGGGGGCGCGGCGCTCCCCGGACGCGCCGTCCCTCGTCGCTCCCCCACCCGCCACCGACCCGGGCGGCGCCTGGCGGGCCCCCTCCCCGGAGCGGCGGGCCGAGCGGCAGGAGCCCGCCCCGGCACCGCCCGAGCCCGAACGCCCGGCCCCCCGGCCGGCACCCGAACCGGAGGAGCGCCACGCGGCCCCGGCCCCCGCGCCGGCCCCGGCGTCGCGGGGGCAGCAGCAGGGCAAGGGGCTGTGCGCCCTCGGCGACTCCTATGGGAAGTGGGAGAAGGGCGGCGACGCGTCGCGGATCTGCCACCAGGTGTACGGGCGTTGACCCCCGGCTCTCTTGCGCCCCGTCCGCTCCCTGCGGCCCCTCCGCGCCGGACCGGCCGTCACCGCACCGTCAGACCGCGAGGTCCGGGATCCGCCAGTCGATCGGCTCGTGGCCCTGCGCCGCCACCGCCTCGTTGATCTGGGTGAAGGGGCGGCTGCCGAAGAACTTCTTCGCCGACAGCGGCGAGGGGTGGGCGCCCTTGACGACGACGTGCCGCTCCTCGTCGATCAGGGGCAGCTTCTTCTGCGCGTAGTTGCCCCAGAGCACGAAGACGGCCGGTTCGGGGCGGGCGGCGACGGCGCGGATGACCGCGTCGGTGAACTTCTCCCAGCCCTTGCCCTTGTGGGAGTTGGGCTCGCCGCCCCGGACGGTCAGCACCGCGTTGAGCAGCAGGACGCCCTGCTCGGCCCACGGCAGCAGGTAGCCGTTGTCCGGGACGTCGTAGCCGAGCTCCTCGCGCATCTCCTTGTAGATGTTGCGCAGCGACGGAGGCGTCCTGACGCCCGGCCGCACCGAGAAGGACAGGCCGTGGCCCTGGCCCGGGCCGTGGTACGGGTCCTGGCCGAGGATGAGGACCTTCACCCGCTCGTACGGGGTGGCGTCCAGGGCGGCGAAGACCTCCCCGCGCGGCGGATACACCGGGGCCTTGACCCGCTCCTCCTCCACGAACTCGGTCAGCTCCTTGAAGTAGGGCTTCTCCAGCTCTTCGCCGAGGGCACCGTGCCAGGACTCGGGCAGCACGTCGGTGACGGTCACGTCGACAACCTCCGGGGTTCGTTCCGTTCTCGCCGGAGAACTTACCGCCGACCACTGACAACGCCCGCGCCGGTGCCCCGGTGCGGGGCCCGGCCGCGTGCCCTCAGACCCCCGCGTTGAGGAAGAGCCCCCCGTCCACGACGAGGGTCTGGCCCGTGATCCAGCCCGCGGCGTCCGACAGCAGGAAGGCGGCCGCGCCGCCGATGTCCTCCGGTACACCCAGCCGGCCGAGCGGGTAGGAGGCCACGGCCTCCTCCTCGCGTCCCTCGTAGAGGGCCGCGGCGAACTTGGTCTTCACGACGGCCGGGGCGATCGCGTTGACGCGGACGCCCGGGGCGAATTCGTGCGCGAGTTGGAGGGTGAGGTTGACCATGGCGGCCTTGCTCATGCCGTACGCGCCGACGAAGGGCGAGGCGGCGACCCCGGCGACGGAGGCGATGTTGACGATCGCGCCGCCGTTGTCCTTCTGCCAGGCGTGCCACGTCCGCTGGGCGAAGCCGAGCGCGGAGACGACGTTGGTCTCGAAGACCTTGCGGGCCACGGCGAGGTCGAGGTCGGCGATGGGGCCGAAGACGGGGTTGGTGCCCGCGTTGTTGACGAGGTAGTCCACGCGGCCGAAGGCCTCCATGGCGCGTTCGACGGCGAGGGCCTGGTGGGCCTCGTCGTGGGCCTTGCCCGGGACGCCGATGGCCCGGTCGGGGCCGAGGGACTCGACGGCCTGCTTGAGGGCGTCCTCGTTGCGGCCGGTGATGACGACGCGGTCGCCGCGGGCCACCAGGGCACGGGCGATGCCGTGGCCGATGCCGCGGCTGGCACCCGTGACGAGGGCGACCTTGCCGGAGGGTTCGCCTTCCTGAGCGGGCGTGGAGGGCGTAGCGGATGTGGAAGGCGTGGCGGGCATGCTGTCCGTTCTCCTTGGTTTTCTCCTCGGGCGGCCGATGACCGCATGCGGTCGACGACCACGTGCGGCCGACGACCACCCCTGCGCTCATGCCGTCCGCTCGCGGTGCTCCCCGGCCCGCGTGGGGGGTGCCGTGCTGCCCTACGGGCCAGGTCAGTCGAGCGGGCCGCCGGCCACGTACAGCACCTGGCCGGAGACGAAGCCGGCCTGGTCGCCGGTGAAGAAGGCGATCGCGTTGGCGATGTCCTCGGGCTCGCCGACGCGCTGTACGGGGATCTGCGTGGCCGCGGCGGCCTGGAGGTCCTCGAAGCTCATGCCGACGCGGGCGGCGGTGCCCGCCGTCATGTCGGTGGCGATGAAGCCGGGGGCGACGGCGTTGGCGGTGATGCCGAACTTGCCGAGTTCCTTGGCGAGGGTCTTGGTGAAGCCCTGGAGGCCGGCCTTGGCGGCCGCGTAGTTGGCCTGGCCGCGGTTGCCGAGGGCCGAACTGCTGGAGAGGTTGACGATCCGGCCGAAGCCCGCGTCCACCATGTGCTTCTGGCAGGCGCGCGACATCAGGAACGCGCCCCGCAGGTGCACGTTCATGACGGTGTCCCAGTCGTTCTCGCTCATCTTGAACAGCAGGTTGTCCCGGAGCACACCCGCGTTGTTGACCAGGACGACCGGCGCGCCCAGCTCGGCGGCGACGCGGGCCACCGCGGCGTCCACCTGGGCCGCGTCGGAGACGTCGCAGCCCACGGCGAGTGCCCTGCCGCCCGCCGCCGTGATCTTCTCCACGGTGTCCGCGCAGGCCGCCTCCTCGAGGTCGAGGACGGCGACCGCGCGGCCCTCGGCGGCCAGGCGCAGCGCGGTGGCGGCGCCGATGCCGCGGGCCGCGCCCGTGACAAGGGCTACGCGTTGCTCGGTGGTGGACATGCGGGTTCTCCTCACCTCGAAGGCGGCTCGCCCCGGCGGCGCGCTCCGGCCAGGGGAGCGGCGGCGGGGTGAGCAACCGCTCAGTAGCTCGGTCGATCAGACGCTAGAAGTCCCGCCACGCGCTGTCAACGCCTCACCGCACGCCCCTCGTCCCGGGCGTCCCCGCCATCGCGCCGGCGCGTCCCACCAGCACTCATCACACCGGCGCTATCGCACCAGCAGATCGAGGAGGCGTTCCGACTCGCGCTCCGCGTCGGCCGTCAGCCCGGTGTGCACCGGTCCCGGCTGCACCACCGTGCTGCGCGGCGCGATCAGCCAGCGGAACCGGCGGCCGGCGTCGTCGCAGGCCGCCTGCCCGGCCCGGTCGCCCCCGGCGCAGACCCCCTCGACGGCGTGCAGCGCGGCCCGGACGCCGGCCACGTCCGCCGCCGGGTCGAGGGCCAGCAGCCGGTTCTCGTCCAGGTGGACGCGGGCGGTCACATACGACTGCGCCTGGCAGTAGACGACCACTCCCGCGTTGATCTGCTCCCCGCGCTCGACGCGGGGGACGACGCGCAGCAGCGCGTACTCGAAGACGTCGCGCTTCGCGCCGTCGCGGCCCTTGTGGTCCTGGGTGGCACGGTGCGACTGCTGCGCCCCGTGCCCGTTCTCGCGGCCCGTCACTTCGCGGCGCCCTTTCCGTCCAGCCTGACACGTACCCATTCCGGCGCCTGCGACGGTTTGACCGCGGTGCGTTCGCCCATGGTGATCCTCTCGCCGATGGTCGCCGCGCGTTCGAGCAGCACCTCGACGTACGCCCGGCGGAGCGCGTCCGGGCTGTCGAAGCCCGGCTCGTCGGCGAGCCACTCGTCGGGGACGTCCGCGGCGACCTCGGCCAGCAGTTCCTCGGTGATCCGGGGGGCCAGTTCGGCCGCCGCCCCGGCGATGTCCGGGGAGAAGGTGGCGAGGACGTGGTCCGAGGCGTCGTACGGCTTGCCGGCGGCGGTCGCGGCGCCGGGCCAGTTGTGGTGCCAGATCATGGTGGCGCCGTGGTCGATCAGCCAGAGGCTGCCGTGCCACACCAGCAGGTTGGGGTTGCGCCAGGAGCGGTCGACGTTGTTGATGAGCGCGTCGAACCAGATCACCCGGCCGGCCTCGGCGGCGTCGGTCTCGAAGGCGAGCGGGTCGAAGCCGAGCGCCCCGGGCAGGAAGTCCATGCCGAGGTTGAGCCCGCCGCTGGCCTTGAGCAGCGCCTGGACCTCCTGGTCCGGCTCGGCGCGGCCGATGACCGGGTCCAGCTGGATGCGGGCCAGCTCCGGAACGCGCAGGCCGAGGCGGCGGCCGAGCTGTCCGCAGATGACCTCCGCGACCAGCGTCTTGCGGCCCTGTCCGGCGCCGGTGAATTTCATGACGTACGTGCCGAGATCGTCGGCCTCGACGATGCCGGGGAGCGAGCCACCCTCACGCAAGGGCGTGACATAGCGGGTGGCTGTGACTTCGGGAAGCATCGACCCAGATTAATCGCCCGGGGGTGACCGTCTGAACGCCGGGCGCGGCGTGGCCGTATGAGTCCTCGAACCAGCTGATGCGAAGCGACAGCAAAGGAACGATCATGACGCATTCGTCACCCGCGCCATCCACGCCGTCTGCCCCGGCCGATCCGGCCGATCCGGCAGGACCGGCCGATCCGGCTGCCCCGGCCGGTCCTGCCCGCGCCGCCCGCCGTGCCACCCGCCGTGCCGTCGTCGCGGCGACCGGAGCCGCCGGTCTCGCCGCCGTCCTCGCGGCGTGCGGTGGCGGCTCCGACGACGCGGGCTCGGGCTACTCCGGCGACTCTTCGGACGCGTCGAAGGGGACGCCGGGGCAGGCGGCCGGCGACAAGGGTACGCCCGGGGCGGGGGCCACGTCCGGGGCGGGTGCGGGTGCGGCCCTGGCCCGGACGTCGGACATCCCCGAGGGCGGCGGCAAGGTCTTCCCGGACCGGAAGGTCGTGGTCACCCAGCCGTCGAAGGGACGGTTCAAGGCGTTCTCGGCGGTCTGCACCCACCAGGGGTGCGTGGTGAAGGACGTCGCGAACGGCACCATCAACTGCCCCTGCCACGGCAGCAGGTTCTCGGTCACCGACGGGGCCGTACGGGGTGGCCCGGCGCAGAAGCCGCTGCCCGAGGAGCGGATCTCGGTGAACGGGGACTCCATCACGCTGGGCTGAGCCCATCGGGGCCGGGCGCCGGGCGGGTACGGCCCCGCCGGCGCCAGCCCCGCAGGACGGCATCGGTCGTGGTCACGGTGGCGACCAGCGCGAGGGTGTGGCGCACCATCGCCGCCGTGTAGTCGGCGGGCACCCCGGCGATGGCGTCGGAGGGGACGACGGCCGTGTAGCCGAGGTTGACGGCGTCGAAGACGGCGTTGGGGATCCCGACGTTGGCCGACACGCCGGTGACGATCAGGGTGCGGCAGCCGATGTTGCGCAGCAGGGCGTCCACGCCCGTCCCGGCCAGCGGCGAGAGCCCGTGCAGCCGGCGGACGACCAGGTCGCCGTCGCCGACGGGTACGGGATCGGCCACCCGGACCGCGTGGGTGCCGGTCAGCTGCTGCACGGGCAGTCGTTCGGCGACGCGGAAGAGGTGGGCGTTGCGGCTGGCGCCGCGGCCGTCCGGGCGGCGTTCGGCGACGGCGTGCACGACCTGGACGCCCGCCTCGTGCGCTCCGGCGACAAGGCGGGCGACGTTGACCAGGGCTCCGGAGGCGCGGGCGACGGCCGCGAGTTCGGGCAGCGCGCTGTCGGGGCCGACGACCCCGCGCTGGCATTCGACGGTCAGCAGCACCGTGCTCGCCGGGTCGGTCTCCTCGGCGAACGGGTCCTGAGTGGCCATGGCGCTCCCCGCTTCCCGGTGATGGTCCGTACCTGGGCCCCGTCGGGGGCCCGCGTGAGGCTAGTGGGCATTGCGGTGCCGGGGAAGAGGCCCCATTCTTCTGACGAGCAGTCAGATCAGTCGGTCGGCACGGTCGCGTACGTCGGATCCGGAAAGCAGGTGACGCGGGGATGACCGTCACACAGCGGCGGGGCCGCCGGGCCATGATGACGCGGGCCGAGCTCGACGTCTTCCTCGCCGGGCGGCGCGTCTGCCGGGTGGCGACGGCCGGGCGGGAGGGGCGGCCGCACGTCGGCCCGCTGTGGTTCGTCTGGGACGGGCGGGCGCTGTGGCTGTACTCCCTGGTCCGCAGCCGGCGCTGGGCCGATCTGCGCCATGACCCGCGGGTGGCGGTGGTGGTCGACGACGGCGAGGAGTACGAGGAGCTGCGCGGCGCGGAGCTGTCGGGCACGGTGACGGTGGTGGGCGAGGCCCCGCGCCGGGGCGTGGCCTGCCCGGAGCTCGTGGCTCCCGAGCAGCTGTTCGCGGAGAAGTACTTCGGCCTGGCGACGATGCCCCACGACGGCCGGCACGCCTGGCTCCGGCTTGCGCCGGATGCCGTCGTCTCCTGGGACTTCCGCAAGCTGCGGAAGGTGTGACCCGGTACGGGTGGGCGCGCCCCTCGGAGCGCTCGCGCCGGGCCCCGGGCCGGGGCGTCCAGCCCGTACGCCCCGTCCGTCGCCCCCGTCCGTCACCCCCGTACGCCCCCGGCCGCCGCCCGCAGCGCGTCGGCCATCGCGCGGATCGAGGGTCTGCGGTCCGCGTCCGCGCGCCAGATGGCGAAGACGTGGCGGCACATCGCCTGCCGTACGGGCACCGCGCGCACCCCCTCCGGCAGGGGGCCGCGACCGAGCCGGGGGGCGACCGCGATGCCCAGGCCCGCGGCGACCAGGGCGAGCTGCGTGGCGTGCTCCTCGGCCATGTGCGCGATCCGGGGCTCGATGCCCTGGCCGCGCAGCGTGGACAGCAGCCAGTCGTGGCAGAACTCACCCTTGGGCCAGGCGATCCACTCGTCCTCCGCGAAGTCCGCGAGGGTGACGTCCGCCCGGTCGGCGAGCGGATGCCCGGCGGGGACCGCGACATCCACCGGGTCGTCCAGGACCGGGGCCCTGACCAGCTCGTCCGGCACCGGCAGCGGCTTGTTGTACCAGTCGAGGACCACGGCGAGGTCGACGTCGCCGCGCACCGTCCCTTCGACGGCGTCCTCCTGCTCCATCTCCACCAGCCGGGCGCGCAACTGCGGGTGGTCCGCGCGCAGCGCGGTGAGCGCGGCCGGGAACAGACCGCGGGCGGCCGTGGGGAAGGCGCCGAGCCGCAGCTCGCCGACGGCGTGGCCACGCTGGGCCTCCAGGTCGGCCTGGGCCAGCTCCACCTGGGAGAGGATGCGCCCGGCGTGCTCGGCGAGCAGCCGCCCGGCGTCGGTGAGGCGCACACCGCGGCCACACTTGGCCAGCAGCCGCTGCCCGGCCTCCCGTTCCAGCTTGGACAACTGCTGCGAGACCGCCGAGGTCGTCACGTGCAGCCCTTCCGCCGCGCCGCTGACGGAACCGTGGCGGGCGACGGCGTGCAGGGTGCGCAGGCGCTCCAGGTTCAACATGTAAGCGATGCTACGCGATAGCCCATAGAATTATTTGCTTGTTCTAAGACTTATTTGCCCTGCATGGTAGTCGGCATGAGCACCGTCGCGACGCCGAAGCAACCCCCTTCCCCCACCCTCTCCCCCACCGTCACGACAGCCACTCGCCCGGGGCGCCGGGGCCTCGACTGGCGGATCAAGTTCGCCGTGCTCTCGGTCGTCTGGGGATTCAGCTTCCTCTTCATCAAGCTCGGCACCGAGGGCTTCGCGCCGCCCTATGTCTCCTTCGGCCGGATGTTCTTCGGCGCGGCCGTGCTCCTCGCGGCCCTGGTGATCAAGCGGCAGCGGCTGCCGCGCTCCCCTCGTACCTGGGGTCATCTGGCCGTCGCGGCCTTCCTCTGCAACGCCTTTCCGTTCACGCTCTTCGCCTACGCCGAGCTGACGATCCCCACCACCCTCGCCGGCGTCTGCAACGCCACGACCCCGCTGTGGGGCATGGTGCTCTCGCTCGTGGCGCTCTCCGAGGACCGGCCGACGCGCCGCCGCTTCGCGGGGCTCGGCCTCGGCTTCATCGGGGTGCTCGTGGTGCTCGGGGCCTGGCAGGGCTTCTCGGGGCAGGACCCGAAGGGCACCGCCATGGCCCTGGTCGCCTCGGTGAGCTACGCCCTGGGCTGGATCTACGTCCGGCGCACGCTGTCGGGCACCGGCGACGGGCATCTGGCGCTGTCCGGCGGCCAGCTGCTCGTCGGCGCGCTCCAGCTCGGCGTCGCCGCGCCGCTGCTCAGCCCGCTGCCGTCCGCCCTGCCCGCCGGGCCGCTGCTCGCGATCTTCGCCCTGGGCGCGCTCGGCACGGGGCTCGCCTTCCTCCTCCAGTACGGGCTGGTCGCCGAGGTCGGTCCGACGACCGCGACCATGACGACGTATCTCATCCCGGTCGTGGCGACCGCGGCGGGCGTCACCCTGCTCGGCGAGGAGCTCACCTGGAACACCCCGGTCGGCGCGCTGATCGTGCTGGCCGGAGCGGCGCTCACCCAGAGCAAGCGCCGCTCCTCTCGGACCAGCCGGA
Organism: Streptomyces sp. NPDC037389; assembly: GCF_040636475.1. Lineage (NCBI taxonomy): Bacteria > Bacillati > Actinomycetota > Actinomycetes > Kitasatosporales > Streptomycetaceae > Streptomyces > Streptomyces sp. NPDC037389. The sequence continues at coordinate 475,814 of NZ_JBEZUS010000006.1, forward strand.
CCGTGGCGGCGGGGGACGCCACGCAGGGGGACGGGGCCGCTCAGTCGTAGCGCCCCGCCGGCACCGGGCCGGGGGGGGGGGGGGGGCGGGGGGGCCGGGGGGGGGGCCGGGGCAAGGAGCCGTGGTGTGGCGGGAGTCCCAGACCCCGGCGGCGCGGCGCCGGGGGGGGGCCCCCCCCC
>NZ_JBEZUS010000007.1:0-327785 GCF_040636475.1 Streptomyces sp. NPDC037389
CCATCCCCTTCCACCGCGCGGTCGTCACCGACCCGGCCTTCACCAGCGACCCGTTCCACATCCACACCCGCTGGATCGAAACCGAATTCACCAACACCATCCCGCCCTTCTCCGGCACCGCCGCCGAGGAGGACGAGGAGGCCGAGGGCCGTGAGACGGTCGTCGTCGAGGTCGGCGGCAAGCGCCTTGAGGTCTCCCTGCCGTCCTCGCTCGGGATGACCCTGGCCCGTACCGCCGCCGCGGGCGGTGCCAAGCCCAAGCGCCGCGCGGCCAAGAAGTCCGGCTCCGCCGCCTCCGGCGACAGCCTGGCCTCCCCGATGCAGGGCACGATCGTCAAGGTCGCGGTCGAGGAGGGCCAGCAGGTCGACGAGGGCGACCTCGTCGTGGTCCTGGAGGCCATGAAGATGGAGCAGCCCATCAACGCCCACCGCTCCGGCACCATCAAGGGGATCACCGCCGAGGTCGGCGCGTCCGTCTCCTCCGGCGCCGTGATCTGCGAGATCAAGGACTGAACCAAGGACTGATCCGGGGCGTTCCCCGCTTCGTCGCCCACGGGCCCCGCCGCCTTCCCGGCCGGGGCCCGTGGGCATTCGTCGTCCGGGGCCCCCGGCGGCCTGGCATCCTTGACTGACGGGGGAACGAGGGACTGACGGGGACCGTGGCACCGGGCCGGAGCCCTGACCGGCACCACAACCCGGAACCGGCACCACCCCGGGCTCCGGCAGCCGGCACCGGCACGGCCATCGAATCGGGAGGACGGACGGAATGGCGACCGACGCGGCGCAGACGTCACCACGACCCATGCGCGCGGACGCACGGCGCAACTACGAGCGGCTGCTCACGGAGGCCCGTACGGCGTTCACCGAGCACGGCACGGACGCCTCGCTGGAGGACATCGCCCGGCGGGCCGGGGTGGGCATCGGCACGCTCTACCGGCACTTCCCCAATCGCACGGCGTTGATGAGCGCGGTCTTCCAGGGCGAGGTCGACGGCATCCTCGCCCGCTCCCGCGAGCTGCTGGCGGCCCCCGAGCCCTGCCGGGCGCTGGTCGCCTGGCTGCGGGCCATCGTGGCGCACGCCAGCACCTATCGCGGTCTCTCCCGGGCGCTGATGGCCGCGCAGACGGACGAGGGCTCCGCCATGTCGCGGTGCAGCCTGCCGCTGCGCGACGCGGGCCGAGCGCTGCTCGCCCGCGCCCAGCAGGCCGGCGCCATCAGCCCCGACGTGGACATCGTGGACCTGATGCAGCTGACGAACGCCATCGCGCTGGCGGTCGAACAGTGCCCGGACGACCCGGAATTGGCCGACCGCCTGCTCACGCTCACCCTGACCGGGCTAAAAGCCCGGCCGTAGCCTTCGCCGGGGACAGCTCGCGGATCCCCGGTGCTCCGGCGGCCATGGGGTTCATCGGACCTGCCTACCGTCGGCGGGGTGCCAGGTCCGCCACCCGGGCCGTGGCCTGCTCGCCCAGGGAGACCGCACTGCGCAGCTGGGCGCCCGGTGGTCCGCCCTGGACCGGTCCGGGCGGCTGGCCGTGGCCCAGCGGCAGGCTTCTGCGCTGGCCGGGCAGCGGGGGCACGTCCCGGCGGCGCGGGGAGGCCGTGGGGACGGCGTCCCCGTGGACGACGCCCGCGGCGGGGCCACTGCCCGCGCCCGGACCGGCCACCGAGATGTGGACGCCCTGGTCGGCCAGGGCCTGGAGCTCGGTGGCGGCCCGCTCGTCATGAGGGGGCGGCTCGTCGGTGACCAGCCGGGTGATCACATCGGTGGGCACGGTCTGGAACATGGTGTCCGTGCCCAGTTTGGTGTGGTCGGCGAGGACGACGACCTCCGCCGCCGCCTGCACCAGCGCCCGGTCCACGCTCGCGGAGAGCATGTTGGACGTGGACAGCCCGCGCTCGGCCGTCAGGCCGCTCCCGGACAGGAAGGCCCTGCTCACCCGGAGGCCCTGGAGGGACTGCTCCGCGCCGCTGCCGACCAGGGCGTAGTTGGAGCCTCTCAGGGTGCCGCCGGTCATGACGACCTCGACCCTGTTGGCGTGGGCCAGGGCCTGGGCGACGAGCAGGGAATTGGTGACCACGGTCAGACCCGGTACGCGGGCGAGCCGGCGGGCCAGCTCCTGGGTTGTCGTACCGGCGCCGACGACGACGGCCTCGCCTTCCTCGACGAAGCTCGCCGCGAGATCGGCGATGGCCGTCTTCTCGGCGGTCGCTAGATGGGATTTCTGCGGGAAGCCGGACTCCCTGGTGAAACCGCCCGGCAGCACCGCACCGCCGTGCCGGCGGTCGAGAAGTCCTTCGGCCTCCAGCGCCCGCACGTCCCGCCGTACGGTCACTTCTGAGGTCTGGACGACGCGGGCGAGCTCACGGAGCGAAACCGCCCCGTTGGCCCGCACCATTTCGAGGATCAATTGACGACGTTCTGCAGCGAACACGAAACCGACAGTAACGCCAACGTCCATCTGTTTTCAGCAGGTTGCAGCAATTAACGGAAGTTGTCCGTAGTGCGACCCAAGAGGTGGTATGGGGAACCGGAACAAACGACTCCCCCGCCACTCCTCCTTACGCCTCGCGCTGCGTCTTCCTCGTGTGCAACTGCCGTGCCACCTCGGCGACCGAGCCCGAGAGGGACGGGTAGACGGTGAACGCGTTGGCGATCTGCTCGACCGTCAGATTGTTGTCGACGGCGATCGCGATCGGATGAATGAGCTCACTGGCCCGCGGCGAGACGACCACACCACCGACGACGATGCCCGTGCCGGGACGGCAGAACATCTTCACGAAACCGTCGCGAATGCCCTGCATCTTCGCCCGCGGATTACGCAGCAGCGGAAGCTTGACGACCCGGGCGTCGATGAGACCGTTGTCGACATCGGCCTGGGTGTACCCGACCGTCGCAATCTCCGGATCCGTAAATACGTTCGCGGATACCGTCTTGAGATTGAGCGGCGCCACCGCGTCACCCAGGAAGTGGTACATCGCGATACGGCCCTGCATCGCCGCCACCGACGCCAGCGCGAACACACCGGTGCAGTCACCGGCCGCGTAGACGCCCGGCGCCGACGTCCGGGAGACCTTGTCCGTCCAGATGTGCCCGGACTCCTGGAGCCGGACCCCGGCCTCCTCCAGCCCGATCCCCGCCGTATTGGGAATCGAGCCCACGGCCATCAGGCAGTGGGTACCGGTGATCACGCGGCCGTCGGCCAGCGTCACCTCGACCCGGTCCCCCACCCGCTTGGCGGACTGGGCGCGCGAGCGCGCCATGACGTTCATGCCGCGGCGCCGGAAGACGTCCTCCAGCACGGCGGCCGCGTCCGGGTCCTCGCCCGGCAGCACCCGCTCGCGCGACGAGACCAGCGTCACCTTGGAGCCCAGCGCCTGGTAGGCGCCGGCGAACTCGGCACCGGTCACACCGGAGCCGACCACGATCAGCTCCTCGGGGAGCTCGTCGAGGTCGTAGACCTGCGTCCAGTTCAGGATGCGCTCGCCGTCGGGCAGCGCGTCCGGGATCTCACGGGGGTGGGCGCCGGTGGCGACCAGCACGGCGTCGGCGACCAGCGTCTCCTCGGCACCGTCGGCATCCGTCACGATCACCCGGCGCGACCCGTCCGGCGCCTGCTGCGGCTCCAGCCGCCCGCGCCCGCGCATCACACGGCCACCCGCGCGGGTCACCGAGGCGGTGATGTCATGCGACTGGGCCAGCGCGAGGCGCTTCACACGCCGGTTGACCTTGCCCAGGTCCACGCCCACCACACCGGCGGCCTTCTCCAGCGGCGGGGTGTCGTCCGCGACCATGATCCCCAGCTCCTCGTAGGAGGAGTCGAAGTTGGTCATCACTTCCGCTGTAGCGATAAGAGTCTTCGAGGGCACGCAGTCGGTCAGCACCGATGCCCCACCCAGACCGTCGCAGTCGACGACGGTCACCTCCGCGCCGAGCTGAGCGGCGACGAGCGCCGCCTCATAGCCGCCGGGTCCGCCACCGATGATCACGATCCGAGTCACGTACTCCATTGTCCCGCACCCATCAAAGCGACTCCTTCCGGGGCCTCCTTAGCGCGATCCCTACGCGAATCCTCTCCGAATCCCGAGCGAAACCCGCCAGAACGTTCCACATGAACCCCCTTCGAGATTGCCACCCCAAATGCCGTTCCGCCTCACTCCCGTACCCTCGGAACCATGTCGCTCTACGCCGCGTACGCCGGCAACCTCGACGCGCGGCTGATGTCACGCCGCGCCCCCCACTCACCGCTGCGCGGCACCGGCTGGCTCAACGGCTGGCGGCTGACCTTCGGCGGGGAGCAGATGGGCTGGGAGGGCGCGCTCGCCACGATCGTCGAAGCCCCCCGCTCCCAGGTCTTCGTCGCCCTCTACGACATCGCTCCGATGGACGAGGACTCGATGGACCGTTGGGAGGGTGTCGGGCTGGATGTCTACCGCCGGATGCGGGTCCGGGTGCACACTCTCGACGGAGAGGAGCCGGCCTGGGTCTACGTCCTCAACGGCTACGAGGGAGGGCTCCCCTCCGCCCGCTACCTCGGCGAGATCGCCGACGCCGCGGAATCCGCCGGCGCGCCCCATGACTACGTCATGGAACTGCGCAAGCGACCCTGCTGAGCCCTACCGGGCATGTGCGGAAAGTGACGATTCCGTCTCGTCGCAACGCACAAAGCAACAATCGGAACACCGTAACCAGCGACATCTACGCGCGTAGGCCAGGAACGGCTACCCTCGTCCGCGTGAACGCTTCTGTAACCCCCGACATCCAGGCCGACCCGTACGCCGCGGCCGACGCCGCCGCCGCCCGTCTCCGCGAGCTCACGGGCGCCGAGACCCACGACGTCGCCCTGGTCATGGGCTCCGGCTGGGTCCCCGCCACCGACGCCCTCGGCGCCCCCGAGGCCGAGTTCCCGGTGACCGAGCTCCCCGGCTTCTCCGCCGCGGCCGTCGCGGGCCACGCGGGCACGGTCCGCTCCTACAAGGTCAACGACAAGCGCGCGCTCGTCTTCCTCGGCCGTACGCACTACTACGAGGGCCGCGGTGTCGCCGCCGTCGTCCACGGCGTCCGCACGTCCGTGGCCGCCGGCTGCAAGACCGTCGTCCTCACCAACGGCTGCGGCGGTCTCCGCGACGGCATGCGCCCCGGCCAGCCGGTGCTGATCAGCGACCACATCAACATGACGGCGACCTCGCCGATCGTCGGCGCCAACTTCGTCGACCTCACCGACCTGTACTCCCCCCGTCTGCGCGCCCTGTGCAAGGAGGTGGACGCCACCCTGGAGGAGGGCGTCTACGTCCAGCTCCCCGGCCCGCACTACGAGACCCCCGCCGAGATCAAGATGGTCCGCACCCTCGGTGGCGACCTCGTCGGCATGTCCACCACCCTCGAGGCCATCGCGGCCCGCGAGGCGGGCGCGGAGGTCCTGGGCATCTCCCTGGTGACCAACCTCGCCGCCGGTATGACGGGCGAGCCCCTCAACCACGAAGAGGTCCTCGAGGCCGGCCGCGACGCCGCTTCGCGGATGGGCTCGCTGCTGGCCCAGGTCCTGCCCAAGCTCTGAGCTTGATCCCACCCGTGCCGGGGGCGCTCTCCAGCGCCTCCGGCACGGGTGTTTCCGCGCCTCCGGCGCGGTCCTCCCCCACCCGCCCGCCCGATTGCCCGGCATCGCCCGACGCCGACGCCGACGTCGGCCGGGGCGGCGGGTGGCGCCGTACGACGGGAGGGGCCGGGGTGGGACGGGCCCCGGCAGGGGCGTAAAGCGTTATTTGCGGCGACCTGCCGGGTTCGCTGTTCCGATGGCCCGAGGCCGTAAATAATGCAGCCCCAGAGGGGTCCGTTCCACCCCGGCCCCGGCCCACCCAGCACCGCAAGCGCACCCCCCGAACCCCTCCGGAGGAGAACCCGTGGAGCGAGACCTCATCGCACAGGCCCGGACCTGGCTCGCCGAGGACCCCGACCCCGAGACCCGCGACGAGCTCGCCAAGCTCATCGAGGCCGGCGACCTCGCCGAGCTGAGCACCCGCTTCGCCGGCACCCTGCAGTTCGGCACCGCCGGCCTCCGCGGTGAGCTCGGCGCCGGCCCCATGCGCATGAACCGCAACGTCGTCATCCGCGCCGCCGCCGGCCTCGCCGCGTACCTGAAGAAGCAGGGTCAGACCGGCGGTACCGTGGTCATCGGCTACGACGCCCGCCACAAGTCCGCCGACTTCGCGCTGGACACCGCCGCCGTCATGGTCGGCGCGGGCCTGAAGGCCGCGCTGCTGCCGCGGCCCCTGCCCACGCCCGTCCTCGCCTTCGCCATCCGCCACCTCGGCGCGGTCGCCGGCGTGGAGGTCACGGCCAGCCACAACCCGCCGCGCGACAACGGCTACAAGGTCTACCTGGGCGACGGCTCCCAGATCGTGCCGCCCGCCGACGCCGGCATCGCCGCCGAGATCGCCGCGATCGCCGGCCTGGACGAGGTCCCGCGCCCGTCCGAGGGCTGGGAGATCCTCCGCGAGGAGGACGTCGTCGGCGCCTACCTGGCGCGCACCGACGCCGTTCTCACCAACGGCTCCGCCCGTGACATCCGCGTCGTCTACACGCCGATGCACGGCGTGGGCCGCTCCGTGCTGACCGCCGCGTTCGAGCGCGCGGGCTTCCCGGAGCCGGTCGTCGTCGCCGAGCAGGCCGAGCCGGACCCGGACTTCCCGACGGTGGCCTTCCCCAACCCGGAGGAGCCGGGCGCGATGGACCTCGCCTTCGCGACGGCCCGCGCGGCCGCGGAGGCGGGCGGCGCGCCCGACATCATCATCGCCAACGACCCCGACGCGGACCGCTGCGCCGTGGCCGTGCCGGACCCCGACAACGTCGAGGGCTGGCGGATGCTGCGCGGCGACGAGGTGGGCGCGCTGCTGGCCGAGCACCTGGTGCACAAGAGCGCCCGTGGCGCGTTCGCGACGACGATCGTCTCGTCCTCCCTGCTGTCCCGCATCGCGGCGGGCGCGCCGGGCGCGTCGTACGAGGAGACGCTCACCGGCTTCAAGTGGCTCGCCCGCGTGGACGGCCTGCGCTACGCCTACGAGGAGGCGCTGGGCTACTGCGTCGACCCGGAGGGCGTGCGCGACAAGGACGGCATCACGGCGGCGCTGCTCGTCGCCGAGCTGGCGGCCGAGCTGAAGCAGTCGGACCGGACGCTGAGCGACCTCCTGGACGACCTGGCGGTCGAGCACGGGCTGCACGCCACGGACCAGCTGTCGGTGCGGGTGGAGGACCTGTCGCTGATCGCGTCGGCGATGCGCCGGCTGCGCGAGCAGCCGCCGGTGATCCTGGCGGGGCTGCACGTGACGTCGGCCGAGGACCTGTCGAAGGGCACCGAGTCGCTGCCGCCGACGGACGGCCTGCGGTACGCCCTGGCGGGCGACGAGGCGGGGACGGTGTCGGGGGCGCGGGTCATCGTGCGGCCGAGCGGTACGGAGCCGAAGCTGAAGTGCTACCTGGAGGTCGTGGTGCCGGTGGCGTCGGCGGCGGCGCTGACCGACGCGCGCCGGCACGCGGACGAGGTCCTGGCGGGCATCAAGACGGACCTGTCGCGGGCGGCGGGCATCTGACGCCTGCCGTCTGTGGGTCGGGGGCGGGGTGGGGTGGACGGACCCTTACGGGGCTGACCTCTTCGCGGTGCCTGGTACTGCGTAGCTGGTTACCCGGAATCTGGCACTAGCGGCGAAGAGCTCTTTACGCCCCTACCAGGGCCCATCCACCCCACCCCGCCCCCTTCCGCTACTACCCGGTGATGCCCCTCAACGCGCGCCCCCTACCTGGGCAATCCGTGCCGGGCAATCGGGCGGGCGGGTGGGCGAAACCCCGCGCCGCCAGGCGCGGGCAACCCCCACCGGCGGTGAGCCGAAACGCGGCGCTCAGCCAGCCACCGCAAGCCCCGCGAAGAGTGCGAGCCCCACAACGGAGGGCACGACCACCTCGTACGCCCACCGCACGGACGGCGAACCCTGCGCCCCCTCCCGCGAAGCGCCCCGCTCCGCGAGCTCGCGCAGGTCCTCGATCGCCTGGTCGGACGGGGCCCGCAAGGCCCCGGCGGCGGGCCGGGCGGCGGCCGTCACGGAGACGCGCCCCGTCACATCCTCCGCCGCATCCCGCGCCTGCCGCCGCGCCGCCCGCTTGCGCTGCTTGAGCGACACGGGGATCGCCCAGAGCTGGTACTTCTTCCCGCCCGCGAAGACCTCGCTGGAGTAGCCCGCCCGGACGCCCTCGACCGAGGCCCACGGCAGGGTGATCGTGCGGAAGGGGTTCCGTACGAGCAGCCGGTCCTCCCCGGCCCACACCGCGGGCCGGATCGTGAACGCGACGATCAGCGGCACCGCGAAGAGCAGCCCCGCCAGCGCGAGCCACGGCGCGTTGCCCGTGCCGCGCAGCATCGCGTCGCCGCCCAGCCACGCGGACAGGGCGAGCAGCAGTACGCCGCCGCCGATGCCGGCGGAGGAGCGGAAGCACCGCTCGGCGTATTCCTGGCCGGAGGCGTCAGGGGATCTCGTCATGGCGCCGATTCTGCACGACCGGGCGCGGCTACGGACGACCGGTGGCGGGAGTGCTCGACGTGAGGTCGGCGTAGACGACGATGTTGTCGGGGCGGTGGCCGTCGCGGAGGTCGCCGCCGCAGGTGATGAGGCGGAGCTCCGGGCGGTCGGTGTTCCCGTAGACCCGCTGGGTGGGGAAGTTCTTCTTGTCGGCCTGTTGCAGTTCGCGAACGGTGAAGGTCGCGGTGGAGCCGTCGGCGCGGGTGACGGTGACGCGGTCGCCGACGCGGACCTTGGCGATGTCCTTGAGGACGGCCGGGCCCTCGGCGGTGTCGTAGTGGCCGATGAGGACGGCGGGGCCGGTCTCACCGGGGGTGACGCCCTTGTCGTACCAGCCGATGCGGTCGGCCTGGGCGACGGAGGGCACCTCGACGGTGCCGTCGTCGGCGAGCCCGAGTTCGAGGACGGGTCCGGTGTCGACCGAGGCCGCCGGGATGCTGACGCGTACGGGCTTGGAGGCGGGCAGCGCGGGAGCGGCGGAGGGGCGTGGTGCCGAGGTCGCCGACACGTGGGCGCCGGCCTTGGCGGTGTGCGGGCCGGTGCCGCAGGCGAGCAGTCCGCCGCCGAGGGCGACGGCGAGCAGCGCGGCCGCCGCGGCCCGGCGGGCGCGGGCGGGGTCGCCGGAGGAGGGGGTCATGCGGAGCTCCTGGACGGGCGCTACGGCGCGAGGGCGGGCCGCCGGTGAGGTGGCGGCCCGCCCTCGCGAGCGGGTGGGGTCGTGGCTCAGGCGGCGGAGCCGACGACGCGGCGACGCAGCACGGCGAAGGCGATGCCCGCGGCGCTGACGGAGGCGAGGGCGCCACCGGCTGCGAGAAGGAGAGTGTCGTTGCCGTCGTCCACGCCCTCGGCACCGGCGGCCACGCCGCCCTCCGGGATCGCCTTGGTCTGGGCGAACTGGGCGGAGGCGTTGACGGCCTTGGCCTGGGTGGCGGCGGCGGTGACACCGGAACCGGTGGACGCGCCGCTCTTGCCGGCCGGCTGTCCCTTGGGGAGGGCGAAGGTCTTGGTGCCGCCGTCACCGCTCACCTCGAGCACGGGGGCGGAGCCGTCGGCGTCGACCAGGCGGAGCTGGAGGCCCTTGATCGTCGCGGACGTGTTGTCGCGGTCGAGCTTGCCGACGACCTTGACCATGTAGTTGTCGCCGGGCTTCCACTGCTCGCCGACGTGGCGGATCCACGCCTCGGGGCCGCCGGCCCCGGGGTCGTTGCGGAGCACGGCCACCATGCCGTTGCCGATGTAGATGGCGTTGCCCGCGTAGCGGACGGGGGTGACGTGGCCCTGGCCGGCGCCGCCCTTGTCGTTGAGGATCTCGCCGGTCAGGGCGGTGAGGGTGAGCGTCATGCCGTGGTACTCGAACGTCACGTTCCGGCCGTCGGCCTTGACGGACTTGACGACCTCACCGCCCGAGATGATGTCCACGCGGTGGGTCTCCGGGCCCGACTCGTAGACCTTCGCCAGGCTGCCGTCCGCGAGGGTCACCTTGTGGTCCAGCCACCAGCTGCCGAAGACCTTCTGGCCGCCGAGGACCTCACCGGTCAGGGCGGTGAGCGTGAGCTCCATGCCGTTGTACTCGAAGGTCTTGTCCCGGCCGTCGACCTTGACCGACTTGACGACCTCGCCGCCGGAGACGATGTCCACGCGGTGGGTCTCGGGGCCCGACTCGTAGACCTTCGCCACGCTGCCGTCGGAGAGGGTGAGGGTGCGGTGCAGCCACCAGGTGCCGACGACCTTCTCCTCGCCGCCCTTGCCGGTCTCGGCCTTCGCGCCCGTCTCGCTCTTGGTGCCCGTCCCGGCCTTGGTGCCCGCCTCGGCCTTGGTGCCGGCGTCCTGCTTGGTGCCGGTGGCGGTCTCGGTCTTCTTCTCCTCCGCCTTGGTGGTGGCGGGGGTGCCCGTGGTCGGCTCGGCCGTCTTGGCGGCGGGAGCCACGGGGGCGGCAGGAGCCGCGGGAGCCGTCGGCTCGGCCGCGAACGCGGCGGTGGCCGGGGCCAGAACGGCACCCGCGAGGGCGGCGGTGGTGATCGCGGCACGCAGTGCGGAGCGGCGCGGGGACAGAGCAGACATGCAGGGCTCCTAGTGGAGTCAGAGGTAGGGGATTCGCATGCCGCTTTCCTCGGTTCGGTTGAGGCCGGAGAGGGCGGGCGGTGTTGCTGAGAAGAATCTATGGATCTTGTGTGATCACGCCTTCGCGCATTTGTCACCAAACATCGACAGCAACCGGAAGATGGCCCATCGCTTGCCATTGAATCTGGATGAGTCACGACATATCCCCCGCCCCGGAAGAAGAGCCTCCGGAGGGGGTGACACGCGCTACGCGCGTAGATATGCTCATCCGGTGACCATGACCCCCTCCCCGAGGTTCTCCTCATCCGGCAACGAGGCCGCTGAGCGACTCGCTTCGATGGCGGACGTCACCGCCTCCGACGCCTCGCTGCGCCGCTTCCTGCACGGCCTCCCGGGCGTCGACCCGGTCGGGCTGGAGGCCCGCGCCGCGGCGCTGGGCACCCGATCGATCAAGACGACGGCGAAGGCGTACGCCATCGACCTGGCGATCTCCATGATCGACCTGACGACCCTGGAGGGCGCGGACACCCCGGGCAAGGTCCGGGCGCTGTGCGCCAAGGCCCTCAACCCGGACCCGACGGACCGCGGTACGCCGCGCACCGCCGCGATCTGCGTCTATCCCGACATGGTGGCGACCGCCGCCGAGGCCCTCGCGGGCTCGGAGGTCAAGGTCGCCTCCGTCGCGACGGCCTTCCCGGCCGGTCGCGCCGCCCTCCCCGTCAAGCTGGCCGACACGGCCGACGCCGTCGCCGCGGGCGCGGACGAGATCGACATGGTCATCGACCGCGGTGCCTTCCTGTCCGGCCGTTACCTCTCCGTCTTCGAGGAGATCAAGGCCGTCAAGGACGCCTGCCGCCGCCCCGACGGCAGCGCCGCCCGGCTGAAGGTCATCTTCGAGACCGGCGAGCTGTCGACGTACGACAACATCCGCCGCGCCTCCTGGCTGGGCATGCTCGCGGGCGCCGACTTCATCAAGACGTCCACCGGCAAGGTCGCCGTGAACGCCACCCCGGCGAACACGCTCCTGATGCTGGAGGCCGTGCGCGACTTCCACGCCGCGACCGGGGTACAGGTCGGAGTGAAGCCGGCCGGCGGCATCCGGACGACCAAGGACGCCATGAAGTTCCTGGTGCTGGTCAATGAGACCGTGGGCGAGGAGTGGCTGACCAACGAGTGGTTCCGCTTCGGCGCCTCCAGCCTGCTCAACGACCTGCTGATGCAGCGCCAGAAGCTCAGCACCGGGCGCTACTCCGGTCCCGACTATGTGACGGTGGACTGACCATGGCTTTTGAATACGCTCCGGCGCCCGAGTCGCGCTCGGTCGTCGACATCGCCCCGTCGTACGGGCTGTTCATCGACGGCGAGTTCCGCGAGGCGTCCGACGGGAAGGTCTTCAAGACCGTCTCGCCGTCGACGGAGGAAGTGCTGTCCGAGGTCGCGCAGGCCTCGGCCGAGGACGTCGACGCGGCGGTGAAGGCCGCCCGCAAGGCGTTCGAGAAGTGGTCCGCGCTGCCGGGTTCCGAGCGCGCGAAGTACCTCTTCCGCATCGCCCGGATCATCCAGGAGCGCTCGCGCGAGCTGGCCGTCCTGGAGACCCTGGACAACGGCAAGCCGATCAAGGAGACGCGCGACGCGGACCTTCCGCTGGTCGCCGCGCACTTCTTCTACTACGCGGGCTGGGCCGACAAGCTGGGCCACGCCGGTTTCGGGCCGGACCCGAAGCCGCTGGGTGTCGCCGGGCAGGTCATTCCCTGGAACTTCCCGCTGCTGATGCTGGCGTGGAAGATCGCCCCGGCGCTGGCCGCGGGCAACACCGTCGTGCTGAAGCCGGCCGAGACCACGCCGCTGTCGGCGCTGTTCTTCGCCGACATCTGCCGCCAGGCGGGCCTGCCGAAGGGTGTCGTCAACATCCTCACCGGTGACGGCACGACCGGCGCCGCGCTCGTCGCGCACGACGGGATCGACAAGGTCGCCTTCACCGGCTCCACCGGCGTCGGCAAGGCGATCGCCCGGACCGTCGCCGGTACGGACAAGAAGCTCACCCTGGAGCTGGGCGGCAAGGGCGCCAACATCGTCTTCGACGACGCGCCGATCGACCAGGCGGTCGAGGGGATCATCAACGGGATCTTCTTCAACCAGGGCCAGGTCTGCTGCGCCGGTTCGCGCCTGCTGGTGCAGGAGTCGATCCAGGACGAGCTGCTGGACGCCCTGAAGCGCCGGATGTCCACGCTCCGCGTGGGCGACCCGCTGGACAAGAACACCGACGTCGGCGCGATCAACTCCGCCGAGCAGCTGGCCCGTATCCGGGCGCTGGCCGACAGCGGCGAGGCCGAGGGCGCCGAGCGCTGGGCCCCGGCCTGCGAGCTGCCGGAGAACGGCTACTGGTTCGCCCCGACGCTGTTCACGGGCGTCTCACAGGCGCACCGGATCGCCCGCGAGGAGATCTTCGGCCCGGTGCTCTCCGTGCTGACCTTCCGCACCCCCGCCGAGGCCGTGGCCAAGGCCAACAACTCGGAGTACGGCCTGTCGGCCGGCATCTGGACCGAGAAGGGCTCGCGGATGCTGGCCGTGGCGAGCAAGCTGCGCGCCGGTGTGGTGTGGGCCAACACGTTCAACAAGTTCGATCCCACGTCGCCCTTCGGTGGTTACAAGGAGTCCGGTTTCGGGCGCGAGGGCGGTCGTCACGGTCTGGAGGCCTACCTCGATGTCTGATCGGCTCAGTGTCTTCAAGACCTACAAGCTGTTCGTCGGGGGCAAGTTCCCCCGGTCCGAGAGCGGGCGGGTGTACGAGGTGACCGACACAAAGGGCAAGTGGCTCGCCAACGCGCCGCTGTCGTCCCGCAAGGACGGCCGTGACGCCGTAGTCGCGGCCCGCAAGGCCTTCGGCACGTGGTCGGGCGCCACCGCGTACAACCGCGGTCAGGTGCTCTACCGCGTCGCCGAGATGCTGGAGGGCCGCCGGGACCAGTTCGTCGCCGAGGTGGCCGATGCCGAGGGGCTCTCGAAGTCCAAGGCCGCCGCCCAGGTGGATGCCGCGATCGACCGCTGGGTCTGGTACGCGGGCTGGACCGACAAGATCGCCCAGATCGCCGGGGGCACCAACCCGGTGGCGGGGCCGTTCTTCAACGTCTCCTCCCCCGAGCCGACCGGTGTCGTGGCCGTCGTGGCCCCGCAGGAGTCGTCGCTGCTGGGCCTGGTCTCCGTGATCGCCCCGGTGATCGCCGGCGGCAGCACGGTGGTCGTCGTCGCGTCCGAGAAGGCGCCGCTGCCCGCGCTGTCGCTGGGCGAGGTGCTGGCCACCTCCGACGTGCCCGGTGGCGTGGTCAACATCCTGTCCGGCAAGGCCGCGGAGATCTTCCCGGCCCTCGCCGCCCACCAGGACGTCAACGCCCTGGACCTCGCGGGTGCCGACGCCGAGCTGGCGAAGGCCCTGGAGACGGCCGCGGCCGACAACCTCAAGCGCGTCGTCCGTCCACAGGCTGTGGACTGGTCCGCCGACCCGGGCACCAAGCGCCTGATGGCGTACCTGGAGACGAAGACCGTCTGGCACCCGACGGGTTCGCTGGGCGCGGGCGGCTCGTCCTACTGACGGACCCCCGGTCGTGACATGACGACGGTGACATGACGACGGCGGCGGTTTCCCTCGCGGGAAGCCGCCGCCGCCGTCGTCGTGCCCGGACGCCGTCGGTTCAGCCGCCGTTGCCCGGCAGCACGTTCAGCGCCTGGCCCACCAGGGGCAGGTCGCCGACCTGGCCCCGGTTGGTGACCGGGGAGGTCACCACGTCGGTGCCGACCGGCTTGAAGTCCGCGACCTGGGTGCGGGCGCCGTTGTTCAGCGGGTCCACCGGGGTGGCCGCGAGCGGGTGGTACTTAAAGGACTTCAGCACCGGCGAGAGGCCCTCGACGGACTTCTCCAGGGCGATACCGGTGCCCACGAACGCCGCCCCGACGTCCGTGCGGCCCAGCTGGGCGCGTGGCGCCTGCGGTTCGGCGTGGGCCGTGGCCGCGCCGCCCGCGGCGAGCGCCGCGCCCGCGGATACGGTCAGCCCGACGCGCATCAGCGTGCGCCGGCGCGGAGGAGGAGGGGACGCGTGACGTGCGTGACGTGCGTGGGAGGCCATGACCACCTGCCGTGAGAAGGTAAGGAACGACAACGCAACGTAGTGGATCGACTACTTTGCGCGCACGTCGCGACCCAGGGGGATCCCCCATGCGGCCCAATGCCTCACACTGGTGTCCCGTGACCTCCCACTCGCCCGCCGCGCGCGTCATCCTGCTCACCGGCCCCTCCGGCTCCGGAAAGTCCTCCCTCGCCGCCCGTACCGGGCTGCCGGTGCTCAACCTCGACGACTTCTACAAGGAGGGCGACGACCCGACGCTGCCGCCCCTCCCGGACGACGGCGGCACGGACTGGGACTCCCCGCTGTCGTGGGACGCGGAGGCCGCCGTGGCCGCGATCGACGAGCTGTGCCGCACGTCCCGGACGAACGTGCCGGTGTATGACATCTCCACCAGCTCGCGGACCGGTGAGAGCCGTCTGGACATCGGGCGGACCCCGCTGTTCATCGCCGAGGGGATCTTCGCCGCCGACGTCATCGGCCGCTGCCGGGACCTCGGGCACCTCGCGGACGCCCTGTGCCTGCGCGGCCGGCCCTCCGCCACGTTCCGCCAGCGGCTGCTGCGCGACATCCGCGAGGCCCGCAAGCCCGTTCCGTACCTGGTCCGGCGCGGCCTGCGGCTGATGCGCGCCGAGCGCGGCATCGTGGCTCGCCAGACGGCGCTGGGCGCCTTCGCCTGCGGCCGGGACGCCGCCATGGGCCGGATCGCCGCGGCGGCCGCCGGCCACCGCGAGACCGTCCGCGTCTGAAGAACGCGTCCGGAGAAACGACGAGAGCGGGCCCGGCGGTCCCCCCGACCGCCGGCCCGCTCTCTTCCCCCCGTTTTCCCCCGTTGGTCCTGCTGTTCCCCCGTTGTCCCCCGTCGGCTTTCCTCGTCGACCCGGTCCGTTACGACCCGGGTCCGTTACGCCACGAGCTCCCCGAAGGACTCGCGGACGCCCCGCTCGGAGCCGATCGTCTCGTCCTCGCGCAGCCGCCGCAGCGACCGCCAGATGCTGCTCTTGACCGTGCCGACGCTGATGTCCAGGATCTCCGCGATCTCCGGGTCCGTACGGCCCTCGTAGTAGCGCAGGACCAGCATGGTGCGCTGGAGCTCGGGCAGCCGGGCGAGGGCCTGCCAGAGCACGGCGCGCAGCTCGGTGCCGCGCATCGCGTCCGAATCGGCGGCCGTCTCCGGCAGCTCCTCGGTCGGGTACTCATTCAGCTTCCGGCGCCGCCAGGCGCTGATGTGGAGATTGGTCATGGTGCGGCGCAGATAGCCGCCGACCGCCGCCTTGTCGGAGATCCGGTCCCAGGCGCGGTACGTGGAGAACAGCGCGCTCTGGAGCAGGTCCTCCGCCTCGTGGCGGTCACCGGTCAGGTGGTACGCGGTCGCGTACAGGGAGGCCCGGCGCTCCTGGACGTAGGCGGTGAACTCCGCCTCCGTCCGCGACACACCGGTGTCGCTCCCCCCGTCGGCCGTGGCGGCGCCCCCCGCGCCCACCGTGGCCTCCCCGTACGCGATCGCGTCGATGGCCACCATGTACGGCGGCCTTGCCGTGCGTCCGGTGCCGCGAGCGCACCCCCGCCCGCCCACGGCACCGGACTTCTCGGTGCCCCGCCCGGCGTCGTGCAGGCGCGTGCGAACTGCGCTGGTCGCAGTGGCATGCAGTGCGTTCATTTCGCGCCCCCCGTCGGTGGAGCCAGTTGGGTCCGGCAGTGTTTCCCGGACCTCTGTCCTGCCCGGTGCATCACAGCCTGCCGGGCCAGTTTCATGGCGTTGTCCGCCGACTGTCACAGCACTGCAACAGGCCTCGCCGCGCCCGTTGCGGGACCGGCCGGGGTCGCTGCGGCGTCCTTCTGTCGAACTACCGGCCACTCTTAGGCCAGAATGACCACTGTGCCTTTCCTGTTGCTGATCGAGGACGACGACGCCATCCGCACGGCTCTGGAGTTCTCCTTGTCCCGCCAGGGTCACCGTGTGGTGACCGCCGCGTCGGGCGAGGAGGGCCTGAAGATGCTGCGGGAGCAGCGTCCGGACCTGATCGTGCTGGACGTGATGCTGCCCGGCATCGACGGCTTCGAGGTGTGCCGGCGGATCCGGCGGACGGACCAGTTGCCGATCATTCTGCTGACCGCGCGCAACGACGACATCGACGTGGTGGTCGGGCTGGAGTCCGGCGCCGACGACTATGTGGTCAAGCCGGTGCAGGGCCGGGTGCTGGACGCCCGGATCAGGGCGGTGCTGCGCCGGGGCGAGCGGGAGTCCAGCGACTCGGCGTCGTTCGGTTCCCTGGTCATCGACCGGTCGGCGATGACGGTCACCAAGAACGGCCAGGACCTCCAGCTGACCCCGACCGAGCTGCGGCTGCTGCTGGAGCTCAGCCGCCGGCCGGGCCAGGCGCTCTCCCGGCAGCAGCTGCTGCGGCTGGTGTGGGAGCACGACTACCTGGGCGACTCCCGGCTGGTGGACGCCTGTGTCCAGCGGCTGCGCGCCAAGGTCGAGGACGTGCCGTCCTCCCCGACGCTGATCCGTACGGTTCGCGGGGTGGGGTACCGGCTGGACGCCCCGCAGTGATCCCCTGCCAGTACTGGTGGTTCCGGGGGCGGTAGTGACGATGACGAGGACTGAGAGCGGACAGTGACTGAAGAGCCCGGTCGGGTGCGGGGCTGGGCGGCGGCCAGGAACGTGCTGAGACCGGGGATGCGGTGGATCAGCCTGCGGCTGCGCCTGATGCTGGTCTTCGCGCTGGTGGCCCTCGCCGCCGCCGTGTCGGCGTCGGCCATCGCGTACTGGCTGAACCGTGACGCGGTCCTCACCCGGACGCAGAACGCCGCCCTGGACGACTTCCGCAAGTCGTTGCAGGACAACACCGGTTCGCTGCCGCTCGTGCCCACGTGCGCGGATCTCCAGGAGGCGGCCGACCGGATGGCGGCCACCTCGCAGAAGTACGAGGTGCTGCTGATCGGCGCCGTCAAGGGCGGCACCACCTGCGCCGCGCCCTCCGACCGCGATCTGTTCACCCTGTCCGTCGTGCCGAAGACGCTGGTCACCGCCGTCAACCGGGAGCGGAAGGTCGACGAGTCCAACCCCTACCCGTACCACCTGTACTGGCAGCGGATCACCCTCGGCGGCAAGCCGTATCTGGTCGGCGGCGCGAAGGTGATCGGCGGCGGGCCGACGGGCTATCTGCTGAAGTCCCTGGAGAACGAGCGGGCCGACCTGAACTCCCTGGCCTGGTCGCTGGGGATCGCCACCGGCCTGGCGCTGATCGGCTCGGCGCTGCTGGCGCAGGCCGCGGCCTCCACGGTGCTGCGGCCCGTGCAGCGGCTCGGCGACGCGGCGCGCAGACTGGGCGAGGGGAAGCTGGACACCCGGCTGCGGGTCTCGGGCACGGACGAGCTGGCGGATCTGTCGCGGACGTTCAACAAGACGGCCGAGGCGTTGCAGAAGCGGGTGGAGGACCTCAGCTCCCGGGAGGCCTCCAGCCGCCGGTTCGTCGCCGACATGTCGCACGAGCTGCGCACCCCGCTGACGGCGATCACCGCCGTGACGGAGGTGCTGGAGGACGAGGCGGACTCCCTCGATCCGATGATCGCGCCGGCGGTGCAGCTCGTGGTGAGCGAGACCCGCAGGCTGAACGACCTGGTGGAGAACCTGATGGAGGTCACCCGCTTCGACGCGGGCACGGCCCGGCTGGTCCTGGACCACGTGGACATCGCCGACCAGATCACGGCGTGCATCGACGCGCGGGCCTGGCTGGACGCCGTCGAGCTGGACGCCGAGCGCGGCATCATGGCCCGGCTCGACCCGCGCCGGCTCGATGTGATCCTGGCCAACCTCATCGGCAACGCCCTCAAGCACGGCGGCTCGCCGGTGCGGGTCTCGGTGCGGCAGACGGAGGACGCGTTGGTGATCGCGGTGCGCGACCACGGGCCGGGCATCCCCGAGGACGTCCTCCCGCATGTCTTCGACCGTTTCTACAAGGCGAGCGCGTCGCGGCCGCGTTCGGAGGGCAGCGGTCTGGGCCTGTCCATCGCGCTGGAGAACGCCCATATCCACGGCGGCGAGATCACCGCCGAGAACTCCGCCGAGGGCGGTGCCGTCTTCACCCTGACGCTGCCGCGCGACTCGGAGCCGGACGGCGGCGCCGGCGCGGCGCCCGAGCGGGGCCCGGCCGAGGGGGAGAGCCGATGAGCCGCCGGTCCGGTCCGTCCCGTCGATCCGTCCGTTCTGTTCGTTCCGCCCGTTCGGTCGTCATCCGCACGGCCGCCCTGGCGGCCGGGGTGGCCGCGCTCGCCGCCGGGCTGTCCGGCTGCGGCATCCGGGGCACGGCCGTGCCCGTGGACGCCGGAAGCGCGCCCTCGCGGGCCACGTGCGTGGTGCACGGTCCGCAGTCGTCGGCGACCGCTGGCAGCGCCACCACGTCCGTCCAGCTGCTGTGCACCTCGCTGCTACTCCCCGTGACGCGGCAGGTGTCCGTGCCGGAGGGCGGCGACCCGGCGGCGCTCGCCCGGGCACTGCTGGACGAGCTCAAGCGGCCGCCCTCGCCCGCCGAGGACGACGCCGGTTTCTCCACGGCTGTCCCCCAGCAGCTGACCGTCGGCGGTCCGGCGAAGGGCGATCCGGCGGGGACGCTCCGGCTGAACATGCCGCCCGACGACCTGGCCCCGCTCGCGCTCGCGCAGGTCGTGTGCACGTTCGCGGGGACGCCGGCGGCCGACGCGCGGCCCACGGTGATCCTGGGCGGGCCGTCGGGCGCCCGCCCCAGGAGTTACGTCTGCACCGACGAGACCCGTACGCATCCGGAGACGGTGCAGAGCAACGGCAGCCCCCTGCCACCGGCCGACGGGCGCTGACTCTCTGTACCCGGACGCGGAACCGCGCGCCCCGCGTGCGGCGTCATGGGGGGCGTGCAGCGTCATGGCTACGGCGGTACGCCCGCCCTCCGACACCGCTACCGCGTGGCGGGCTGTTTCCTCCTGGCCGCCCATCTCCTCGTGGTCGGCTGGCTCGCCCTGCGGCCGTTGACCGCGCCCTGGGTGAGCCCCGCGCATATGGAGCCGCTGGCCACGATCCGTGCCGATCTGGCGCTGAGCCCCTGGGCTGCCGCGCGCTCGCTGGGGGCGGCGGTGCTGCCGTTCGCGCCGCTGGGGGTGCTGCTGCCCTGGGCGGCGGGCCGGATCACGGCGTCGACGCTGGGTTCGCTGGCCCGGACGGTCTTCACCAGCGCGATGCTCTCGCTGGCCCTCCAGGTGGTGGGGAGCGGGGTGGCGGGCCAGGTGCTGGACGTGGACGCGCTGCTGCTCAACATCACCGGGGTGACGGCCGCCCACCTCGCGGTCGTCCCGGCGGTACGGGCCCGGCTACGCCGCAGGGCCGAGGCGGGACCTACCCGGGCCCCCCGCCGGGAGGAGGCGGAGTGCGCCCTGACCCCGACGATCCCCAGGGTCGGGATCGCCCCGTAGAGTGACGCTTTGCCCGGTACGGCGACCGTAGCGTGGAGTCATCGTCAAGCGACGACATGAACCCGATGCGAAGGAGTCGCCGCCATGTCCGCTCCGCTGGTCCGCCCCCGTAACCACAGGATGATCGCCGGAGTCTGCGCGGGTCTGGCCGAGCGCTTCGGAACGTCCCGGACGACGATGCGGGTGCTGTTCCTGCTGTCGTGCCTGCTGCCCGGCCCGCAGTTCGTCCTCTACATCGCGCTGTGGATCCTGATGCCCTCCGAGGGCAGCCCCCGGGCGGCCGCCAAGGCCTGGTGACCCGCCGGGTCTCCGTAGGAACCTCCGCTGCAGGAACCTCCGCTGTACGACGCGCGGGCCGCGTACCCCTGCCGGGGGTGCGCGGCCCGTTCGCCTCGTCCGATTCGTCCGACTCCGCGTGTGTCACTTCATGTTGGGGGTGCCCAGACCCGGCAGCGAGAGGCCGTTGGGGGCGATGGCCTTGGTGGGCAGACCGCCGAGGAGACCGGCGTTGCCCTTGTTGTCGGCGGGGGCGGCGGCCGGCTTCCCGGCGGGCTTCCCTGCGGATTTCCCCGTGGGGGTGGTGGCCTCGGCCGTCGCCTTCTGCGGGTGCCCGGTGAGCTTGTCCAGCTTCTCGGTGGGCAGGTGCGGGGCCAGCGCCGTGTCGGCGGCCCTCGCCGACTGCTCCAGGACGCCGGAGCGGATCAGCCGGTCCGAGGCGACGAGCGCCGGGCCGCCCATCGGGGCCGCCGGGGCGACCTGCTCCAGCGGAAGTCCCTTGGCCGCGCCGGTGGCCGTGGTGGTGACCGACTCCAGCGTGCCGGCGGCGGCGGTGCCCGCAGCGCCGACGGCGATGGCGGCACCGACGACGGCGGCGCCAAGGGCCTTGAGAGATGCCTGCTTCATCTGTTCTGTCCTCGACTCGTGACGTGGTGACGGGGATGCCAAAGAGGCCTGGAGTTGCCTGGTGATGCCGTAAGGATTGTGGAGCGGCATTGCAAGCTAGTCACGAGTCCACCGCGCCCGCAATCAATGACACGGCCGGGGCCTCACCGGGCCCCGGCCGTATTCACGGTATTGCGCGCCGGCCGGGATTGCCGGGCCCGGCGGGGAATTGCTGGTCAGGCGGTTTCCGTCGCCGTCTGGCGGAACAGCCACTCGGACTTCAGCTCCGCGTAACCCGGCTTGATCACGTCGTTGATCATGGCCAGACGTTCATCGAATGGGATGAAGGCCGACTTCATGGCGTTGACGGTGAACCACTGCATGTCGTCCAGCGTGTAGCCGAAGGCCTTGACCAGGTGCTCGAATTCCAGGCTCATGCTGGTACCGCTCATCAGACGATTATCCGTATTCACGGTCGCCCGGAAATGCAGTTTTCGCAGAAGTCCGATCGGGTGCTCTTCATATGAAGTGGCCGCGGCCGTCTGGAGGTTGGAGGTCGGGCACATCTCCAGCGGAATGCGCTTGTCCCGCACATAGGAAGCGAGCCGGCCGAGCTTGACCGTGCCGTCCTCCGCGATCTCGATGTCGTCGATGATCCGCACACCGTGGCCGAGCCGGTCCGCGCCGCACCACTGGAGGGCCTGCCAGATCGACGGCAGGCCGAACGCCTCGCCCGCGTGGATCGTGAAGTGGTTGTTCTCGCGCTTGAGGAACTCGAAGGCGTCCAGGTGGCGGGTGGGAGGGAAGCCCGCCTCGGCGCCCGCGATGTCGAAGCCGACGACACCCGAGTCACGGAAGTTGTTGGTCAGTTCGGCGATCTCCAGCGCCCGCGCGGCGTGCCGCATGGCGGTCAGCATCGCCCCGACCCGGATCCGGTGACCGTTGGCGCGCGCCCGGCGCTCGCCCTCGCGGAAGCCCTCGTTGACCGCCTCGACGACCTCCTCCAGGGTGAGGCCCGCCTCCAGGTGCTGCTCGGGGGCGTAGCGCACCTCGGCGTAGACGACTCCGTCCGCGGCGAGGTCCTCGGCGCACTCGGCCGCCACCCGGACCAGCGCCTCACGGGTCTGCATGACGGCACAGGTGTGGGCGAAGGTCTCCAGATAGCGCTCCAGCGACCCGGAGTCGGCCGCCTCGCGGAACCAGACGCCCAGCTTGTCGGGGTCCGTCTCGGGGAGCTTGTCGTAGCCGACGGCGGCCGCGAGATCGACGACCGTACCGGGGCGCAGACCACCGTCGAGGTGGTCGTGGAGCAGCACCTTGGGAGCGCGGCGGATCTGCTCGGAAGAGGGCCGGGACGGCTGTCCCGGGATCGTGTGGGAGAGGGTCTCGCTCGTCATTTCCGCACTCTAGCCCCTACGCGCGTAGATATCGGCGAACGATACGGAACGGTGACCCATCGGCGGGGTGGACTCCACCCGTCCTTCTGCCATCGTTGTCTGCCATGGTCCAGCAAGCGTTGCCGCAGCGAGACCCCAGCGACCCGGACGGCCCCGCGGGCCCCGTCCTTCCGGCCCCCCGCCTCGGCAAACCCCTCGGCGCCGACGGCCGTCCCCCCGGCCCGACCGTGCAGGCGGTGACCCTGCTGCTGCCCGGCGGACCGGCCGCGGGCGCGCGCCGCCCCTCGTACCGCGCGCTGACCGCCCAGCGCCCCCTGGCCCGCCGGCTGACCCGGGCGGGCGGCGAGGAGGGCCTGGCCGTCCACGTCCTGCGCTACCGCCACCGCGGCTGGAACGGTCCGGCCGCCGACCCGGTACGGGACGCGCACTGGGCCACCGACGAGGCGGTGCGGCGCTACGGCGACGTACCGGTGTGCCTCGCCGGTACGGGCATGGGTGCCCGTGCCGCCCTGCTCGCCGCCGGGCACCCGGCCGTGGCGTCGGTGCTGGCGATCGCCCCCTGGCTGCCCGAGCCCGACGCGGTCCTCGCCCCCGACCCGGTACGCCAGCTGGTGGGCCGCCGGGTGCTGATCGTCCACGGCACCAACGACGAGCGCACGGACCCGGACCTCTCCTACCGCCTCGCCGAACGCGCCAAGAAGCTCAACCGCGACATCTGCCGCTTCGAGGTCCACTCCGACAGCCACACCCTGCAACAGCACCGCCCCGAAGTCCTCGCCCTCGCCGCCGATTTCGTCCGCGGCTCGTTGCTGGGCCACCCGTACGCCCGCCCGGTGGCAGACGCCTTCGCGGCCCCGCCGCCGCTGGGGCTGCGGATGCCGCTGGCATCGGGGTTCGGGGAGTCGCTGCGGCACTGACGCCTCACGCGCCTCACCTCAGCGGTGTCAGCGGTGCAGCAGGAGTTGTCCCCGCCGCGACAGCAGGAACCGTTTGAACGCCGCGACGGGCGGGGTGTCGGGATGCCCGTCCAGCCAAGCCACCCCGATCTCGCGCACCGCACGCGGCGCCGTCACCGTCAGCTCGACGACACCCGGTCGCGGCACGGCCGGCGGCGGCAGCAGCCCGACCCCCAGCCCGGCGGCGACCAGGCCGCGCAGGGTCTCGGGGTCCTCCCCCTCGAACGCGATCTTCGGCGTGAAGCCCGCCTCCGCGCACGACCGGTCCGTGATCTTCCGCAGCCCGTACCCGGGTTCGAGGGTGACGAAGAGTTCGTTCGCCGCCTCCGCCAGCCGGATCCGCTTGCGCGCCGCCAGCGGATGGTCGTCCGGCACGACCAGCCGCAGCTTCTGCTCGTCCAGCCGGCGCGCCACCAGATCCGGCTCGTCCGGCACCGGCGAGGTCAGGCACAGATCGAGCGCCCCGTCGCGCAGCCGCTCGATCATCGCCTCGCCGTAGTTCTGCACCAGCTGGAACCGGACGCGTGGATGATCGGTTCGAAAAGCCCTGATGAGCTCGGGTACGGTCTCGGAACCCATCGTGTGGAGGAACCCGAACGCGACCTTGCCCGTCTCCGGGTCGGCGTCCGCCCGCACGGACTCGGCGGCCCGCTCGACCTCCCACAGCGCGCGCTCGACGGTCGTCAGGAAATCCCGCCCGGCGGCGGTGAGGGAGACCTGACGGCCGTGGCGGGCGAACAGCGCGACGCCCAGGTCCTCCTCCAGCCGCGCCATCGAGCGGCTGAGCGTGGACTGCGGCATGCCGAGCCGGCGCGCGGCCCGGGTCACGTGCTCGTGCCGCGCGACGGCCGTGAACTGCGCCAGACGCGGCGTCAGGGTCGCCGCCCAGGACCCGGCGGCCAGCTCGGCCGTAGGCGTTCCATCAAAGTCTTGGGTAACACTCCTGTTGCCAGTTGGTGACAGAGACGCCTTTGACCTGCGGTCATGCTCCATGGGATCGATTATCGCCATTCCGTGCATTGGACGCATCAGATGCACCGTGCATACGTTTGATACATGCCTCCCGCTGATACCGGGGCATCCGTCGTCATCGCGCGTTCGGATGCCTCTACCGCGTCGTCTCTTCAGCCCTCTCGCACCTCCGCCGCCGACTCCGCCGACACCCGGCTGGTCCCCGGCGGGCCCGGCTACCGCCGGATGAGCTTCGCGCTCTTCGCGGCCGGTGTCGCCACCTTCGCGCTCCTCTACTCCACCCAGGCCCTGCTCCCCGCGATCTCCGGCGGCCTCGGTGTGACGGCTGATCAGGCCAGCTGGACCGTCTCCGCCGCGACCGGCGGCCTCGCCCTCGCGGTCGTCCCGCTCAGCGCCCTCTCCGAGCGCTACGGACGCCGGGCCACGATGACCGTCGCCCTCTGCGTCGCCGCGCTGATCGGCCTCCTGGTGCCCTTCGCCCCCGACCTGGGCTCGCTGATCGCGCTGCGCACGGTCCAGGGCGCGGCACTGGCCGGAGTACCGGCCTCCGCGATGGCGTACCTGGCGGAGGAGGTCCGCCCCAAGGCGCTGGTCGGCGCGATCGGGCTGTTCGTGGCGGGCAACGCCATCGGCGGGATGACCGGCCGGATCCTGGCCGGCTGGGTGGCCCAGGCATGGGGCTGGCGCGCGGGCCTGTGCGCGGTGGGCGCGCTGGCCGTGGTGTGCGCGCTGACCTTCCGGCTCATGATCCCCAAGGCCCGGCACTTCACCCCGTCCACGGTCTCGGCCCGCTCACTGGCCCGCACCGTCGGCGCCCACCTGTCGGACCCGCTGCTGTGCCGTCTGTACGCGATCGGCGCGCTCTTCATGACCGTCTTCGGCGCGGTCTACACCGTCATCGGCTACCGGCTGGCGGAGGCGCCCTTCTCCCTGCCGCAGGGCGTCGTCGGCTCCATCTTCCTGATCTACCTGGTCGGCACGGCCTCCTCCGCCACGGCTGGCACGCTCGTCGCCCGCCTCGGCCGGCGCGGCGCGCTGTACCTCGCGGTGGGCACGACGGCGGCGGGCCTGCTGCTCACCCTCACCTCCTCGCTGACCGCGATCCTGGTCGGCCTGGTCCTGATCACCGCCGGCTTCTTCGCCGGCCACGCGGTGGCCTCGTCCTCGGTCAGCCGCACCGCGACGACGGGCCGCGCCCAGGCCTCGGCCCTCTACCAGTTCGCGTACTACGCGGGCAGCTCGGTCGGCGGCACCCTCGGCGCGCTCGCCTTCCGCGCGGCGGGCTGGGACGGCACGGTCGTCCTGGGCCTGCTGGCCATGGTCGCGGCCGCGTCGATCACCCTCTACGCGACGCACCGGGCGGCGGTCCAGCGCCGCCTCCTGATCGCGGCGGCGCGCCGCTGACGCTTGCGCGACGCGCGTTCCCGAAGCCCGGAGGGGCCGTACCCGCTCTTGACAGGCGGTGGGTGCGGCCCCTTCGTCACGTTCGCCATGTTCGTCATGGGGGGGCGCCCTGTCGTTCACCCGTTGGGGCGTGTGGGGGGCTGAAGTTGGGTGGCGGATTCGGTACGGTGGGGGTGCGATCCATAGCTCGCACTGCAAAAGAAAGGCCCGCGCCCGGACCGGTATCCAGACGGGGGCCCATCACCGCACGGACGGTTACTTGACCGCCGGTCCCCAGCTTTGGTGGGGATCGTCGGTCACCGCACAAAGAGGCCCCCGCCCGGACCGAGACTCCAGACGAGGGCCAGAACACCGCATGGGCGTTCAGTTGGCCGACGGTCCCCAGTTTCCCGGGGGATCGTCGGTCACCGCCCGATCAGCCACCTCCCGAACTCACGGACTACAAAGTAGATCCGCTCGATCAGCGTCGGCTTACGGTGACGGCCCATAAGCTCGCCCTCCTCCACAAAGGCGGCCAAATATCCCGGTCGACCGCGCCTGTTGGATTCGGGCCGGGCCCCGAGGACGTGGGGCCCGGTCCTTCCTTGGAGGAGGGCGTGCCATTGGCACGCACAGCGACCCTATCGACCCTCTGAGTCCCCAAATGGCCCATAGGTCAGGGCGCTTGAGTCACACAAGGGGCGCGCGGCGCGGGCGCGCACTTCCCCGATCAGATCGATGCGAACGGCGCCCAGCGCGACAAGGCGAACTTGTCACCGTCCCGCCGCACCTCCGCCGCCCCGTGCCCCGGCAGATGCGCCGGGAAAATCAACGAACGGGTGTCAGCGGCCTCTTCCAGAATCCTCCGCCGGGAACGCGTCGCCTCCACCTGGTCTTCGCTCAGGCACGTGTCGCAGTCAGGTTCGACGAACTGCAACGGGCTGTGCACGAGGTCGCCCACGAACACCGCCCGATCCGTTCCGGACGCCAGCCGGAGAACCGACGAGCCGGGAGTGTGCCCAGGAGCGGGCACGAGGGCGAGGCTGCCGTCAATGCGGTACTCGCCGTTACTCCCTTCGCTCCCATCCTTCCCGTCCCACAGCACGGCCTGCCCGGCACGGTGGACCGGCAGCACACTGTCCGCGAACGCGGCGCCCGCAGGCCCGGCGGCCACTTCCGGCCGCCCCCAGTGGTCGAAATCCGCCCTGGGGATGAGGTAGGCGGCGTTGGGGAAGGTGGGCACCCACTCCCCCGCCACCAACCGGGTGTTCCAGCCGACGTGATCGGCGTGCAGGTGGGTGTTGACCACGACGTCCACATCCTCCGGCCGTACCCCGACTGCGGCCAGCCGCTCCAGGAAGTCCCCGCGCAACCGGGACCAGACCGGCCGGTCCGGGCGCTCCTTGTCGTTGCCGAGTCCGGTGTCGACGAGGATCGTCCGCCCCTCGCTGCGCAGCAGCCACGTCTGTACGGCGACGCCGAGCCTGTCGGTACTCGGGTCCCAGAAGTCGGGGGCCAGCCACGACTCGTTCTCCCGCCACATCCGAGGCGTGCTGCCGGGAAAGATCTCGGTGATGGACGCCGCTGCCGGAGCATGCCATTCCACGATGCGGGTGATCTCCACCGCGCCCAAAGTGATCGTTTGCATGGGTACGAAGCTAGGGAGCGTCCGGAAGACGTCCAATACGTCACCGTCCACGATGTATACGTGATCGTCTCGCCCCTGCTCACGCATACTCACGGCATGGACGTTCTCAGCGGCACCCTCTCCGCCCTGCGCACCGGGCGGCCGTACTCGACTCTGACACGGCGGCAGGGTCAGTGGGAGGCGGACGTTCCGCCCTTCGGCGGGGCGGGCTTCCATGTGGTGCTGGACGGCTCCTGCCGGCTGGTACCCCGGGCCCCAGGGGACGTCGTGACGCTCGTCAAGGGCGACGCCGTCTTCCTGCCGCACGGCACGCCGCACACTTTGACGGCCTCCGCCGACCGCCCGCCCACCGTGCTGCTCACCGGCGGCTACCGCATGGACCAGGCCCGGGCCCACCCCCTGTTGGCCGACTTCCCGGAGTTCGTCCCCCTGTCCGCACGCGCCACCCTGCACCCGTCGCTGCACACGGTCATCCGCCTGCTCGGCGACGAGCTGGAGTCTCCGGGGCAAGGCGCGGACGCCGCCCTGCCCTCCCTGCTGGAGCTGCTGCTCATCCACCTGATGCGCGCGGTCTACGAGGTACGTTCCACCGTGGCCACCACCGGCTGGTGCCGCGCCCTGGGCGACCCCACGACGGGCGCCGCCCTCCGCGCCCTTCACGCGGAACCGGCCCGTCCATGGACGGTCGCCTCGCTCGCGGCGACGGCGGACCTCTCTCGGGCAGCGTTTTCCCGTCGTTTCACCACGCTGGTAGGGAGGCCACCGCTGACATACGTGACATGGTGGCGCCTGACCCTGGCCGCCGGACTCCTCCGGAACTCGGACGCGACCCTGTCGACCATCGCCGAACGCGTCGGCTACACGTCACAGTTCGCCTTCGCCAACGCGTTCAGGCGTGCGTACGGGACCTCGCCGGGGCGGTACCGTCTGCTGGCTGCCGTGGACGACGGCGGCTCGGGCTTCCTCACACGGTGATCAGCGCTGTCGGAGCGACCCACGGCCTCGCCTTGACGCTCACGAGGAACGCGGACCATGTGGCGGGGGTGGTGGTGATGACGCGGGTGGGGTCGTCGCTCTCGCGGAGGCGTATGAGGCCGCCGGGGGCGGGGGCGATCTCGACGCAGTCGTTGTTCGCCCCCGTGCTGAAGGACGACTTGCGCCATACAAGCTGGTACATCTGCCACCTATCGCAGTTCATACAGAACGTGCTGAATCAGACTCATTGAGTCCTGGACCTCCTGCGTCTCAGGAGCGGCGGCCGGGTTGATGGGCGCCAGCGCCAGAGATGCCAGCCGCTCAAACATTTTTGCGCACTGGGCAATACGGTGGCTATCCCCACTGAATTCCGCGCTGGCCGGATGCTCGCAATACAAGGTGTCCAGCCCTGGGGTGGCACCACCGAAGAGGATGAAGGAACGGCTGTGGGATGAGTAAGGACCCATCTCGAACGGGAAGACCTGCACTGTCACATGAGGTAAACGGGCGACTTCGATAAGCCTCAAGAGCTGCTGACGCATGACCTTCGCATCGCCGACCCACGTCCGCAGGGCCGACTCATGGATGACCGCATGAAACCTCTGGAAGCCGCTGAGGACTCGCTGCCGCTCAAGCCTGAAGCTCACCCACCGATCAAGATGTTCGAGATCACTCTCGACGCTTGAGATCACTGCACGCGCATACCCCTCAGTCTGCAACAGCCCAGGGATCACGGACGGCTCATGGGTGCGAACGCTGACCACCCGCGATTCCAACTCCGCCAAGTCCAAGGCTCTACGCCCCAAGACATCCTTGTACTGGTCCCACCACCCTTTGCCTCGGTCGTTGGCCATCGCCATCAGGGCCTCGAACGTCGGGCCCTCTTCGCATCCATATGCGCGTAGCAACTTGTACAGGCCGTTCCGTGGCACGTCGACACGGCCAGCCTCGATATGACTGACGCGTGACCGATCGGCGTCGATCAGCGCAGCGACCTCGTCTCCGGACATGCGAGCGCGGGTCCGAAGTTTTCGCAGCTCCGCTCCTAGCCGTCTTTGGCGTTCAGTCGGGGCGGTTCTGGGCGGCATGGCTTCCTCCGTATGGGTGTGCGCGCAGTTTTGCGCTCACTCCGGACACGAGTCCACCAACTCGTTCGCACTTCACCCGTGCGGGGGGTCTTCACTGGACACGGTTGGACCTGTCTCACAGGTGGCCATACGGTCGAAGCCCTCATCCAACACGCAGCGCGACGCGGAAGTGCACCCGGCTACAAGGATGTTGGGCGGGCAACGCCACCACGCGCACAGCCGCAGAAAACCCCAGGAGCCCCGATGGCAACCACCCTCCACCCCGACTGCACCCTCGCCTTCCCACCCCACCCCGCATGGGTCCGGGCAGCCCGCGAAGCGGTACGCACGCTGCTCACAGCCACACGGCGGCCCGATCTCGCCGATGCGGCGGTGTCGCTGACCTCGGAGGCGGTCACGAACGCGATCAACGCGTGCCAGGCGAAGGCCTGCCGCGCACCCATCACGCTCAGCGCGGAGTGGGCCGATCCGCAACACCTTCGGGTGTTCGTGCACGACGGCGCGGCGGGCCTGCCCGTGCGCCGCCGCCTCACCTCCCTGGAGGACGAGTCCGGACGCGGGCTGATGCTGATCGAGCACGAAGCGGACGCCTGGGGCGTGTGCACGCATGGGCCCGGACCGGGCAAGGCGACGTGGTTCGTGCTGGGCGGCCGGGACCGGGACCGCAGCAAGTGGCCGGCGAAGTCGCCGGCCGGATGCCTTGAGTGCAAGGAGCTCATCGCCGCGCGGCGCGCGGCCGACGCCGGCGGGGACCAGGAAAGGGTCACCGACGCCATCGTCGCCATCCGCAGTCACTTCCGTGACGCCCACATCCTCCCGGCGTGGACCCAATGACAACGTCCCGCCACTCCGCCTGCCGAAATCACCCGGGCTGGGCCCACTCCGGTGGTGAATCCCGCTGCCACACCTGTGGCGTTCGCCGCTTCACGACGTACGGCGCGCTGCGCCCACCCGGCCTGCCCGCCGCCATGGCCCCGCGCCACCGGGACCGGCGCGAGGCGGACCGGGCGGCGGCATTCCATGTCATGCGGGGCCCGGCGGCGGCACCATGGGGACATGACCGAGAACCCCATCAGCCACTACCGCGAGCGACGCGGCGCCTTCGGCGACGCGGCTGAGCAGTACGACGCTGCACGGCCCGGCTATCCGGACGAACTCGTCACCGATGTCCTGGAGTTCGCGGGACCGCAGGGCGTGGACGCGCTGGAGGTCGGCGCGGGCACGGGCAAGGCGACGCTCGCGTTCGCCGCTCGCGGCGCCACGCTGACCTGCCTCGAACCGGATGCCCGGATGGCCGCCGTGCTGGCCCGGCACTGTGCCGGGATGCCTCATGTGACCGTCGAGACCACCGATTTCGAAAGCCGGCGGCCTTCGGGCCGCCGCTTCGGTCTCCTTCTCTCCGGCCAGGCCTGGCACTGGGTCGACCCGGAGGTGCGCTGGCGGCGCGCACAGGAGTTACTGCTCCCGGGCGGGGCGATCGCCCTGTTCTGGAACGACTGGCTGGTGGCCGACGAGGCCCTTCGGCACGAACTGAGGGCCGTGCACCACCGCCACCTCCACGGGCTGCCGCCGCACTCGATAGTCGATGTACAGCCGCGCGAGTCGGTCATGGTCCCGAACTCCTGGGTATGGGAGGAGTTGCAGGCTCAGGAGGGCTTCACCGACCCGGAACACCGCCTGTACCTCTCGCGACACACCCGTACCACGGCCGGGATCATCGACCTGCTGTCGTCGCTCTCCTCGTACCTCATCCTGACGGAGGAGACGCGTCGGGCACTGTTCTCCGATGTCTCACGGACGATCGACGCCCACGGCGGCGGCCTCGAACTGGACACCCGGACGGGCCTCTTCCTGGCCCGCACCACGGCGTAAGCGTACGTCGAGGCCGAATGTCAGACCCTGCTGGGACCCTCGTCTCGTGACCACACACCACGTGACACTCGTTCACGACAACTGGCCCAAGAAGAATCCCGGTTACTTCGCCTCGCTCGCCGCCGACCCGCCCTCGGGGTTCGAGTTCTCTCACAAGACCTGGGACTACTACCCAGGCATCACCGGTAGCCGTGAGGCGCCGAGCCTGTTCCACGCCATCGCGGACGTCGTGGCCGAGGTCGCCGAGAAGCACGGCGTGTTGCTCAACGACGCGGGCATCGAGAAACCCCAGGAGTGGATGGGCCGCGAACACAACCAGCAGACCGTCGCGCATCTGCTGCTGATGGCCGTCCACCGGGCCGCGTACTGCGGCCTCACCGTGGACGACCTGACGGGATTCCTCCGCTCGACGGTGTCGGCACACGCCGACGCGGGCAAAGGAAGCGACGCACCCGTCGAGTAGTTCGTGCGGATGGGAGGAGCCCCAGGTATCAGGGGCTCCTCCGTCAGCTCCGGGTGCCGACCGGGGTCACTCGTCCTCGTAGTAGTTGTTGACGATCACGTCCGGCTCGTCGTCGCTCATCGCCTCGTTGAGGAGCGCGCCGCCGACGAGACCCGCCGCGCCCGCGCCGATGAGGGCGCCGGTGCCGAAGCGGC
This sequence comes from Streptomyces sp. NPDC037389, assembly GCF_040636475.1. Taxonomy (NCBI): domain Bacteria; kingdom Bacillati; phylum Actinomycetota; class Actinomycetes; order Kitasatosporales; family Streptomycetaceae; genus Streptomyces; species Streptomyces sp. NPDC037389. Next base: position 32,025 of record NZ_JBEZUS010000007.1, read on the forward strand.
GGCCCTGCTGCTGGCCGCCCTGCTGCTGCGGGTAGCCGGCGGGGGGCTGCTGCTGGGGGTAGCCCTGCTGCGGGTAGCCCTGTTGGGGGTAGCCCTGCTGGACCGGCTGGGGGTAGCCCGCCTGGGGCTGCTGCGGCGTGTAGTACGGCGGCGGGGTGGTCTGGACGCGCTGGGCGCAACCGCCACAGGTCTGGATCTGGCGGGGGACGCCCCACTGCGGGGACCACATGGCCGTCGTCATGCCGGGGCCATGGCTCGGGTCGAAGAAACACGTCACGGTGGAGCTCCCTGCGGATGCGGATGTTGATTGAGTTGATACGGCTGCCGGTGCTGCGGGCTGCGTCGCCATCGGTACGGGAGGGGCCGGAGGCGCAGGCGGAACCGGCGCAGTCGCCGGCTGCGCCGCCGCCTCGCGCAGCACGTCCACGCCGTAGTCCGTCGCGATGCCCGCGAGCCCCGCCGCGTACCCCTGCCCGATCGCGCGGAACTTCCATTCCGCGCCGTGGCGGTAGAGCTCGCCGAAGACCATCGCGGTCTCCGTCGAACCGTCGCCCTTCAGGTCGTAGCGGGCCAGCTCCCTGCCATCCGCTCGGTCGACGACGCGGATGTGGGCACTGTCGAGCTGGCCGAACGTCTGCCGGCGCTGTTCGGCCTCGTAGAGGGAGACGGGGAAGACGATCTTCGTCACCGTCTCCGGGACTCTTCCGAGGTCGACCTGGATCTGCTCGCGGTCCTCTCCCCCGGACGGGCTCACGTCCCCGGAATGGGTGACCGAACCATCAGGGCTCCGAAGATTGTTGAAGAAGACGAAGTGCCGGTCGGAGAGCACCTTCCCGGCCCGGTCGCACAGCAGGGCGCTGGCGTCCAGGTCGTAGTCGGCGCCCGCGGCGGGGCCGACCCGCCAGCCCAGCCCGACCGTCACCGCAGTCAGGCCCGGGGCCTGCTTGGTCAGCGACACATTGCCGCCCTTGGTCAGGGGCAAACCCATGTACTTCCTCCACAAACCACTGTCCCGGTCCCCGTCGCATGATCAACGGGGCACGCGCGCCCACAGTTCCTGGCTTGCGCAATATACAAAACGTGGGCGGCGGCACCGCACGCGCGGGCCCTTGCCCTGAAATATCCTTTCTCCGTGAACGAGACCCTTCCCCCGTGCCCCGAGTGCTCCAGCACCTACACCTATGAGATGGGCGCCCTTCTCGTCTGCCCCGAGTGTGGGCACGAGTGGACCCCCGCGGCCGGTTCCGCAGCCGCGGACGACGACAGCGACAGCGGGGTGATCCGCGACGCCGTCGGGAACGTCCTCTCCGACGGCGACACCGTCACGGTGGTGAAGACCCTGAAGGTCAAGGGCCACCCGACCGGCATCAAGGCGGGCACCAAGGTCCGCAACATCCGCCTGGTGAGCGGCGTGGCCGGGCACGACATCGACTGCAAGATCGAGGGCTTCGGCGCCATGCAGCTCAAGTCCAGCGTGGTCAAGAAGGCCTGATCCCCCGCGAGCAAAGCGAAAGCCCCCGCCTTGGCGGGGGCTTTCAGTGCGTCAGCGGCGTGCTTACGCGATGCGGTCCAGCACGATCGGGTTCGGCGTGAACTCCGTGCCCGCCGCGGAGATCTCGACGCCGCCCTCAAGAGCCTTGAGCGCGTACTCGAACTTCTCCGGCGTGTCGGTGTTGAGCGTCATCAGCGGCTGGCCCGCCTTGACCGTGTCGCCCGGCTTGGCGTGCATCTCGATGCCCGCGCCGGCCTGCACCGGGTCCTCCTTGCGCGCGCGGCCCGCGCCCAGGCGCCAGGCGGAGACGCCGACGGCGTAGGCGTCCAGCTTGGTGAGGACGCCGGACTCGGCGGCCGTCACCACGTGCTGCTCGCGGGCGACCGGCAGGGTGGCGTCCGGGTCGCCGCCCTGGGCGATGATCATGCGACGCCAGACGTCCATCGCGGAGCCGTCGGCCAGCGCCTTGGCCGGGTCGGCGTCCTTGATGCCGGCCGCGTCGAGCATCTCGCGGGCCAGGGCGATGGTGAGCTCGACGACGTCCGCCGGGCCGCCGCCCGCGAGGACCTCGACGGACTCGCGGACCTCAAGGGCGTTGCCCGCGGTGAGGCCGAGCGGGGTCGACATGTCGGTGAGCAGGGCGACGGTCTTGACGCCGTGGTCGGTGCCGAGGCCGACCATCGTGGAGGCGAGCTCACGGGCGTCCGCGAGGTTCTTCATAAAGGCGCCGGAGCCGACCTTCACGTCGAGGACGAGCGAGCCCGTGCCCTCGGCGATCTTCTTCGACATGATGGACGAGGCGATCAGCGGGATGGCCTCGACCGTGCCCGTGACGTCGCGCAGGGCGTAGAGCTTCTTGTCGGCCGGGGCCAGGCCGTCGCCGGCGGCGCAGATGACCGAGCCCACGTTGCGCAGGACGTCCAGCATCTCGTCGTTGGAGAGCAGCGCCCGCCAGCCGGGGATGGACTCCAGCTTGTCGAGGGTGCCACCGGTGTGGCCGAGGCCGCGGCCGGAGAGCTGCGGGACGGCCGCGCCGCAGGCGGCGACGAGGGGAGCCAGCGGGAGGGTGATCTTGTCGCCGACGCCACCGGTGGAGTGCTTGTCCGCGGTGGGCACGGGCAGGGAGGAGAAGTCCATGCGCTCACCGGACTTGATCATCGCGGCGGTCCAGCGGGCGATCTCCGCGCGGTCCATGCCGTTGAGCAGGATGGCCATCGCGAGCGAGGACATCTGCTCGTCGGCGACCTCGCCGCGCGTGTACGCGTCGATCATCCAGTCGATCTGCTCGTCGCTCAGACGGCCGCGGTCGCGCTTGGTGCGGATTACGGAAATGGCGTCCATCAGCACATTTTCCTTAAGTTCGTGCGTCCTCAGGGCTTCCCGGGGCCGGAAAGTGACCCGGACGGGCTGAAGCATCAGCCCGTCCGGCGCTTAGGAACATCTTTAACGATTCAGGTCGGCGGGCCCAAACGCGTCGGGCAGCAGCTCCGCCAGTGGGCGGATGCCCTTCGTCGTGTCCACTTCCAGCTCGGGGCCGCCGTGCTCCCAGAGGAGCTGACGGCAGCGGCCGCACGGCATCAGGATGTTGCCGTGGCGGTCGCAGCAGGTGAAGTGGGTCAGGCGGCCGCCGCCGGTGGCGATCAGCTCGGAGACCATGCCGCACTCGGCGCAGAGGGCGACGCCGTAGGCGGCGTTCTCCACGTTGCAGCCCGTGACGACGCGGCCGTCGTCCACCAGGGCCGCCGAGCCGACCGGGAAGTTGGAGTACGGGGCGTAGGCCCGGGACATGGCGTCCCGGGCCTGCGCGCGCAAGTCCTCCCAGTTGGGAGCGTCGGTCACTTGCCCTGACCCTTCCGGTACGGCTTGCCGTCGGCCTTGGGCATCCGCAGGCGTTGCGCGGACAGCGACAGGACCAGCAGGGTCGCGACGTACGGGGTGGCGTCGACGAACTCCAGCGGAACGGTCTTGGTCAGCGCGTACCAGAGGACCAGGGCCGCGGCGATGACACCGCTGATGATCGCGGGCTTCTTCTTGCCCTGCTTCAGGCGCCACAGGGCCAGGCCGGCCAGCAGCACCGCCACGAGCAGCAGCAGGGCGTGGACGGTCGGGCCGCCGGAGCGCAGCTGGAGGCTGTCCATGAAGCCGAACAGGCCGGCGCCCATGGCGACGCCGCCCGGCCGCCAGTTACCGAAGATCATCGTGGCGAGACCGATGTAGCCGCGGCCACCGGTCTGGCCGTCGGAGTACATGTGGGTGCCGATGGCGAGGAACGCGCCACCGAGGCCGGCCATGGCGCCGGAGACGACGACGGCCGCGTACTTGTACTTGTAGACGTTGACGCCGAGGGACTCGGCGGCCACCGGGCTCTCGCCGCAGGAGCGCAGGCGCAGACCGAAGGCCGTGCGCCACAGCACGAAGAACGTGCCGACGAACAGCAGCGCGGCGACGATCGTCAGCCAGGACACGTCGGAGACGAGGCCGTCGAGGACACCGGCGACGTCGGAGACGAGGAACCAGTGGTGCTTCTCGATCGAGTGCAGCCAGTCGGACAGGCCCGGGATGGAGAAGTTGGGCATGTTCTCCATGACCGGCGACTGCTTGTCGTTGCCGCCCGCCTTCTGCGCGGCGCTGCCCTCGGCGCCGAACCACATCTTGGCCAGGTACTGGGTGACGCCCAGGGCCAGGATGTTGATCGCCACACCGGAGATGATGTGGTCGACGTTGAAGGTGACGGTCGCGATGGCGTGGATCAGACCGCCCACGGCACCGCCGACGACACCGGCGAGGGCCGCCACCCACGGGCCGTGCTGCCAGCCCATCCAGCCGGCACAGAACGTGCCGAGCATCATCATGCCTTCGAGGCCGATGTTGACGACGCCGGCGCGCTCGGCCCACAGACCGCCGAGACCGGCGAGGCCGATGGGCACGGCGGCGGCGAGGGCGCCGGAGAACTGACCTGAGGAGGTCAGGTCGTTCGCGCCGGTGATCTCGCGGAGGGCGGCCAGCAGGATCATCGCGCCCGCGATGATCAGCAGGACGACGGGGGTGGAGAGCTTGCTCCGCTTGTTGTCCGGCCGGTTCCGGCCGGACAGCTTCTCCGCGATGGCGGAGGTGAAGGTGGTGCTCACGCGGAAACCTCCGCCTTGTCGCTCTTACGGGCCTGGGCGGCGAGTTCCTCGCCGACCTTGCGCTGCTGGGCCTTGAGGCCGTACCGGCGCACGATCTCGTAGGCGATGACGACGCACAGGACGATGACGCCCTGGATCACGCCGACGATCTCCTGGGCGTAGCCCTCGAACTCCAGCTGGGTGCCGGTGCGCTCCAGGAAGCCCCAGAGCAGGGCGGCGAGCGCCATACCGATGGGGTTGTTGCGGCCGAGCAGCGCGATGGCGATACCGGTGAAGCCGATACCGGCCGGGAAGTCGGTGCCGTAGTTGTACGACACGCCGAGCAGGGTCGGCATGCCGACGAGACCGGCGATGGCACCGGAGAGCAGCATGGAGGTGATCACCATGCGCTTGACGCTCACGCCGGAGGCGTGGGCCGCGGACTCGGACCGGCCGACGGTGCGGAGGTCGAAGCCGAAGCGGGTGCGGTTGAGGACGAACCAGTAGGCGGCGCCGGCGAGGGCGGCGACCACCACGAAGCCGTAGAGGGGCTTGGGCTGGGTCGGGATCTCGAAGAAGTGGGCCGAGTCGGGCAGGTAGGGCGTGTGGATCAGGTTGCCCTCCTTCTGCGCGAGGCGGCCGTCCTGGAGGAAGTAGCCGATCACCGAGGCGCCGATGGCGTTCAGCATGATCGTGCTGATGACCTCGTTGACGCCGCGGGTGACCTTCAGCAGACCGGCGATACCGGCCCAGAGGGCGCCGACCACCATCGCGACGACGATGATCAGCGGGATCTGGATGATGCCCGGCATCGTCAGCGCGCCGCCGACCACGGCGGCGAAGAACGCCGCGATGCGGTACTGGCCGTCGACGCCGATGTTGAACAGGTTCATCCGGAAGCCGATGGCCACGGCCAGCGCGGACAGGTAGTACGGCGTCGCCTTGTTGATGATCCAGACCTGGCTGTCGGCCTTGGAGCCGAAGTCCAGCATCACCTGGTAGGCGTGGAAGGGGTCCTTGCCGGTGGCCCCGATGATGATCGACGTGATCACCAGCGCGGTGACGATGGCCAGGGCCGGGGCGGCGAGGCCAAGGATCAGCTTGTTCTTGTCGAACTTCTTCACTTCGAGTCACCGCCTTCCCGGTTCTTGTCGTTCTTGTCGTTCTTCACGTTCTTCTTCTCCGAGGAGGGCTCCTCGGAGGACGCGTCGTCCTTGGCGGACTCGTCAGCGTCCTCCGCCGGGGTCTCCGGGGTCTCCGGGGCGTCCGGAATCTCCGGGGCGTCCGGAGTCTCCGGCGCCTTCTCGTCGCCCTCGCCGCCTTCGGCGGTTTCGTGCTCGAGGTGGCCCGATGCCGCGCCCGTCATGGCGGAGCCCAGCTCCTCCGGGGTGATCGTCGCGGGGTCCGCGTCGGCGACCAGACGGCCGCGGAACATCACCCGGAGCGTGTCGGAGAGGCCGATCAGCTCGTCCAGGTCGGCGGAGATCAGCAGCACCGCCAGGCCCTCGCGGCGCGCCTCGCGGATCTGGTCCCAGATCTGCGCCTGCGCGCCGACGTCCACGCCCCGGGTGGGGTGCGCGGCGATGAGGAGCTTGGGGTTGTGGCTCATCTCGCGGCCGACGATCAGCTTCTGCTGGTTGCCGCCGGAGAGGGAGGCCGCGGTGACCTCGATGCCGGGCGTACGGACGTCGTACTCGCGGACGATCCGTTCGGTGTCCTCACGGGCGGCCTTGGTGTCGAGGAGCCCGCCCTTGCTGTTGGGCTTCTCGGTGACGTGGCCGAGGATGCGGTTCTCCCACAGCGGGGCCTCCAGCAGCAGGCCGTGGCGGTGGCGGTCCTCGGGGATGTACCCCATGCCGCCCTCGCGCCGCTTGCGCGTGGGGGTCTTGGTGATGTCGGCGCCGTCGAGGGTGACGACACCGCCGTCCGGGGTCCGCATGCCCATGATGGCCTCGACGAGCTCCGCCTGACCGTTGCCCTCGACACCCGCGAGGCCGAGGACCTCGCCCTTGTGGATGGTGAAGGCGATGCCGTCGAGCACCGCGCGGACCACGCCGTCGGAGTCGGTGGCGGACAGGTGGAGACCGTCGACGGTGAGCATGGGCACGTCGGTGACCGTGGACTCACGGGTCTCCGGCGAGGGCAGCTCCTCGCCCACCATCAGCTCGGCGAGCTGCTTGGGGGTGGTCTCGCTGGGGATCGCGGTGCCGACGGTGGTGCCGCGCCGGATGACGGTGATGTCGTCGGCGACGGAGAGCACCTCGCCCAGCTTGTGCGAGATGAAGATGACCGTCAGGCCCTCGGCCTTGAGCTCGCGCAGGTTGTCGAAGAGCGCGTCGACCTCCTGGGGGACCAGGACGGCGGTGGGCTCGTCGAGGATCAGGGTGCGGGCACCCCGGTAGAGGACCTTGAGGATCTCCACGCGCTGGCGGTCGGCGACGCCGAGGTCCTCGACGAGGACGTCGGGGCGCACGCCCAGGCCGTAGGCGTCGGAGATCTCCTTGATCTTCTTACGGGCCTTGTTGCCGATGCCGTGGAGCTTCTCGGCGCCGAGGACGACGTTCTCCAGCACCGTGAGGTTGTCGGCCAGCATGAAGTGCTGGTGCACCATGCCGATGCCGCGCGAGATGGCGTCGGCGGGGCTGTGGAGGGAGACCTGCTCGCCGTCGAGGGTGATGGTGCCCTCGTCCGGCTTCTGCATGCCGTAGAGGATCTTCATCAGGGTCGACTTGCCGGCGCCGTTCTCGCCACAGAGGGCGTGGACGGTGCCGCGGCGGACCGTGAGGCGGATGTCGTGGTTGGCCACGACACCGGGGAACCGCTTGGTGATGCCCGCGAGCTCTACCGCCGGTGCGGCTGGCTCCTTGCTGGGCTCTTCGGTGGACGCTTTGATGGCGCACTCTCCTCGGGGAAGGGAGCGGGAGGAAAGCCGGACCAGCCGTGCGGGGGTCGGAGGGTTCGGCGGGGCGGGGGCGACGCTACACGCGTCAACGCCGTGCTACGCGCGTAGCGTTGGCTCGTATGTACGGGCCCGGGGGGGGGGGGGGGGCCCCCCCCCCCCCCCCCCGGGGGCGGGGGGGGGGGCGCCGGGGCGGGGCCCGCGCCGGAGCGGAACGGCGGGGGAGCTCCCCCGCCGCCGGGCCCGCTGTCATGACGTCATGACGGACCGGCCGGAACCGGTCACTCACGTCACGGGGCGGTGCGGACCTTGACCTGGCCGTCCACGATCTTCTTCTTCGCGGCCTCGATCTTGTCCTTGATGTCGTCGATCTGACCACCGGAGGTGGCCAGCGACACGCCGCCGTCCTTGAGCAGGTAGGCGTGCGGGCCCGTGAGCGGCTTGCCGTCCTTGACGCTCTTGATGAGGTCGAAGACCGCCACGTCCACGTTCTTCACCACGGAGGTGAGGATGGAGGTCTTGTACTTCTCCAGGCCGGGCTGCTGGTACTGGTCGGAGTCGACACCGATCGCCCAGGCGCCCTTCTGGCCGGCGATGGCCTCGATCGAACCGTTGCCGGAGAGACCGGCGGCGGTGTAGATCACGTCGATGCCCGAGTCGAGCATGCCCTTGGCCTTGTCCTTGGCGGCCGCCGGGTCGTTGAAGCCCTTGTCGTTGTTCGGGTACAGGTACTGCGAGGTGATCTGGACGCTGCTGTCCGTGTCCTTCGCGCCCTGCTCGAAACCGGCCTGGAACTTCTGGATGAGGGCGTTGTTCACGCCACCGATGAAGCCGACCTTGTGGTTCTTGGACTTCAGCGCGGCGGCGACGCCCGCGAGGTAGGAACCCTCGTGCTCACCGAAGGTGATGCTGTCGATGTTGTTGCCGGGGGCAACGGAGTCGACGATGCCGAAGGTGGTCTTCGGGAAGTCCTTGGCGACCTTCTCGATCGACTTGGAGTAGTTGAAGCCGACGCCGATGACGGGGTTGTAGCCCGACTCGGCGAGGGAGGTCAGCCGCTGCTCGCGGTCCGCCTCGGTCTCACCGTTCTTGGCGGTCATCAGCTTGCTCTGGACACCCAGCTCCTTCTGAGCCTTGTCCACGCCACGGGCGGCGGACTCGTTGAAGGAGTGGTCGTCACGGCCACCGACGTCGAACGCCAGACCGACGCCCTTTCCGCCGCTGCTGGACTCGGTCGAGGACTCACCACAGGCGGTGAGAGTGAATGCGAGAGCCGCGGTGCTGATGCCCGCGACGGCGATAGTGGATACCCGGCGCACGAGGGGCCCCTTCACTCGAAGCGCCTCCATTGGCGCTGTCTTTCGCGGGCATCGTAACGCGCGTAGATACAGATAAAAGGGGTGCTAGGAAGCCGTTATCGGATCGTCGTCAACCCTTCTTGACCCGAATGCCTACATTCGGTTGCCGTCCAGCAATGCTGCGGCGGTAAAAAGCTCCACCCCCACGGTGATCGCTTCCTCGTCAACATCGAAATCACCGCAATGCAGGTCACGGCGGGTCGTATCACCCACCGGACGTACCCCGAGCCGGGCCATCGCACCCGGTACGTGCTCCAGGTACCAGGAGAAGTCCTCGCCGCCCAGGCTCTGCTCGGTGTCCTCCAGGGAGTACCGCCCCCGGCGGGCGGCCATGGCGCGCCGGAGCAGCCCGGTGACCTCGGCGTCGTTGACCACGGGCGGGACGCCGCGGATGTAGTCGATCTCCGTCTTGGCCCGGTGGAGGGCGGCGACCTCGTCGACCGCGGCGTGCACCAGGTCGGCGGCCTCCCGCCAGGCGTGGAGGTCCAGGCAGCGGACCGTGCCGGAGAGCTCGGCGTGCTGCGGGATGACATTGGGGGCGTGCCCCGTCTCCAGCCGTCCCCAGGTGAGGGAGAGCCCCGAGCGGGCGTCGGCCCGCCGGGCGAGCACGGCCGGGACGTCGGTGGCGATCCGGGCGGCGGCCGTCACCAGATCGGTGGTGAGGTGGGGGCGGGCGGTGTGGCCGCCGGGGCCGGCGAGCCGGACCTCCAGCCGGTCGCAGGCGGAGGTGATGGGGCCGACCCTCAGGCCCAGCCTGCCGACCTCCACCTTGGGGTCGCAGTGCACGGCGATGATGCGGCCCACGCCGTCCAGCGCCCCGCACTCGATCGCGTCGAGCGCGCCGCCGGGCAGCACCTCCTCGGCGGGCTGGAAGATCAGCCGCACCGGATTGGGCAGCAGCCCCTGCTCGGCCAGGTCCGCCAGGACCAGGCCGGCGCCCAGGACGACGGTGGTGTGGACGTCGTGACCACAGGCGTGGGCCATCTTGGGGATGGTCGAGCGGTAGGCGACGGTCTTGGTGTCCGGGATGGGCAGCGCGTCGAGGTCGGCGCGCAGCGCGAGGACGGGCCGCCGGCCGCCGGTGGCGGCACGCGAGGCGCTGTCCCGCCCGATGTCGCAGATCAGCCCCGTGCCGCCCGCGAGCGTACGCGGTCTGAGCCCTGCCTTTTCCAGCCTCGCCCGGACCTGCGCGGTGGTACGGAACTCACGGTTTCCCAGCTCCGGGTGCATATGCAAGTCACGCCGGAACGCGATGAGTTCGCTGCGCAGCCCGGAGGGGAGCAGACCGGGAAGTTCGCCTTCGGTGGTTTCGGGATCGGCTTCGCAGGGCATCAGGTGATTCACCCTGTGAAGGGTAGAGCCCCGAATGGGGCAACTGTCCCTCGATCACGAAAAGTTCAGCCGCATGGATGGGTAGGCCGAGGGGTATGACCCGTATTTACGGCGTACCTTCGGCGACACGCCCCGACGGAACGGGCGCGTACGGTACGCGGCGTACGGCGCGCGCGCTGCCCGTGACTCCGGAGAGGAAACCTTCGGCCCGGGGCGAGGCGTGCTCGGTGAGCCAGGCGGGGTCGATGTCGCAGACGGCGACGGTCACCCCGGTGCCGGCGAGGGCCGGGGGCAAGGTGTGGACGACGGTGGAGGGGAAGCTCAGCACCGTGCGTCCGATGGGCCCGCGCCGGGCGACCAGCTCCAGCGGGAGCTCGGGGCGGACGACCTCCAGCCCCAGCTCAACGGCTATGCGGCGGAGCTTGTCGGTGCTCTCGCGGCGGTGGGCGAAATAGCGGGTGGCGCCGTGGGCGCGGGCGAGGGCGGCGACCGCTTCGAGATAGCGCTCGGGGTCCACGACCCCCGTCTCGACGAGCGAGGTGCCCACCAGATCGGTGCCCCGGGTGAGGGTGGGCGGGCCATGGGTGGCCCGGGTCCAGGCGAAGTCATTGGCCGTGACCGTCACTCCGGGTGGCGGTTCCACGGGCATCGAGGTGAAGATTTCCACCGAACGGTGGTCGTTCGGAGTGAGTTTCCGGCGCGCTGACGCCGACACTGGCGCGAAGATGATGTCGCGCGCCCCCGGGGTCGTGTTCCGCCGGTGCCAGCGTACGAAGCGTTCGCCCCGGGCGAGTTGGGAGACGAACTCCATGGTCGCCGTGCCGTCGTCCACCACGATCAGCTCCCGCGCCCGGGTGATGGTCAGCAGCAACTGGACGTAGCGCGAGAACGGGTCGCCGATGACGACGCGCCGCGCCCTGCGCAGCGGCCCGGCGAGCGTGCCGACGGTGGCGAGGGGCGCCCCCGGCCCGCCCCGGGCCTCCTCCCAGCGCACCCGGTGGCCCTGGTCCCGGGCCAGTTCGGCCATGCGCCGTAGTTGGCCGCGGGTCATGGGGTCGTGCGGGGCGAGGACGACGACGAGCAGATCGCCGCCGAGCGGGGTGATGTCCCGGGCGCCGGGCTGGCGCGGCACGCCCTCGCACAACGGCCGGGGGCCGTGGGTGACGCGGTACGCCCATTCGAGGACGTTCAGCAGCTGGACCGGGCTCTCGACGAAGGCCAGGGTGGGGGCGTCGGGCCGGCGGGGGCCCCGGAGGCGGCGGACGGGAGCCTCCGCCGCCTCCGGGACCGGTCCGTCGGCCGGCCCCTCGGGTGGGGTCACGGCCGGGCCCGTCAGACCGCGACGGGTTCGCGGTCGTCCGCCTCGGCGACGACGCCCGCGACCCGGCGCAGCTTGCGCATCGGCCCCAGCTCGCTGTCGTACACCCGCTTGACCCCGTCGCCCAGCGACTCCTCCACGACGCGGATGTCGCGCACGAGCCGGCTCAGTCCGCCGGGTTCGACGGACGCGGCCTGGTCGGAGCCCCACATGGCGCGGTCGAGGGTGATGTGGCGCTCGACGAACGCGGCGCCGAGGGCGACGGCGGCGAGGGTGGTCTGGAGGCCCGTCTCATGGCCGGAGTAGCCGATGGGGACGTTGGGGTACTCGGCCATCAGGGTGTTGATCACCCGGAGGTTGAGCTCGGCGGCCTTGGCCGGGTAGGTCGAGGTCGCGTGGCAGAGCAGGATGTTGTCGCTGCCCAGCACCTCGACGGCGTGCCGGATCTGCTTGGGCGTGGACATCCCGGTGGAGAGGACCACCGTGCGGCCGGTGGCGCGCAGGGCGCGCAGCAGCTCGTCGTCGGTGAGGGAGGCGGAGGCCACCTTGTGGGCCGGGACGTCGAACTTCTCCAGGAACGCGATGGACTCGGTGTCCCAGGGCGAGGCGAACCACGCGATGCCGCGCCCCTTGCAGTGCTCGTCGATGGCGCGGTACTCGTCCTCGCCGAATTCCACCCGGTGGCGGTAGTCGATGTACGTCATCCGGCCCCACGGCGTGTCGCGCTCCAGCTCCCACTGGTCGCGCGGGGTGCAGATCTCGGGGGTGCGCTTCTGGAACTTCACGGCGTCGCAGCCGGCGTCGACGGCGGCGTCGACGAGGGCGAGGGCGGTGTCGAGGTCGCCGTTGTGGTTGATGCCGATCTCGCCGGTGACGTAGACGGGGTGCCCGGGGCCGACGGGCCGGTCGCCGAGGAGCCGGGTGCGGTTTCCGCTGCGCGGTGCTGGGTTCATGACGGGGCGGTTCCTTTGGTGACGGGGGTGGGGCGGTCGGGTTCGGGGTCAGGAGTGGGTGCCGAGGTCCTCGCCGAGGAGCCAGGTGGCGATCTCGCGGACGGCGCCCCGGCCGCCCGGGGCGACGGTCACCGCGCGGGCGGCGGCACGTACGGCGCCGTGGGCGTCGGCCACGGCCACGGGCCAGCCGACGAGGCCCAGGCAGGGCAGGTCGTTGACGTCGTTGCCGGCGTAGAGCACCCGCTGGGGGTCGATGCCGTGCTCCTCGCACCACTGTTTGAGCGACACGTCCTTGCGCTCGCTGCCGTGGATCACGGGCACACCGAGCTTGCGGCCACGCGCGGCGACGACGGGGTTGGTCTCGGTGGACAGGATCAGCACCGCCAGCCCCGCCCGGCGCAGCGCGGCGACGCCGAGGCCGTCCCCGCGGTGGACAGCGACGAGCTCGCGCCCGTCGGCGTCGATGAGGACGCGGTCGTCGGTCTGGGTGCCGTCGAAGTCGAGGACGACGGCGTCGACGTCGCCCCTGGCGGGGAGGGCGAGCACGCCTTCGGCATCGAGCAGGGGTGCGAGGGCTCGGGCTCGGGCGAGGTCGTGGGGATCGTCGATCTCCAGGACGCGGGAGGGGGCGGTGCGGACGAGGTCGGTGCGGCCGAAGAAGCGGTGCCGGTTCCTGCGGAAGCCGGTGGCTTCCATGGCGTAGGCGGCGCCGGTTTCCAGGAGGTCCTGGGGGCGGTCCTGGCGGCGGGGGCGGCCTGTCTTGTCGTGGTTGACGCCGTGGCCTCCGGCGGTTTGTTCCCCGATCCCGCCCCTTCCCGCAACCGGGGGCGAGCCCCCGGCCCCCCGGACCGCGCTCCGCGCGGTGTCCTCAATCGCCGGACGGGCTGATTTCAGCCCGTCCGGCGATTGAGGAGCGGGGTCCGGGGCGGAGCCCTGGGAAACGGCGAAGGGGCGGGGCTGGGGAATCGCGCCGCAGGCAGCCTCAGCCTCCTCCTCCCGCCACACGAAGCCGTGGAACGGCGCGACCGTCAGCGCACTGTCCGCCCCGCCCTCCACGACAGCGGAAGCCACCCCGTCCACGTCCTCCGTCGTGAGGAACGGGCTGGTGCACTGCACCAGCAGCACCGTCCCGACCGGCCGGCCCCGCATCGCTTCATACGCGTCCATCGCATGCAGCACCGCCGCCTCGCTCGTCGCTGTGTCCCCCGCGATCGCCGGGGGCCGCTGGACGACCTCCGCGCCCGCGCTCCGCGCGGCCGCCGCGATGGCCGGGTCGTCCGTCGAGACGACGACGTCGGTGACCAGGCGGGCCGCCCGGCAGGCGCGGACCGCGCGGGCGACGAGCGGGACGCCGCCGACGGGGGCGAGGTTCTTGCCGGGCACCCCCTTGGAGCCGCCGCGGGCGGGGATGACGGCCAGGACGGCGGCCGGTGGAACGGACGACATGGTGTGCTCCTCGTACTCCTCGTGCTCCTCGGTCACAGCTCCCCCAGCCGGCGGATGACGGGCGCCACGCGCTGCACCCCGTGCCGGTACGCCCCGCGCGCGGCCTCCCGGAGGGCGCTGCGGGTGGCGCGGCGCAGCGCGCTCTCCTCGCGGCCGGGCGCGGCCGGCTCGCGCAGGGGGCGGCCTGCGGGGTCGAAGCCGTAGCGGGCGAGGATGCCGGGGAGGTAGCCGGGGGCGGTGGCCGCCGTGTAGTAGGGGGCGAGCGGCGGGGGTGCGGCGCGGCGGGCGAGTTCGGCGACGCGGGCGCGTGCCGTGTCGAACGCGCGCTCGTGGGGCCGGTCCGTGGCGACACCCTGGCGGGCCGTCCAGGCGGGGTCCGGCCGGGGCAGGTGGCCCGCGTCGAGGTGGTCCCAGGAGGCGAGGCAGCCGGAGCCGAGGAAGTGGTGGTTGCCGAGGGCCTCGCGGATGCCGAGGTCGGTGAGGACGGCGGTCGGCACGTTCCGGTGGAGGGCTTCGAGGGCGGCGGTGGAGCTGACCGTGACCAGGAGGTCGGTGCGGTCGAGGACGTCGCCCATGTGCCCGTAGACGAGGCGGCAGTTGGGCGGCAGGCCGCCGGGGTGGCGCTGGGCGAGCTTCTGGTACGGGAGTTCCTCGATGTGCGTGGTGTGCTCACCGGGCTTGCTGCGCAGCTTGATGAGAACATCCCGGTCCGGGTGCGAGCGGGCGTGTCGTACGGCGCGTTCGAGGAGGTACGCCCGGTCGGCGCGGCTGTCCGGTACGGAGGGCTGGGCGGCGAACACCACGGTGAACGGCCGGACTTCTCCGCTCTCCCCCGCCTTACTCCCCCCCGCCTCGTTCCGCCCGCGTTCTCCTCCCTCCAGGAAGGGCAGCGCGCACTCGATCACGCTGTCGGAAGGGGCGTCCACACCCTGGTAGACCGCGCGGAAACGCTCGGCGTCATCCTGGGAGTTGGCGAGGACGACGTCCGCGCCGTGCCGCAGCAGCAGGCCGTCGGCGAGCTTCTCGTAGACGACGCCGACGTAGCCGGTGACGACGACGGGGCGGGGGGCGGGTGCCGGGCCCCACGCGTGGGCCAGTCCGTGGAGCATCGCCTGCACGGCGCCGCCGACGCAGGCCAGGACGATCACGTCGTACCGTTCCCGGCCCGCCGCCCGGGTGAACTCCGCGCCGGTGACCTCGCGCAGGGCGTCCGCGCGGACCCCGACCTCGGCGAGCTGGCGGACCGTCGGGGTGGCGCGTCCTCTCAGCAGGAAGCCGTCGAGCGCGCCTCGCGGGGCGAACCGGTGTGCGGTGAGCGCTCCCCATTTCCACCGGGTGTCGGAGTCCGCGAGGACGGCCACCCGGGGTGGGGATTCATTGCGTGATGGCACATCGCCGACGATAGAAATGCATTCCGTTTGGCTGCCCAACGGGACTTCAACAGCCGGTAAACAGCACACCGACGATCGGCGAAGCGGTTGACGCGCAAGGGCGGTTCATCGATCCGCCGCGCTTCGTTCACCTCTCATTGTGCCCTTCGTCAGAACGAATGCCGGGGCACCACATAGCGTCACGCGGGTGGTCAAGCTCTCGGTCATCGTGCCGTTCTTCAACGTGCAGACATACGCTCCCGACACACTGCGAAGCCTGAGTGCGAACGCACGCGAGGACTTCGAATTCATTCTCGTCGACGATTGTTCGACGGACGGGACACCGGAGATCCTGGAGCGCGCCGAGCGCGAGGTGCCGGGGGCGGTGCTGGTGCGGCACGAGGAGAACGGCGGCCTCGCCACGGCCCGCAACACCGGGCTGGATCTGGCGCGCGGCGAGTACGTGACCTTCCTCGACGGCGACGACTGGCTGGCCCCCGGCTACTACGGGCAACTCCTCGCGGTGGCGGAGGAGCTGGGCGTCGACTTCGTCCGTACCGACCACGTCCAGTGCACGGGACGGGCGCGGACGGTCCACCGGGTGCCCGTCGGACGACGGGGGGTGGCGCTGTCGCCGCGCGGGGCCATACTGCCGGCCGACCGCTCCACGTCCGTCGACTACGCCTACGCCTGGGCGGGCGTCTACCACCGGCGGCTGCTGGACGAGGGGCTGCTGCACTTCACGCACGGACTGCGCACCGCCGAGGACCGGCCGTGGATCTGGCGGCTGCACCGCGAAGCGCGGTCCTTCGCGGTGGCGGGGCTGCTCGGGGTGTTCTACCGCCGGGGGGTCGCCACTTCGCTCACGCAGATCGGTGACGTACGCCAGCTCCATTTCCTGCGCGCATTCGATCAGGTAATCGAGGAAACGGCGACGGATCCGGAGGCGGAAAAGCTTCTCCCCAAGGCCGTTCGAACATACTGCGCGATTATGTCCCATCAGTTGGGGACCATCGAACGATTCGAACCCGAAGTCGCCCGGGCATTGCGTTCCCTGAGTGCGGACGCCTTGCGGCGCATGCCCCGGGAACTCGTCAAGGACGCGCTGAATTCCATGGACGAGGACCGGGCGGCCCGGCTGCGCCGATTGCGCCGCAGGCCCGCCCGGCCGGTTCCGGCCGGACTGGGGGCAGCGGCCTGATGACCTCCCGTCCACGCGTCCAGCTCCTGCTCGTCTCCACGCTCTACGGCGCCGCCACGCTCGCCGCCGCCCTCGACGCGGGACAACTGCCCGCCGCCGAGCGCCGCTACCTGGTCGTCGCCAACACCGCCGTCATCCCCGAGACCACCCCGGGCCCCGACCGGGCACCCGGTTTCGAGCGGCTGCTCGCCCGCTTCGACGGGGTGCTGTCCTGGAACGACGCGATCAGCCCCTTCCACCCCGCCGGCTGGTCCCCGCGCCCCGACGACGCCCCCCTGTGGGAGCGCTATCTGCGGCTGCTGTGGGGGCTCGGCACGGACGACGTGACGATCGTCCTGGAGTCCATCCAGGTCAACCCGGCCCTCGCCCTCGCCCAGGTCTTCCCCGACGCGCCCCTGGACGTCTACGCCGACGGGCTGATGAGCTACGGGCCCACCCGCAGCAAGCTCGATCCGCTGATCGGCACGCGCGTACGGCGACTGCTCCACCTGGACCTCGTGCCCGGGCTGAGACCGCTGCTGCTCACGGAGTTCGGGGTCGAGGCGGAGACCGTGCCCGGCGAGGCGTTCGCCAAGGTGCTGGCCGAACTCTCCGAGAGCTGCCCCGGCCTGCCGGAGTCCCCCGAGGGCGCGGCCCTGGTCCTCGGGCAGTACCTGTCGGCGCTGGACATCCTCTCCCCCGAGGAGGAGGAGCGACTGCATGTGCGGATGCTGCGCGGCGCGGTCCGGCGCGGCCACCGCGACGTGCTCTTCAAGCCGCATCCCTCGGCGCCGGCCCGCTGGTCGCGGATACTGGAGGAGGAGGCCGCCCGGCAGGGCGCCCGGCTGACGGTCCTGGACGTGCCCGTACTGGCCGAGGTGGTCTACCAGCGGCTGCGGCCCGCGCTGGTCGTCGCCTGCTTCTCGACCGCGCTGCTGACCGCCCGCACGTTCCACGGCCTGCCCGTCGCCCGCGCCGGCACGGACCTGCTGCTGGAACGCCTCACGCCGTACCAGAACAGCAACCGAGTGCCGGTGACGCTCGTGGACGCGCTGTTGCCGGACCTGGAGGACGACACCGCGCTGTTGGGCCCGTCCGCACCCGCACCCGCAGACCTCAGCGGCCTCCTCGCCGCAGTCGGCTACGCGATGCAGCCCCAGATCTACCCGGCCCTCCGCCCGGCGGCGGAACGCTACCTGTCCACCCAGCTAAACCCCCGCACCTGGCGCTACTTCAAACGCCGCCGCCTCACCGCCCTCGCCCTCCCCGGCGCGATCCCCTCCCAACTCGCCTTCCTCCCCCGCAATCCCGCCGTCCGGAGGGTGGCCCGCCGGGCGCGGGCCATGAAGCGGCGGCTGACGAGGCCGAAGAAAGCGACTCCCGCATGACGGTCACAAGCCCCACGTCCGCCCCCGCCGCCTCCCTGCCCACACCGCGTGCGGAGCAGGCCCGGTCGTCGGGGCGGCTGTACGCCCTGGACGGGCTGCGGCTCGTCGCCGCGCTGATGGTGGCGCTCTACCACTACGGCGGGCGGGACGGCGACGTCAGCCGGGCGTGGGGCGCCTCGCCCCGCCATGAGTTCCCGCACCTGTCCACGGCGTTCGCCTACGGCTGCCTCGGGGTGCAGATCTTCTTCGTCATCAGCGGGTTCGTGATCTGCATGAGCGGCTGGGGCCGGCCCCTGCGGTCCTTCGTCGCCTCGCGCGCGTCCCGGCTCTACCCCGCCTACTGGGCCGCGATCGTCCTGGTCACGCTGGCGTTCGCGCTGCCGTGGGTGACGTACAAGACGCTCTCCCCCAGCGACACGCTCGTCAACTTCACCATGCTCCAGATGCCCGTCGGCGCCGACCGGGTGCTGGGGGTGTGCTGGACGCTCTGGGCGGAGCTGCGCTTCTACGCGCTCTTCGCGCTGTTCGTCGTGCTCCCCGGGGCCTCGCGCCGGCGGGTGGTGCTGTTCTGCGCGGTGTGGACGCTGATGACGGTGATCACCTCCGCCTCCCACGTCGAGTTCCTGCGCGTGGTGTTCATGCCGGAGCACTCGGCGTTCTTCATCGGCGGCATCGGCCTCTACCTGGTGCACCGCTTCGGCAATGACGCCCTGGCCTGGGGCATCGTGGGCGTGAGCTTCCTGCTCGGCCAGCACTACGCGGTGGCGGGCCTCGTGCACCCGCCGAACCCCCACCACTTCTCCACCCGCTCCGCCTACGTCGTCATCGCCATTCTCGCCCTCGGCTACGCGGCCGTCGCGGCGGTGGCCCTGGGCCAGACAGGCTGGGCGACGTGGCGCTGGCTGCCGTTCGCGGGCGCGCTGACCTACCCGTTCTATCTGGTGCACGAGCACCTGGGGTGGGTGGTGATCGGCGGGCTCCACCGGGGGCTGGGCATCCCGTCGTATGCGACGTTCGGGCTGACGCTGCTGGTGATGCTGGTGCTGGCGTGGGCGCTGCACCGGTTCGTGGAGCGGCGGTTCACGCCCGTGCTGCGCAAGGCCCTGGAGGGTACGTCACTCAGCAGGTAGCAGTGTGGCCTCGATGCCGGCGATGACGGCGCGCAGACCGGCCTCGAAGCCGGTGTCGAGGTCGTTGAAGAACACCCGTCCCGCCTCGGCGGTGAGCGCATGGCCGTCCAGGCGACGTTCGCGCTCGGCCTGGGCGTAGAAGGGGTCGCGCTCGCCGCCGGGGAACGGGTACACGGACTGTTCCTCGATCACGTGCCCCATCGTGTAGCACTGGATGGTGAACCAGGCGCGTGCGGCGGCCGGGAGCGTGAACCCGGCGTCCACCAGCGTCTTCATCAACGTGTCCACGGGACCCGCGTAGTCCGGGCCCCTGAAGCGCGTGCCGCCGAAGACCTTGGCACCGTCGCGGTAGCCGAGCAGGGAGTCCCGTATGACGTGGGCCGCGCCGGTCATGACCGCCTGCCAGCCGGAGCTGTCGACGGCGCACAGGGCGGTGCCCATGCGGCGGAACATCTCCGTCGCCATCTCGTCGAGCAGTTCCTGCTTGTTCTTGAAGTGCCAGTAGAGCGCCGGGGCCTGGACGTCCAGCTCCTTGGCGATCCTGCGCAGGGTGAGGCCTTCGAGGCCCACCTCGTTCAGCAGGCGGAGTGCGGTCACAGCCACCTGGGTTCTGTCAATTCGAGTTGCCACCTTGACACCTTAACAACGTTAAGTGCACCCTGTGGAGGCGATCTGAACTTAACAACGTTAAGGAATAGGGGGGATCGCGTGAACACCATCGACGCGACCACGCACACGGACGTCCTGATCGCGGGCGCCGGGCCGACGGGCCTGGTCCTCGCCAT
Organism: Streptomyces sp. NPDC037389; assembly: GCF_040636475.1. Classification (NCBI taxonomy): domain Bacteria; kingdom Bacillati; phylum Actinomycetota; class Actinomycetes; order Kitasatosporales; family Streptomycetaceae; genus Streptomyces; species Streptomyces sp. NPDC037389. The sequence goes on from NZ_JBEZUS010000007.1 coordinate 51,783, forward strand.
CGACCTGGCCCGCCGCGGCATACGCCACCGCCTCGTCGACCTCGCCGACCGCGGCTTCCCGGGCTCGCGCGGCGCGGGTCTCCAGCCGCGCTCGCTGGAGGTCTTCGAGGACCTGGGCGTGCTCGGGGCCATGCGGGCCGCGGGCGGCCCGTGCCCGCCGCTGATGCTGTGGGAGGGCGACCGGCAGGTCCGCGAATGGGACATGTTCGTCCGCGCCGAGCCCACGCCGGCCGTGCCGTACGGCGAGATCCTGATGCTGCCCCAGTGGCGCACGGTGGAGATCCTCGCCGCGCGGCTCGAAGAGCTCGGCGGCCACGTGGACTTCGAGACCGAGCTGACCGGCTTCGATCAGGACGAGGACGGCGTCACGGCCACGCTCACCGGCCCGGACGGCACGACCGAGACCGTACGGGCCCGCTACCTGGTCGGCGCCGACGGCGGCCGCAGCAGCGTGCGCCGGGCCCTGGACGTCGGCTTCGCAGGGGAGCCCGTCGACGAGCGCGTCTCCCTCCTCGCCGACGTCGTCGTCGACGGGCTGGAGCGCACCCACTGGCACGTCTGGCCGGAGGCCCCCGGCGGCAGGCTCATGCTGCGCCCGCTGGAGGGCGTCGAGACCTTCCAGCTCGTCGCCCGCTACGAGGACCCCGACGCCCAGCCGGACCCCCAGCGGGACGGCACCACGGAGGCCCTCCAGCGGCTGATCGAGGAGCGGACGGGCCGGAGCGACCTCAAGGCGGGCGAGGTGCACTGGACGTCGGCGTTCCGGCCGCGCATGGCCATGGTGGAACGATTCCGCTCCGGGCGCGTCTTCCTCGCCGGGGACGCCGCCCACGTCCACTCCCCGGCCGGCGGCCAGGGCCTCAACACCAGCATCCAGGACGCCTACAACCTCGGCTGGAAGCTGGACGCGGTCCTGCGGCGCGGGGCGCCGGACTCCTTCCTCGACACCTACGGGTCCGAGCGGATGGGGGTCGCGGCCGACGTCCTGGGCCTGAGCACCCGCATCCACCACGAGGACGACGGCGGCCAGCCCAGGCGCGGCCCGGAGACCCTCCAGCTCCACGTGGGCTACCCGGAGAGCCCCCTCAGCCGCGAGCTGCGCCACGACCTCCCCGAGGGCGCCCTGCGCGCGGGCGACCGCGCCCCGGACGCACCGTGCGAGGACCCCGCCTCCGGGGCCCGGGTCCGGCTGTTCGACGTCTTCCAGGGCCCGCACGCCACGGTCCTGGCGCTGGGCGACGCGGAACCGGCGGCGGTACCGGAGTGGGTCCGGGTGTTCCGGCCGGTGGACGTGGACGGGCACGTCAAGGAGGCGTACGGGTCGGGGTACTTCGTGATCCGCCCGGACGGGTACGTGGGTCTGGCGACGGACGACGCGGAGGACGTGGGCGCGTACCTGGCGACGCTGACGGGGTGACGGGGTGACGGGCTGACGCGCGAGCCGCTCGGTCCCGGGCGGGACTCCTACAGGGGGGAGCCCCGCCCGGGACGGCGGCGTCTAGCGACACAGAACGTCGTTTTCCGGCCGCTCGCCCGTGGTGAGGAACGCGGTGACCGTCCGGTCGCCGCAGGCGTTCCCCCTGCGGAGGTACGCGCCGTGCCCGCCGGAGTCGACGCTGATCATCCTGGCCCGGTCGCCGAGGGACTCCCGCATCCTCAGCGCTCCCCGGTACGGCGTGGCGGGGTCGCGGAGGTTCTGCACCATGAGGATGTTCGAGGGGCCCTCGTCCGTGATCCGCACCGGCTTCTCCGCCGTGTCGTTCTTCCAGAACGCGCACGGCATGACGTTGGCGGGCATCCCGGCCGTCAGCGGGTACCGGAGCCGGTCGGCGGCGACGGCGCGCTCGTACGAGGCGGGCGACCGGGGCCAGCGCACGTCGTTGCAGAGGACACCGAGGAGGGTGGCGGCCTCCTCGGGCGACGCGTACGCCGGCTCCACGGCCGGTGGGGCGGCGTCGCCCGCCGCACGGGCCGAGACGATCAGTTCGGCGAGCCCGGGGAAGGCCTTGTCGTCGTAGAGGGCCATCTGGAGCCGGGCCCGCAGCCGGTTCCCGGTGAGCCACTGCGTGCCGTCGGGCCCCCGTTCCGGGAGCCGGTCCAGCCTCTCCGCGAGGGCGAGGACCGCCGGCCGGACGTCCTCGGGCCGTTCCGCGACGCGGTGCCGGGCGTCCCGGGCCGGGTCTGCGGCCCACCGGGCGAAGTCCGGGAACCTGTCCTCCGTGGCCGCCGCGATGTTCGCCGTCCAGCCCCGGCCCACGAGGGCGGGATCCGGGTCGACGTTGCTGTCGAGCACCAGCCGGTCGACGCGGTCCGGGTACTTCTGCGCGTAGACGGCGCCCACGTACGTCCCGTACGAGACGCCCCACGCCGAGAGCTTGCGCTCGCCGAGTGCCTGACGGAGCCGGTCGATGTCGCTGGCCTCGTTGACGGTCGAGAAGGAACGGATCAGCTCGCCGCCCGCGCGGGCACAACTCTCGGCGACGCGGCGGGCTGCCGCGATGCTCCCGCTGATGTCCCCGCCGGGCGCGGGCCAGGGGCGGATCCTGGTGATTTCGAGGTCGTCCCGGTCGAGTCCGCAGTCGGCCCGCGTGCTCCCGCCGACGCCGCGCGGGTCGAACGACACGATGTCGTAGCCGCCGCGCGTCTCCTCCCGCAGCTTCTCCCCCACCCGCCCCAGCCAGTCCCTTCCGGAGCCGCCGGGCCCGCCGGGGATGAGTAACAGGGTGCCGCGTCTGGCCTCCGGCCGGTCGCTGCGGAGCCGGGAGACGGCGATTCTGACCGAACGCCCCTTGGGCTCGCGGTAGTCGAGCGGTACGGGCAGGTCGGCGCACTGCTGGGTGGGCGCGTCGGCGCAGGGCGCCCAGGTGAGGGCGGGCGGCTTCGCCACGGCTGTGGGAGCCGCCGCCTGCGCCGGGGCCGCGGCCAGGGTGGTGGCGGCCGCGACGCAGGCGGCGAGGGCGAGGGCCTTGCGATGGGTAATTGCCATACGGCCCATGATTGTCAGGACCCCGGTCCCGCCGCCTCCGGTGAACCACCCACTTCTGGGACGGGGGTACCCCTAGGGAGGAGAGCCGCGTGGGTTTGTTCATGCTGCGACGAGTCGATGCCCTGTGGGCGGCCGCTCGTACCGTCGAGGTGTCCCCTCGCCACCCGGCGGCCGGGGAACGATCCGTCATGGTGGGCGACTCCGGCGAGATCGCCGAGCTCGCGGGCCTGCTGGAGGTCGACCTGTCGGCCGACGCCTTCCTCTGTATGTGCTTGGGAGATGTCGACTTCACGGTCCGAGGGGAAATGGGCAGAGAGCTCGGCGTGCTGACCTATCACATGTCCAGCAGCCTGGATTGGCGCCAATGGGACGGGCAGTTCCCCCTGCTGCGCCCTGCCGACCTGGCCGGATGGCTGGTCGGACGCGGGGTGATCACCCCGCGTCCGACCGCCTGGCCTGTGTAGATCCGCTCAGGTCCACTGCTCGGCGGGCGCCTTGCCGGGCAGGGGGCGCCCGATGAGGGCGAACGGGATGAAGAAGTTGACCTGGCCGATCGCGACCATGAGCGTCGCGAGGGCCTTCGCGTCGTAGTGCCGGGCCGCCTCGGCGTACACCTCGTCGGTCACCCGCTCGCCGTGGCGGTTCGGCAGCAGCACCCCCTCCACGAGCGCGAGCGCGGCCCGCTCGGCGTCCGTGAAGTACGGCGCGTCCTTCCAGGACGCGACGGCAGTGATCCGCTCCTCGGACTCACCTGCGGTTCGGAGGGTGTTGGAGTGGAAGATGGTGAGGTACGTGTTGCCCACGATCTGCCCGGCACGCAGGTGCATGAGGGCGAACGTGGTGCGGGGCACGGAACCGTTGCCGGTCGCCTTGAACAGGGCCGCCGACACCTCGGCGATCTCGGGGATCAGGTCGAGGGGGTTCGACATGCGGGAGGTCTGGGTCTGGGTCTTGTCGGTCACGGTGACTTCCTTCCGGGCTTGCTTCGTCACTGCACTGACGGATGCCGCGGTAGGAATGTGACGGGTGGGGGCGGGGAGGTCGGGTGGCCTGGGTCACATACGGGATTCGTCGTCACCGGAGGGCGGCGATGAAAGTTTCCCATGCCGGAAGAGGGAGCAGTAGGGCCGGGCTGTGGGGGCATTTGCTGTCCCGGACGGGGACAGCGCCGGGTATGTTGTCGGCGACCTCGACGCAGTTCGCATCGCCACCATTGCTGTAGCTGCTCTTGCGCCACGGGTGGCTCACGCCAGCGGAATCCCGCATCACTTCAGCGTGGCGATGAAGGCCGCCCATGCCGGAACAGGCAAGGACAGGATGGGCCCGTGAGGATCCTTGGAGTCGCGGACGTGAGCGATGCCGGGGTGGCTGTCGGCGACTTCGAGGCAGTTACTCCCTCCGTTTTCGTCTCCCGCCCCGCTGTAGCTGGACTTGCGCCATAGGGCGTCTTGAGACATCGGCATTCTGCATCACCTCAGCGTTGCGATGAAGGTTCCCCATGCCGTAGCGGGAATCATCAGGGCAGGCCCATAGGCCGACTTGCTGTCCCGTACGGGAACTAAGCCGGGTATATGGTCGGCGACTTCGAGGCAGCTGTTACCGCCTTTCTCGTCTCCCGAACCGCTGTGGCTGCTCTTGCGCCACACCACAGCGTGCAGGTCATGCGCTGTACTCATGGGCATACTCCTCAGCGACTGATTCGAGCAGGGACAGAGAGTCGTCCGGAGACAGGGCCACCGACCGAGCACGGTCATAGGCGCTGACGCACCGACTCACCGTCGCCGGATCGTCGAGCAGGACTCCGCTGCGGTGACTCTCGCTGTACGCGACGGGCGGCGCGTCGTCGAAGGTCATGATGGAGAGCGTTCCCTCCACCACCGGATGTCCCGCAGCGAACGGCAGTACCTGCACGCCGATACGGCGCCGCCGGACGAGCGTAGCGATGTGCATCAGCTGTTCGCGCATGACAGCCGGGCCCCCGGTGTTGCGTCGGATGACGGCCTCGTCCATAACGGCCCACCACAAGGGGTCTGTTGGATGGTCCAAGATGCGCGCCCGCTCCAGGCGAGCGGCGATCCGGGCCTGGATGTCGTCTTCCGGCATGAACGGAAAGCCTCCCAGGAAGACCGCACGGGCGTAAGCGGGCGCCTGCAACACACCGGGCACGAAGGTGGGTGCGTACTCCCTGATCGTGACCGCCAGCCCCTCAAGGTACGCGGCCTCCGTGAAGCACGCGGCATAGGGTGAGCTTCCGATGATCTTCCTGCACATGCGCTCGAACAAGCCATCCGTCTCCAACTCGGCGTCGAACCGCGTGGCGATCTCGGGCTGCGGTCTGCGAATGCCCGCCTCGAACTGCCCGATGTAGGAGCCCGAGCAGAACACACGTCTGCCCAGCTCCTGCTGCGTAAGCCCAGCCGCTTCGCGGCGGCACTTCAGCTCGGACCCAAAGAACTCCCAACCGAATCCGACCTGACCCTTGGCCATGACTTAACTCCCCTTCTTACACCACTGGTTGTAGTACCTCTCCCCCTCCCGAAGCTAGCCCCCTCGCCGCAAAGCTGGGAGCCGCATCGGCAAGGTCAACTCGAAGGGGAGATTCCATGACCTACCGCGAAGGCGCATACGTGGTGGACACGCGTAGCGCGACGCTCGCCCAGGTGATGGGCAACGTCGGTACGCGCGTACAGATCAGGCGGCCCGGCGGCGGCCGGGAGTGGGAGGCGCCGACCGAGGCGCTGCGGCTGGCGACGCGGGCGGAGCGGGAGGCGGCGGGGCTGCGCGACAGCGCCGCCGCGCCGAGCGCCTCACCCGCCGGGTGCGCCGAGTGCGTACGCCTCGATACGGCCCGGCGGGCCGCCGGCGAATACGGCGAACTCACCGAGGCGGCCGTCGACGCCATGGTCGCCGTGCGCAGTCACTTCCGTGACACGCACGTCCTGCCCGCGTGGCCGCGATGAGGTGCGCGCACCGGGCGGGCTGGGCCCGCCGGGGTGGGGAGGAGCGCTGTCACGGGTGCGGGGTGCGGCGGTTCGCGTCGTACGGGGCGGTACGGCCGCCCGGTCTGGCGGTGGCCGTACTGTCCCGGAACTTCTTGGCCGGCCGCCAGGCCGACCGCGCCGCCGCGCTGAACCTCACGCGGCGCGCCCGGTACGCAGGGGTGTAGCGACCGCTAAAGCACCAGCGACAGCAGCATCACGAACCCCAGCCCCACCACCGAGATCACCGTCTCCATCAGCGACCACGTCTTGAGCGTCTGCCCGACGCTCATCCCGAAGTACTCCTTCACCATCCAGAAGCCCGCGTCGTTCACGTGGGAGAAGAACAGCGAACCGGCGCCCACGGCCAGCACCAGCAGGGCCGCGTGGGTCGTGCTCATGTCGGCGGCGAGCGGGGCCACGAGCCCCGCCGCCGAGATCGTGGCGACCGTCGCCGAGCCCGTCGCGAGGCGGATGCCGACCGCGATCAGCCACGCCAGCAACAGCGCTGAGACCGACCAGTCCTTGGAGATGTCGAGGATCATGCGGCCGACGCCGACGTCGATCAGCGTCTGCTTGAATCCGCCGCCCGCGCCCACGATCAGCAGGATTCCGGCGATCGGAACGAGGGACTTCTCCACCGTGCCCGCCAGCCGCTCGCGGCCGAAGCCCGCCGCGCGGCCCAGCGTGAACATGCCCACCAGTACGGCCGCCAGCAGGGCGATCAGCGGCGAGCCGATCACGTCGGCGACGCGCTGCACATGGGCCTTCGGATCGTCGACCACGACGTCCACGAGCGCCTTGACCAGCATCAGGACGACCGGGAGCAGCACCGTGGCGACAGTGACCCCGAAGCCGGGGCGGCGCTCCAGCTCCTCCGACGGACGCTGCGGGACGAGCTTCTCGGGCGGGGTGACGTCGACCCAGCGGGCCGCGACGCGGGAGAAGAGCGGGCCGGCGATGATCGCGGTCGGGACGGCGACGAGGACGCCCAGGGCCAGAGTGACACCCAGGTTGGCGCCGATGGCGTCGATCGCGGCGAGCGGGCCGGGGTGCGGGGGCACGAGGCCGTGCATGACGGAGAGGCCGGCCAGCGCGGGGATGCCGATCCGCATCAGGTTGTGGCCGCCGCGCTTGGCGACGAGCAGGACGACCGGGATCAGCAGCACGATCCCGACCTCGAAGAACAGCGGAAGGCCGATGACGCCCGCGATCAGCACGATCGCCCAGGGCATCGAGCTCCTGCTCGCCCTGGCCAGGATCGTGTCGACGATCTGGTCGGCGCCGCCGGAGTCGGCGAGCAGCTTGCCGAGTATCGAGCCGAGGGCGATGAGGACGCCCACTCCGGCGACGGTCGAGCCGAGGCCGGTGGTGAAGCTGGTGATGACCTTGTCGAGCGGGGCGCCCGCGACCGCGCCCAGGACGAGCGATCCGACGGTCAGGGACAGGAACGCATGGAGCTTGAAACGGCTGATGAGGAGGACGATGACGGCGATGCCGACGAGGACGGCGATGCCCAGCTGTGCGTGACCCGCCGACGTGATCGGTGCGGTGGGTGCTGCCGCGGCCAGCATCTCGACGCTGAGAGTGCTCACGGGGCTTCCTAAGGGGGAAGGAGGGGGGAAGGGATGCCTCTGGGGATCCGGGGGCTTACAGCCGCCGCAGCGCGGCGACCGCCCGCTCGGCGATGACGGCCGCCTCGGGCGCGACATCGACGGCGATGCCCGCTTCGTCGGCCCCGAGCGGTTCGAGGGTGGCGAACTGGGAGTCCAGCAGCCGGGCGGTCATGAAGTGGCCCTTGCGGGCGGCCATCCGCCCGGCGATCAGCTCGCGGTCGCCGGTGAGGTGGAGGAAGACGAGCCCGGGCGCGGCCGCGCGCAGCCGGTCGCGGTAGGCGCGCTTGAGCGCGGAGCAGCTGACGACGCCACCGCCGCCCGCGCCCGTACGCCCGCGGGCCCAGTCGCCGATGGCGTCGAGCCAGGGGGCGCGGTCGTCGTCGTCCAGAGGGGTGCCGGCGGACATCTTGGCGATGTTGGCGGCCGGGTGGAAGTCGTCGCCCTCGGCGTAGGGGACGCCCAGCGCCTCCGCCACCAGGGGGCCGACCGTGGTCTTGCCCGTACCGGCGACGCCCATCACCACGACGACCATCACACGTACCTCGCTGTCTCCATTGACATCGGTTGTTGAGGGTTCACTGAAACGCATTGAGTACGACGTATTCAAGACCCTGTGACTAAAACGTCATACTTATTGCGCTCGCAGGCCGCCCTTAGGCTGATCCCATGGACAAACAGGGGCAGGGGGGATCGGGGAGCCAGGGGCTGCACGCGCGCGTGCTGGACTCCCTCGGGCCCGCGATCACCGCGGGCGAGTATCCGGCGGGCAGCGTGCTGCGCACGGACGAGCTGGAGGACCGCTTCGAGGTCTCGCGCTCGGTCATCCGCGAGGTGATACGCGTCCTGGAGTCCATGAACCTCGTCGCCTCCCGGCGCCGCGTCGGCGTGACCGTCCTGCCCGCCGACGAGTGGAACGTCTACGACCCGCGCGTCATCCGCTGGCGCCTGGCCGGCCCCGACCGCCCGCGGCAACTGCGCTCACTGACCGTGCTGCGCTCGGCGATCGAGCCCGCCGCCGCCGGGCTGGCCGCTCTGCTGGCCACCCCCGAGCAGTGCGCCGAGCTCACCGAGCACGCCCTCGGCATGGTCGCCACCTCGCGCGGCCAGCAGTTGGCCGCCTATCTCGTGCACGACATCGCCTTCCACCGGGTGATCCTGCGCGCGTCCGGCAACGAGATGTTCGCGCGGCTGGGCGACGTGGTCGCGGAGGTCCTCACCGGCCGCACCCACCACCATGTGATGTTCACCGACCCCGACCCGGCCGCCGTCACCCTCCACGTGCGCGTCGCCGAGGCCGTGCGCGAGCGCGACGCGGCCCGGGCGGAGGCCCTGACCCGCGAGATCGCCACGGGCGCGATGGCGGAGCTGGACGTTCTCGCGCCCTAGCCGCCCCCTGACCGAGGGAACGGTCCGGCTAACCGAGGGAACGGTCCGGCAGCCCCTCCGGCCAGACCTCGTACCACCGCAGGTCCGCCTCCAGCTGCGCGGCCAGCGAGATCAGCAGCGGCTCGCTGTTCGACGGCCCCAGCAGCTGCGCCCCCAGCGGCAGCCCGTCCTCCGTGAAGCCCGACGGCACGCTCACGGCGGGCCAGCCGAGGACGTTCCAGGGCCAGTTGTACGGACAGGCCGCGATCATCCGGGAGTCGGTCTCCCGGCTGCCGAGCCCCGCCAGCGCGCCCGTGCGCAGCGGCGGTACGGCCGTGGTGGGCGTCAGCACGGCGTCGAAGCGCCAGAACATCTCCCCGATGCGCCGCCGCAGCGGCGCCTCCGCCGCCCGCGCCGCCCGCAGCACCTCGCCGCCGAGCAGCAGCCCGCCGCGCGCGTTGGTGCGCGTACGGCCGTCCAGCAGCGTCCGGTCGGGCACGCGCGCGGTCCAGTCCCGGACGCCGGCCATCGAGCGCGGCACGAAGGAGAGGCCGATGGGGCCGTAGCGCGGGTTCTCCTCCACGACCTCGTGCCCCAGCGCCTCCAGGGTCTCGGCCATGCGCAGGGTCGCCGTCCGCACGGCGGGGTCGAGGGCGTTGCGCACGGCCGCGAAGGCGGGCCGCAGCGACAGCGCGATCCTCAGCCGCCGCCGTGGCTCGTGACCGGCCGCCGCGACGACGTCCACGTCGGGCGGCCGGTGGATGTCGCCCTCGTGGGAGCCGCTCGCCGCCCGCAGCAGCAGCGCCGCGTCGGCGACCGTACGGGCCAGCGGCCCGAAGCAGGTGACGCCCCGGAACGCGTCGCGCTCCGGCCAGGTGGAGATCCGTCCGCGCTGGGGCTTGATGCCGACCAGGTGGGTCCAGGCGGCCGGGATCCGGATGGACCCGGCGCCGTCCGAGCCGAGGGCCGCCGGCACCAGCCCGGCGGCGACGGCGACGGCGGAGCCGCCGGACGAGCCGCCGGGGGTGTGCTTGGGGCTCCACGGGTTGCGGGTCACCCCGAAGGCCGGCCCGTCCGTGACGGGCCACTGCCCCAGCTCGGGGGTGTTCGTCTTGCCGACGATCACCGCGCCGGCGGTCCGTAATCGCCGTACGGCCTCGCCGTCCGCCCGTCTCGGCGGGAAGTCCCCCGGGCAGCCGAACGCGGTCGGCTCGCCCGCCACGTCCATGTCGTCCTTGACGGCGACGGGCACCCCGAGCAGCGGCAGCCGCTCCCCCGCCGCGATGCGCCGGTCGGCCTCGTCGGCCTCGCGCAACGCGGCCTCGGCCCGGACGATCCGGAAGGCGTTGAGCGTGCCCTGGCTCGCCTCGATCCGCCGCAGCGAACGCTCCACGACCTCCCGGGACGACACCTGACGCCCGGCCAGCCCCAGGACCTGCGCCTGGAGCCCCTCGAACTCTTCACTCACGAAACCGGTCACGCGAACCTCTTTCCCGCGTGCGCTCGAACACACGCTAACGGGACAGGAGTTGTACGGACATAAATCCGTGGCGCACACTCGCCGCATGCGCGAGGAGATGGAAGTGCCCGCCGGCCCGTTCCTGCTGCGGCCGTGGGCGGCGCGGGACGTCGGCGCCCTGCTGGAGGCCCACGCGGATCCGCTGATGCGATGGCAGGCGCCGCAGCCGGTCGACACCGCCGACGAGGCGCTGCGGTGGGTCCGGCGGCGGGCCGGGCAGTGGGAGGAGGACGCCGCGTACTCCTTCGCCGTCGTCGAGCGGGCGGATCCCGCCGTCGTGCTCGGCGACATCACGGTGAGCGCGGTCGACCGCCGGCATGCCACGGGCTGGGTCTCCTACTGGACGACGAAGTCCGCGCGGGGCCGGGGAGCCGCCACGGCGGCCTGCCGGACGGTGTGCCGGTGGGCCTTCGACGAGCTGGGACTGTTCCGGCTGGAATTGGGGCACCGAGTCGACAACGTCGCCTCCTGCCGGGTGGCCACGGCCGCCGGTTTCGCCGTCGAGGGGCGCGAAAGGCAACGGCTTCTCTACTCCGGCGTGCGCTACGACGTGGAACGGCACGCGCGGCTGGCGACGGACGAGGAGCCGGAGCCGGTAGCCGACTGAGCCCCCGGAAATGCAACAAAGCCCCGGAGCGTATTGACGCCCGGGGCATTTCTCTGCGTATATTGGTTGTTTCCATGCGTTGGTCAACTCAACACATGGGGAAGCTTTATGAGGCCATCATATCCGTGCGGGAGTGGAATTGTCAAACACGGACGTGCGCAATGAGCAGGAATTCATCGACCGTCTCTACGACCGGCTCGCCGAGCTGCGCTCCGGCGCCGAGGCGGCGGTCAAGGGCGCCCTGGCGATGGACGGCACCACCTTCCAGGCGCGCCAGGAGCGCGATGTGATGGTGGCCGAGCAGTCCGGGCTGCTCGCGGCGTTCAACGCCGGGGAGCACGGGCTGTGCTTCGGGCGGCTGCTGTTCCGCGACGGCGCCGACCATCACATCGGCCGCATCGGCATCCGCGCGGCCGACGAGGACCGTACGCCCCTGGTGATCGACTGGCGGGCCGAGGTCGCCCGCCCGTTCTATCTCGCCACCGGCCACACCCCCATGGGGCTGCGCCGCAGGCGTCACATCACCACCGAGAGCCACCGGGTCACCGACCTCCACGACGAGATCCTCGATCTCACCGACACCGCCCGCACCGGCCACGAGGGCAGCGACGCGGACGCCGTCCTCCTCGCCGCGCTCGACGCCGCGCGCACCGGCCGGATGCACGACATCGTGCAGACCATCCAGGCCGAGCAGGACCGCATCATCCGCGCCCCGCACCAGGGCGTCCTCGTCGTCGAGGGCGGCCCCGGCACGGGCAAGACCGTCGTGGCCCTCCACCGGGCCGCGTACCTCCTCTACGCCCACCGAGAGCGGCTCGCCCGCCGCGCCGTACTGATCGTCGGGCCCAACCCGGCCTTCCTCGGCTACATCGGCGAGGTGCTGCCCGCGCTCGGCGAGACCGGCGTCCTCCTCGCCACGCCCGCCGAGCTCTTCCCCGGCGTCCGCGCCACCGGCACCGACAGCCCCCGGGCCGCCGGGATCAAGGGCGCCGCCGGCATGGCCGGCACCCTGGCGGCGTACGTCCGCGACCGGCAGACCGTGCCCGAGCCCGGCGCGCCCTTCGTCATCGAGCACGACGACGGCGAACTCGTCCTCGACACGGACATCGCCACCGAGGCCCGGCGCCTGGCACGGGAGACCAGGCTGCCGCACAACCTCGCCCGCCCCTACTTCGCCTTCCGCGTCATCGACGCCCTCACCGCCCGGATCGCCGACCGCATCGGCACCGACCCCTACGGCGGGCCCAGCCTCCTCGGCCCGGACGACATCGCCCAGCTCGGCAAGGCCGTCGCCGCCAACCGCGACGTCCACGCCGCGATCGACGACCTGTGGCCGGCGCTCACCCCGCAGCGGCTCGTCGGCGACTACCTCACCGACCCCACCCACCTCCCCGAGGAGGACGCCGCGGCGATCCGGCGCGACGGCGGCCCCTGGACCCCGGCGGACATCCCCCTCCTCGATGAAGCCGCCGAGCTCCTCGGCGAGGACGACTCCGCCGAACGCGCCGCCGCGGAGGCCGCGCGCCAGGAGCGCGTCCGCTACGCCCAGGGCGTCCTCGACCTCTCCTACGGCTCCCGCACCCAGGAGTTCGAGGACCGCGAGGACGAGGACTCCGAGGTCCTCTCCGCGCACGACCTCATCGACGCGGAACGCCTCGCCGAACGCCACGAGGAGGCCGACCACCGCAGCGCCGCCGAACGCGCCGCCGCCGACCGGACCTGGGCGTTCGGCCACATCATCGTCGACGAGGCCCAGGAGCTGTCCGCCATGGCCTGGCGGCTGCTGATGCGCCGCTGCCCCACGCGGTCCATGACCCTGGTCGGCGACCCGGCCCAGACCGCCGAACCCGGCGGCTGCGGCGCCTGGGACGCCATCCTCACCCCGTACGTCGGCGACCGCTGGGAGCACGTACGGCTGGGCGTCAACTACCGTACGCCCGCCGAGATCATGGCCGTCGCGGCCGGCGTCGTCCGGTCCGCGGATCCGTCCTTCGAGCCGCCGAGCTCGGTACGGTCCACGGGGGTGGGGCCGTGGATGTGCCTCGTCTCCGGCGACTCGGCGGCCGACCTGGCGGACGCGGTGGCCGAGGCGGTCGTCTCCGAGACGGCCCGTGAGATGGCCCGCATCGCGGTCATCGCCCAGCGCCGGCACCACGCGGCCCTGCGCGCCGCCCTGCCGGCGGCCTCGACGGGCGCGAACCCGGACCTGACCAACCCGGTGGTCCTCCTCGACCCGCGCCAGGCCAAGGGCCTGGAGTTCGACTCGGTGATCGTCGTCGAGCCGGGCGAGTTCGGGACGAGCGACCTGTACGTCGCCCTGACGCGCGCGACCCAGCGCCTCGGCGTCATATACGACGGCGACGGCGCCGGGCTCCCGGCGGGGCTGGAGCTGGAGGGGATGGCCGGTTGAGCACACGGGTCCGGGTCCGGGGGGTGCTGAGCCCCCGGACCCGGACCCCCTGGGCGTCAGTTCTGGTACGTCGCCTCGATCTTCAGGTACGTGCCCGGCGTCTGGGGCTCCCACGTGCACTGGGAGATGTCGCCCGAGTCGACGCCGCACTTCGTCGTCGTACGGTTGGAGTTCCAGTCGCGCTGGGCGTCCCAGCCGCCGATGGAGCCCAGCCGGACGTCACGGGCGTGGGCGACGAGGTCGTGCATGTCCTGCTCGTGGAAGCGCTCGCCGCCGTCGTTGATGCCGTACATCGGACAGGCGCCCAGCCGTGCCCAGACCTCGGCGTCCGTGAGGTGGGGGTAGGCCTGCTTGACCGTGCGGTGCATGAAGCGCGTCGCGATGACGGCTTCCGTGCCCTGGGGGCGGTTGGGGTTGCCCATGGTCATGGTCATCCCGTTGAACAGCGACGGGAGGATGCCCGCGTCGGCGAGCATGCCGATGAAGGCCTGACCGTCGGTGTTGAACCCGGCGACGAGGTCCGGCGGGCAGTTCGGGTCGTCGGGCCCGAACACGTCGGCGGGGCGGCGCTCGCGCCCGGCGTCGACGGGCAGGGTGTAGGAGATCCGGAGCTGGGGGCGGGCGTCCAGCAGCTTCAGGACGATGGCGATGTGCCGGGCGAGGAACGGCTTGTCCTTCTGGGCCGCGCCCTCGATGTCGAAGTCGATGCGGTCGATCTCGTACGCTTCGAGGATGGACGAGTACCAGCCGTAGACCTTCTCGACGTCCGTGTGGACCAGTTCCGCGATGTGGTTGGTCCAGCCGCCGATGGAGACGACCGGGTGTCCGCCCAGCGCCTTGAAGGCGCGCACGTCGTCGGCGTTGTGCTTGCCGTTGATGGCGTCGTAGGTGGGGATGCTGCCCCAGCACGGCTCCATCTGGTCGTTCGCGACGGTGATGAAGCCGAGCGATACGCCCCGGACGCCCGTGGCCTGGGCGATGGGCGTGATCTCGTTGAGGTGCCAGTCGCCGGAGACGGTGTTGCCGCCGGCGTAGTCGATGAACGGCATGACCGGGATGTCCCAGGCGGGCCGTTCCCCGGTGGCCGCACCGGAGTTGAACCCGATCGTGACGGGCTCGGAGAAGAGGCCGCGGATGTTCATGGCGACGACGGTGACCTCGTAGTCGGTCCCGGGCGTCAGACGGCCCACGAGGGCGGGCGGCCCGGTGACCACGACGGGCTCCCGGCCGGGGATGTCGACGGTGATGTGGTACTCGATCACCGCCACCTGGTCGGTCGAGGGCGTCCAGTCGAGCAGTACGGAGCGTCCGAGGGCCCTCTCGACCCGGAGGTCGGTGACCGGGGTGGGGGGCGTGTCGTACTCGGGCACGTCCGCCGGGACGCCGTCGACCTTGATGTTCTTGGGCAGCGGGTCGAGCGTGCCGCTGTAGGACACGATGACGAAGTTCGTGCCGTGCGCGGGAATTTTGCGCTTGTAGCTCTCGACCGCTCCCGTGACGTGCTGAGCCTGCTGGGTCACCACGAGGCCGACGTTGTTGCTGACGGTCTGCCCCTGGGCCACGTCGAACTCGATGGTCGAGATGTTCTTGTCGTCGTCGGTGAGGTTGAAGACGGTGAGCCGGATGGAGCCTCCGCCGACCCACTGCTTTTCGACGGAAGGCCGGACGAGGATCGTGTACTCGCTGTTGGACGTGGTCATTCCGTGCCCCTTTTCCCGAAGGCCGGTCCCGTACGGTCACCTGGAAAAATATTCGGCCGGACGGCTTCTCCTAAGGCCCCTATACGGCCTGCCGGAAACGACGGCTGCCCCGCGCCAGCCGGGCACCGTATACAGGCAGGTCAGTCACCCCTCAACACCGTTACAGGCGGCCGCGTTTGTCGCATTCGAGCCGCTGTGGCGCGTCATGGCCGCCCCTTAGGCCCCGCAACACCGCGATACCGGCCAATCATGAACAGTCCACCTCTAACGGTCATGACGCATTCACGGGGACCAATCCCCCGGTGGCCGTGGGGTTTTCCCCACCCTTAAGGGAACGGTGGGCCGGATGGGCAGAACGTCGCCGACCGGCCAATCTTCTCGGCATGACGAACCAACGCACCCGAAAATCCCTCCTGTTCGCCCTCGCCACCTCCGCCGTGGCGGCCACCCTCGCCGCACCGGCACAGGCCGCACCGGTGGCCTCACCCGCCCTCCACTGGAAGCCCTGCGCCGACGCGCCGACCAGGGAGTGCGCCGACCTGTCCGTACCGGTCGACTACCGCGCTCCGGACGGCCCCCGGGCCCGGCTCGCGGTGTCCCGGCTGCGGACGGACCACCCGGAGGCGCGGCGGGGGACGCTGCTGCTGATACCCGGCGGGCCCGGTGGCTCCGGTTTCGACCTGCTGGAACAGAAGGGCGAGGCCATGCGCGGGGAGACCGGCGGGGCGTACGACATCGTGAGCTTCGACCCGCGCGGCACCGGCACCCACGGCAGCAGCCTCGCCGACTGCGGGCTGGACAAGGGCGACCTGGAGATCAGCAGCTACATCCCCTGGCCCGGCCCCGACGGCGACATCGGCGAGAACGCCGCCCGTGGCCGCCGTATCGCCGACGCCTGCGCCCGCAACGGCGGCCCGCTCCTCCGCTCGTTCACGAGCGCCAACGAGGTGCGCGACGTCGAGCTCCTCCGTCAGGCCCTCGGCGAGCGGAAGCTGTCGGTCTACGGCGTCTCGTACGGGACGTATGTGACGGCCCAGTACGCGCAGCAGCACCCCGACCGGACCGACAGGGTCGTACTGGACAGCTCGGGCGACCCCGACCCCACCCGGGTCGCTCGCGGGTGGCTGGCGAACATGGCCGTCGGGGTCGAGGACCGCTTCCCCGACTTCGCGAAGTGGGCCTCGACGCCCGGCAACCCCGACCGGCTGGCCGACACCCCCGTGGCCGTCCAACCGGTGTTCCTCTCACTCGCGGCGAAGCTCGACGCCTCGCCCCGGAAGTTCGTCGACGGTCACGAACTGACCGGCAACCGTCTGCGGATGGGTCTGCTTCAAACCCTGCACTCCGACAAGGATTTCGCGCCCCTGGCGAAACTGATCCGCGCCGCCCGCGACACCGCCGACGAGGAGAAGCTGACCGTCCCCGACGTCCTGCCCTTCGCCGTGTCCCAGTCCGACGCGGCCGTACGGACGGCGACCATCTGCAACGACGTCGCCTGGCCGAAGTCGCTCCCCGCCTACCGGCGGGCCGTGGCCGCCGACCGGATCCGGCACCCGCTGACGGCGGGCATGCCCGTCAGTGTCATGCCCTGCGCGTTCTGGAAGGACGAGCCGGCCGACAAGCCCGGCCGGATCACCTCCCGGGGGCCCTCGAACATCCTGATGGCGCAGAACCTGCGCGACCCGAACACGCCCCACAGCGGCGCCCTCAAGATGCGGGAGGCCCTGGGCGAGCGGGCCCGGCTGGTCACCGTCGACTCCGGCGGCCACCAGGCGTACCTCGCCAACGGCAACGCCTGCGGCGACCGGACCGTCAGCGCGTTCCTCAAGACGGGACAGCGTCCGGCGGAAGATGTCGTCTGCCGCTAGACGATGTTCTCCCGGGCCCATTCCTTCGCCTGCTCCAGTTCCTCCTCCCGGAAGGCCGTGAGGATCACCCGGTTCCCGTCCGGGTCGTCGATGGTCAGGTCCGAGGTGAACCACAGGGTGTCCGCGGGGCCCTCGACCCGGGCCCCGTCGACCGGGACCTCCCGGAGCAGGGCCGCCAGCTCCTCGAGGTCCTGCCCGCCGGCGGCGAAGCTCACGGTGGTGCTGCCGCGGACCGGCTCACCGGGGGTGAGCAGGATGTCCTGGTACCTCATCCGCCGCAGGTGCACCAGCGCGGTGGACCCGTCCGGTCCCGGGATGGTGGCCAGGGTGAAGAACCCGACGGCGTGGTAGAACGCCTCGGCGGCTTCGATGTCCGCGACCTTGAAGTTGGCGAACATCGGCATGGGATAGATGGTGCGGTCGAAGGCGACCGCGGACTCGGCGGTGTTGATCTCGCTCATGCCGTCGACAGTAGAAGTTGACGTAACGGCAAGGGCAAGTCGTCAGAACAGCTGCTGCTGGCCGTCCATCGGGGGCTGCTCCGGGTCGAAGAGGACCGGTTCCGTCGCCAGGAGCGGGGCCGAGCGGCGGGAGCCGGGGCAGGACATCAGCTCGTACGTGAACGCGGGGCGGCGGCCCGGCGGGTCGTGGCGGGCGATGCGGCCGCCGACGACGGCGATCTCACGGGCACAGACGGGACAGGCCCGGCGGGGGGAGGACATCCCACCAGTGTCCCTCACCTTTCGGCCACGCCGCCAAGACGAGGACCGGCCCGGCTGCGGGCCGCCCCGGAGGGCTCGGGGCCGTCAGAACGAGTCCGCCGGCACATGCGTCCCCCACACCTCCCGCAGCGCCCCGCACACCTCCCCCACCGTGGCCCGGGCCCGGAGGGCTTCCCGCATCGGGGGCAGGACGTTCTCCGCCTCGCTCTCCGCCGCCCGCCGCAGCGCGTCCAGTTCGCGCGTGACCGCGCGGCCGTCGCGGTCCGCCCGGAGCCTCGCCAGGCGCTCGCGCTGCCGCGCCTCGATGTCCGGGTCGACGCGCAGCGGCTCGTACGGCTCCTCCTCGTCGACGCGGAAGCGGTTGACGCCCACGACGACGCGGTCGCCCGACTCGGTCTCGCGCGCGACGCGATAGGCGTTGCGCTCGATCTCGCCCTTCTGGAAGCCCCGCTCGATGGCGGCGACCGCGCCGCCCATGGCCTCGATCTCGTCCATCAGCTCCAGGGCCGCGAACTCCAGCTCGTCCGTCATCGACTCGATCGCGTAGGAGCCCGCGAACGGGTCGACCGTGGCGGTGACGTCCGTCTCGTGGGCGAGCACCTGCTGGGTGCGCAGGGCGAGCCGGGCCGCCTTCTCGGTGGGCAGGGCGATGGCCTCGTCGTAGGAGTTGGTGTGCAGCGACTGGGTGCCGCCGAGCACGGCGGCCAGGCCCTGGACGGCGACGCGCACGAGGTTGATCTCGGGCTGTTGCGCGGTGAGCTGCACCCCCGCGGTCTGGGTGTGAAAGCGCAGCATCTGCGATCTGGGGTTCTTCGCCCCGAATTCATCCCGCATCAGCCGGGCCCAGATCCTCCGGGCCGCCCGGAATTTGGCGACCTCCTCCAGCAGGGTCGTACGGGCGACGAAGAAGAAGGAGATCCGGGGCGCGAAGTCGTCGACGTCCATCCCGGCGGCGACGGCCGTACGGACGTACTGGACGGCGTCGGCGAGGGTGAAGGCGACCTCCTGCACGGGCGAGGCGCCGGCCTCGGCGATGTGGTAGCCGGAGACGGAGATGGTGTTCCAGCGGGGGATCTCGGTCCGGCAGTAGGCGAAGATGTCGGCGGTCAGCCGCAGCGAGGGCTGGGGCGGGAAGATGTACGTCCCGCGCGCGATGTACTCCTTGAGGACGTCGTTCTGGATCGTCCCGGTCAGGCGGCTCGCGGGCACGCCCTGCTCCTCGGCCACCAGCTGGTAGAGCAGGAGCAGCAGGGCGGCCGGGGCGTTGATGGTCATCGACGTGGACACGTCGCCCAGCGGGATGCCGTCGAAGAGCTCCCGCATGTCCTCGACCGAGTCGATCGCGACGCCGACCTTGCCGACCTCGCCGCTCGCGATCGGCGCGTCGGAGTCGTGGCCCATCTGGGTGGGCAGGTCGAAGGCGACGGACAGGCCGTGGCCGCCGTCGGCGATGAGCCGGCGGTAGCGGGCGTTGGACTCGGCGGCCGTGCCGAAGCCCGCGTACTGGCGCATGGTCCAGGGGCGCTCGGTGTACATCGTCGGGTACACGCCACGGGTGAAGGGGTACGCGCCGGGGGCGCCGAGCCGGTCCCCGGGATCCCAGCCGGCGAGGGCCTCCGGGTCGTAGACGGGCTTGACGGGCAGTCCGGACTCGGTCGCCCGCGATCGGGTCGTCATGGGACACGCCTCCCGCTGTTCGGGTTCCGGAAGCCTCCACTTCGGACTGTAGTCCTCCGGAGGTGTCCGTCCCGGTCGCCACACACGGCGAAGGGGGAAGGGGGGCGCGGGCAGGACCGGGGGAAAAGCCCCGCCCGCGCCAAGGTGCGCGGAGCCGACTAATGGGGGGGAACTTCGGCTCCGCGCAGCCGATGACCAGTCGGCTCACTACCTACAGCGCCGACGCCCCGAAAAGTGTCACACCCGGCGTGGCGCCCGCTGTCGCACCAGCTGTCGCACCCGCTGTCGCGGCGGGGGCCGGCACGCTGACGTGGGGCATGCTGCGGGTGCGCGGGGCGCGGTTGACGAGGTCGTCCCACACCGAGCCGTCACCGTCCTGGCCGTCGGAGGCGAGGACACGCTCGCAGTACGTCCGGACGGCCGACGAGCCACCGGCGAACCGCTCCAGGGTGCGGGCCTCGTCCTCGTCGAGACCCTTGCCGTTGGCGTTCCCGTTGCCGGTGCCGTTGTTGCCGTCGCGCTTGCCGTTGGCGAGAAACTCGCGGCAGACCTTGGCGGCCCAGACACGGCCCGCCTTGCCGTTGTCGAGGGCACCGGGGTCGTCGTTCCTGCCGTCCTTGCCGGGCTTGTCGCCCTTGTTCCCCTTGTCGTCCTTCCCACCCCTGGCGTCGTCCTCGTCGCCGTGCGACGGGCTCGCCGAGGAGCCGGACGCCGGTCCGGACTCCTTGTCACCGGGGGTACGGGAGGGGTCCGGGCGACCGCTGGGGTGGGCGCTTGCTCCGGGGCCGGGGGTGGTTCCGGGGGTGGGCACGCCGGGGGCGACCGTCGCCATGTCGGTGTCGTCGGCGAGGGTCACGCTGGCGGAGGGCGACGGCTCCTTGCCGGACCTGCCGAACGGCCCGGGCAGGACGCCCGTACCGGCCGCGACCGCGACACCGCCCACCGCGCAGCCCGCGAGCGCCAGCGCGAGGGCCGTCCGGGCGGGACGGCGCAGGAAGGAGCGCAAGGCTTCGACGGGCCACAGCCCGGCGCCTCGCGCGGCGACGGGGGCGAGGGCGGCCGTGACGGCCGGAGCCGCCGAGGCGGCGCGCGCCTCGCGGAAGGCCGCGAGCGCGGCCTCCTCACCGGGCAGCGGGGCGGCTCCCGCCGACGGGATGTCAGACAGGGAGCGGAAGGCCGTCTCCAGCCGCTTCGCGACGGCCCCGGCCCCGTCACCGGCGGGGAACCCGGCAGCGGACCCGGCGGGAGCGGACCCGGCGGCAGGCGCGCCCGGCGCGCCCGCTCCCTCGCGGGAAGCGAAGAAGTCACCGCGCAGCAGCCGCTCCACGGCGTCGTCATCCAGCCAGTCGTGCTCGTACCGGTGGTCGTCCGACATCACATGTCCTTCTGCGTCCGCGCGCGCAATTGCGTCACACCGGAAGAAACGTTCGCTCCGCCGGCCCGCCGGTCCTGGCCGGCATCGACGGCCGAGGGCCCGCCGGGGCCCGCCGTCACCAGCTCGGCGAGCCGCCGCAGGCCGCGGTGCGCGGCGGTGCGCACCGCGCCGGGCCGTTTGCCCAGCACTCCGGCGGCGCTCTTGGCGTCGAGGCCGACGACCACCCGCAGCACCACGGCCTCGGCCTGGTCCTGCGGAAGCTGGGCGATGAGGGCGAGGGTACGCCCCGTGCCGAGGGCCTCCAATGCCTCCCCGGCGGTGTCCGCGTCGGCGGCCCGCGCGGCGAGCTCGCTCTCGTCGCCGCCTATGGCCGGGCGCCGGCCGCGCATGCGTATGTGGTCGAGGGCGCGGTTGCGGGCGATCCTGGCCGCCCAGCCGCGGAAGCGGTCGGCGTCGCCGGTGAACCGCTCCAGGTCCCTGGCTATCTGGAGCCACGCCTCCGAGGCCACGTCCTCCGCGTCGACCTCGCCGACCAGCGTGCGCACGTACCCGAGCAGGCGCGGGTGCACGGTCCGGTAGACCGTACGGAATGCCGTTTCGTCCCCGCTCTGCGCCGCGCGCACCGCGACGGTCAGCTCAGCGTCGTCCCCCTGCACGCTCACATCCTGCACCACTGATCGCACTCGCGGTTCAGGAGGCCGCCGGACCGGCGCCGAAAGGATTCTGCTGAGGCGGCGGGCCGTAGGGAGCGCCCCCGACCGGTGCCCCGTACGGCGGGACGGCGGGCGGCGCGAAGGGCGGGACGGGCGGAGCCGCGTACGGCGCGGCGGGCGACGGTACGAACGGCGGGGCGGGCGGCATCGCCAGGGGGCCGGCCATGGCCCGCTGCTCCTGCATCCGCGTCAGCTGCCGGACGACGAGCAGCGCGAACACCGTGTCGGCAAGGAGCAGCAGCACGGACAGGCCGTCGACGGCGAGGGAGCTGTTGAGCAGCTCGACGGCGTTCCTCCAGTCGGAGCCGGAGCCGGATTGAAGCCTGAGCTTGCGCGAGGCGACCGAGGACATGCCGTCGCCCACCGCGCTGAGCACGTTGGCCGCGATCCACAGCACCCACCAGGCGTTGAGCAGGCCCTTGGGGGCGCTCTGCGGGCCGCCGGGGGCGCTGGCCCGGTAGGTGTCGTTCGCCATCTGCTTGGGGAACCAGAGGTTCACGACCGGGGTGAACCAGCTGCCCACCGCCCAGCCACTGCCGAAACGGTGGGTACCGGGCGCGAACACCTCGGCGTTGAGGCGCACCCGGCGGAACCAGATCACCCACAGGACCGCCGTGGCCGCCATGCCGAGGAACGACAGCACGGTCATCGCGCCGGCGAAGGAGTCGGCGTCGTCGACGGCGTCGGAGGCGGACGAGCCCGGATGGCCGTTGTCGAGGATGTCCTGAATCACGCTGCGCTGCTGGCCGACGGCCGCGAGGCGCAGCATCAGCAGCAGGGCGACCACGCCCAGCAGGACGTTCAGGGCGATCCGTACGCCGCGCCGCAGATCCACCCCGCCGACCGGGCCGGGCATGGCGGCCGGGTACGGATACGGCTGCGGGTATCCGTACCCGTACGGGCCCGGGGCGGGATGCGGCTGCGCGGCCGTGTGCGGCTGCTGGTAGGCGCCACAGGCGGCGCACCGGCCGTCCGGTCCCACGGCGGCAGCGCGGCATCGACCGCACGGATACATCGGCAGGACCCCCAGGAATCGTGACGTGGTCAAACGGCTACGAGCGGGTGATATTACGCGCTCCGGACGACCGGCCCCGGCCCGGGGAAGAAGTGGAGTGACGAATTTTCGATTACCGGCGCTGTAAGAGATGCGTGCCCCACCAGGGTTCGCAGCGGACGGCGGTCGGGGCCTCTCCTGTGGGGGGTGGCGGCCCCGGCCGTCCCCGTCCGATTCCCGCCCGGCTTCCCGCCCGGCTTCCCGCTCAGCGCCGCACCCGCCCCGCGAGGGCCGCGAAGTCCGCCCACGACAGCCGCGGCGGCCGCGGGTCCCACAGCCGCTGGGAGACCGCCGCGAGCGGCAGCCTGATTCCCGCCGCCACCTGCTCCGGCGACTGCGCGTCGGCACGATCGCACCAGACCGCGAGCCGCCCGCCGGGCACCCGGTCCGCGCCGGACGCCACGTTCGCCGGAACGGGGCCCGTGCCCCGCAGGACGGGCGGCGACCACGCTCCGTAGATCCGCTCCCCCGTCGGATAGCGGAAATCGTTGGGCTCGCCGAGCACGTAATAGAGGTATTCGTCGTTCAGGTTGACCACCGTGCGTCCCTCGTTCAGGTAGTCCTGCGGGCGACGCGCGCCGATCTCCTTGCCTGTCCAGTATTCGACTTCGATGGATTTGTCCGGGGCGACGACCCCGCCCGTGAAGAAGCCGTCGTTCCACGCCTTGGGGGTCTTGCCCAGGCCGCGCACCACGGCCGCCCGGTCGTTCAGCCAGGCCGTGGCCAGGTCCTGGACCCGGCCCTGGGGGCCGAACCGCTGACGGGCCAGCTGGGCCAGCCGGGGGTAGGAGGCCTGCGGGTCACGGGACATCAGGGCCCGGTACTCGTCGGCGCCCAGGTGGAACCAGGGGCCGGGAAAGAGCGGGGCGTACTCCCGCAAAAGGTCGTCGACGACCCGCGCGGACTCGGGGTTGCCGATGTCGACCGCGCCCCGCGCCGCCGTACCGCTCGCGTCGCGGAGCTGGAGGGCCGGGCGGGCGGCGATGACCGCGCCGAGGTGGCCGGGCGAGTCGATCTCGGGGACGACGGTGATGTGGAGGTCGGAGGCGAGGGCCACGATCCGGCGGAGCTCGGCCTTGGTGAGGTGCTGGGGGGAGACGGCCTCGGGGTGGGAGGAGCTCTCGATCCGGAAACCCTGGTCGTCGGAGAAGTGCAGACCGAGCTGGTTGAGCTTGAGGTCGGCGAGCTCGCGCAGCCGGGCCGCGATCCAGTCGGCGGTGAAGTGCTTGCGGGCGGTGTCGAGGTTGAGGCCGCGCTGGGGCCGGTCGGGCGCGTCCTTGATCACGCCCTCGGGCAGTCCCCCGCCGCCGCGCACGGCCTGGACGACGGTCCGGGTGCCGTAGAAGAGGCCGGCGGCCTCGGGGGCGGTGACGGTGACCTTGCGGTCCTGGACGGTCAGCTCGTACGACTCGGGGCCGCCGGCCTGTCCGGCGCGTGCGATCAGCTCCACGTCGCCGGGGCGGGCGGGCCCGGCGTCGTAGGTGAGCCCCAGGTCGCCGGCGAGCCGGCGGGCCTCGTCGGCCGGTTTCCCGGCCGCGGCCACCACCCGGGCGCCGGGCGCGGGCCGCCAGCCGGGGCCGGAGCGCTGGGTGTACTCCCGGACGGCCGGGACCACGTCAGGAGGGCCCTGCGGTACGGGTGTGGACGGGGAGACGGTGGCCGGGCCCGAGGCGGCGGGGGTGGAGGCGGCCGGGGCCCCGGCGGCGGAGCCCTGGGCGGAACGGGAGTCGTCGGCGCCCGGGTGCCCGGCGTGGCCGTCGCGCGGACAGCCCATGAGGGTCATGGTGGCGAGGAGGGCGCAGCTGGCCACCGTTCCCCGGACGGCCGAAGCCCGGGTGATCCTGACAGACCGTCCCATGGAGAAAACCTCCCATTTGGGGCTTTGGTGTCGAAGATATGGGTTTTCTCCCTGACTACCCCCCACATCCCCCCGGACACGCCGGAAGCTTGAATTCCAAGGGATCCGGCGGGGTCCGGGCGGGGTCTCGGTGCGATCTCGGCCCGGACTCGGGAAGGTTTCGGTACGGCCCCCTGGGCCCGCGGATTCCGCTCGGCCTAGGCCGTACGTGCCTGTTTGATCACACCTGCCGTACCCCGGGGGACCGAACCGACAAGGCGTCGCTACGATGGCCAGGGCCGGTGGACCGTACCCGGCCGGGCCCGACCGACAGTGAAGCCGGCAGGCCCCAATCCCCGCTCCCGGAGGGTTTTCCGTGCCGGCTGGAACGCTGTACCGCGGCCGGGAAGGCATGTGGTCCTGGGTGGCTCATCGAGTCACTGGCGTCCTCATTTTCTTCTTCCTGTTCGTACACGTCCTCGACACCGCTCTCGTCCGTGTCTCCCCCGAGGCATATGACGACGTCGTCGCCACGTACAAGACACCGATCGTCAACCTGATGGAGTACGGCCTCGTGGCCGCCATCCTCTTCCACGCCCTGAACGGCCTCCGCGTCATCGCGGTGGACTTCTGGTCCAAGGGACCGCGGTACCAGAAGCAGATGCTGTGGAGCGTCGTCGGTGTCTGGGTCGTGCTGATGGCAGGCGCTTTCTACCCCGTGCTCCAGCACACGCTGCGCACGCTGTTCGGGAGCTGAGTCGCGAGATGTCCGCTGAAACCACCCCCGCCGTGACCGACGCCTCCGTGTCGCTCTACGACGTCGACAACCCGGCCCCGGTCATCGAGGCGCCGCGCAAGCGCACCAAGAAGACCCCCAAGGCGACGCGCACCAACTTCGAGATGTACGGCTGGCTCTTCATGCGCCTGTCCGGCATCGTGCTGGTCGTCCTGGTCCTCGGCCACCTGCTGATCCAGCTCGTTCTCGACGGCGGCGTCAACAAGATCGGCTTCGCCTTCGTGGCCGGCCGCTGGGCCTCCCCGTTCTGGCAGGCCTGGGACCTGATCATGCTGTGGCTGGCGATGCTCCACGGCGCCAACGGCCTGCGCACGGTCATCAACGACTACGCGGAGCGGGACAACACCCGCTTCTGGCTGAAGATGCTGCTGTACACCGCCACGGTGTTCACCGTCCTGCTGGGCACGCTGGTGATCTTCACCTTCGACCCGAACATCCGCTAGGCCACGGGGCTGAGGTAATCACGATGAAGATCCACAAGTACGACACCGTCATCGTCGGCGCCGGTGGCGCCGGCATGCGCGCGGCCATCGAGTCGACCAAGCGCAGCCGCACCGCGGTGCTCACCAAGCTCTACCCCACGCGCTCCCACACCGGCGCCGCGCAGGGCGGCATGGCCGCCGCCCTCGCGAACGTCGAGGAGGACAACTGGGAGTGGCACACCTTCGACACGATCAAGGGTGGCGACTACCTGGTCGACCAGGACGCCGCCGAGATCCTGGCGAAGGAGGCCATCGACGCGGTCCTCGACCTCGAGAAGATGGGCCTGCCGTTCAACCGCACCCCGGACGGCACCATCGACCAGCGCCGCTTCGGCGGTCACAGCCGTAACCACGGCGAGGCCCCGGTCCGCCGGTCCTGCTACGCCGCGGACCGCACCGGCCACATGATCCTCCAGACGCTGTACCAGAACTGCGTCAAGGAGGGCGTGGAGTTCTTCAACGAGTTCTACGTCCTGGACCAGCTGCTCACCGAGGTCGACGGCGTCAAGAAGTCCGCCGGTGTGGTGGCGTACGAGCTCGCCACCGGCGAGATCCACGTCTTCCAGGCCAAGTCGGTCATCTACGCCTCCGGCGGCACCGGCAAGTTCTTCAAGGTGACCTCCAACGCCCACACCCTCACGGGTGACGGCCAGGCGGCCTGCTACCGCCGCGGCCTGCCCCTGGAGGACATGGAGTTCTTCCAGTTCCACCCGACGGGCATCTGGCGCATGGGCATCCTGCTGACGGAGGGCGCCCGCGGTGAGGGCGGCATCCTCCGCAACAAGGACGGCGAGCGCTTCATGGAGAAGTACGCGCCCGTCATGAAGGACCTCGCCTCGCGCGACGTCGTCTCGCGCTCCATCTACACGGAGATCCGCGAGGGCCGCGGCTGCGGTCCCGAGGGCGACCACGTCTACCTGGACCTCACCCACCTGCCGCCGGAGCAGCTGGACGCCAAGCTCCCGGACATCACCGAGTTCGCCCGGACGTACCTCGGCATCGAGCCCTACACGGACCCGATCCCGATCCAGCCGACCGCGCACTACGCCATGGGCGGCATCCCGACCAACGTCGAGGGCGAGGTGCTGGCCGACAACGACACCGTCGTCCCCGGCCTCTACGCCGCCGGCGAGGTCGCGTGCGTGTCCGTGCACGGCGCCAACCGCCTGGGCACCAACTCGCTGCTCGACATCAACGTCTTCGGTCGTCGCTCCGGCATCGCCGCCGCCGAGTACGCCCAGAAGGCCGACTTCGTCGAGCTGCCGGAGAACCCTGCCGAGCTCGTCGTGGAGCAGGTCGAGCGGCTGCGGAACTCCACCGGCAAGGAGCGGGTCGCCGAGCTCCGCAACGAGCTCCAGGAGACCATGGACGCCAACGTCATGGTCTTCCGCACCGAGCAGACCATCAAGACGGCCGTCGAGAAGATCGCCGAGCTGCGCGAGCGCTACAAGAACGTGTCCGTCCAGGACAAGGGCAAGCGCTTCAACACCGACCTGCTGGAGGCCATCGAGCTGGGCAACCTGCTCGACCTGGCCGAGGTGATGGCCGTGTCCGCGCTGGCGCGCAAGGAGTCCCGCGGTGGTCACTACCGCGAGGACTTCCCGAACCGCGACGACGTCAACTTCATGCGCCACACCATGGCGTACCGCGAGGTCGACGCGGACGGCAAGGACTCGATCCGCCTCGACTACAAGCCGGTCGTCCAGACCCGCTACCAGCCGATGGAGCGTAAGTACTGATGAGCACCCCGACTCTCGAGAAGGTGGAGGCCGAGGCGCAGGCCTCGCCGTACATCACGGTCACCTTCCGCATCCGCCGGTTCAACCCGGAGGTCTCGGCGGAGGCCACCTGGCAGGACTTCCAGGTCGAGATCGACCCGAAGGAGCGCGTGCTCGACGGTCTCCACAAGATCAAGTGGGACCTGGACGGCTCGCTGACCTTCCGTCGCTCCTGCGCGCACGGCATCTGCGGCTCCGACGCCATGCGGATCAACGGCAAGAACCGGCTGGCCTGCAAGACCCTGATCAAGGACATCGACCCGGCCAAGCCGATCACGGTCGAGCCCATCAAGGGGCTGACGGTCCTCAAGGACCTCGTGGTCGACATGGAGCCGTTCTTCCAGGCCTACCGCGACGTCATGCCGTTCCTGATCACCAAGGGCAACGAGCCGACGCGCGAGCGTCTGCAGACCGCCGAGGACCGCGAGCGCTTCGACGACACCACCAAGTGCATCCTGTGCGCCGCGTGCACCTCGTCGTGCCCGGTGTTCTGGAACGACGGCCAGTACTTCGGCCCGGCGGCGATCGTCAACGCGCACCGCTTCATCTTCGACTCGCGTGACGAGGCGGGCGAGCAGCGCCTGGAGATCCTGAACGACAAGGACGGCGTGTGGCGCTGCCGCACGACCTTCAACTGCACGGACGCCTGCCCGCGTGGCATCGAGGTCACCAAGGCGATCCAGGAGGTGAAGCGGGCGCTGATCACGCGCCGCTTCTGACCTCCGGTCCGGTCACCCGGCCGTTTCGGCGAGGGCCCGTCTCCCACCTTCGGGTGGGGGCGGGCCCTCGCCCGTCGTCCGGCGGAGTCAGGCGGCGTCAGGCGGACTTGAGCGCCATGCGCGCCAGCGCCTCGTCCTCGCGGCGGCGGGCCTCCATCGCCCGGCTCACCCCGCGCAGCGCCTCCTTCTTCCGCTCCAGCTCGGCCATCTGCTCCTCCACGCGGGCGAGCTGATCGTCCACCACCCGGACGGAGTGGGAGCAGGTGAGCAGCCCGGGGCCGCCCTGGGCGCAGGGCAGCAGGGTGCGGATGACCTCGGTGGTCATCCCGGCGTCGAGGAGTTCGCGGATGCGATGAACGCGCTGGACCGCGGCCGGGTGATACCTACGGTAGCCATTGCTGTCCCGCTCGGAGCCGAGCAGTCCCTGCTGCTCGTAGTAGCGGAGCAACCGCGCACTGACCCCCGTGCGTTCCGACAGTTCACCGATACGCATAAGCGAATCCCCCACCCACACTTGACCTTGACACTGATGTCATGGGGCAACCTGTGCCACATG
The DNA here is from genome assembly GCF_040636475.1 of Streptomyces sp. NPDC037389. Lineage (NCBI taxonomy): Bacteria > Bacillati > Actinomycetota > Actinomycetes > Kitasatosporales > Streptomycetaceae > Streptomyces > Streptomyces sp. NPDC037389. The sequence continues at coordinate 80,541 of NZ_JBEZUS010000007.1, forward strand.
ACACGGATTCCCGCACTCGCAACGGCCGTTCACGGCACCGGCCCCGGGCTGCTCCTCGCGCACGGCGCGGGCGGCAGCATCGAGGGCAATTACGTCCCCATCCTCCCGGCCCTCTCCGCGGCGCACACGGTGGTGGCCCCCGACTATCCCGGCTCCGGCGCCACGCCGCGTGCCACCGGTCCGCTGGACCTCGACGCGCTGGCCGACGGGATCGTGGCCGCGGCGGACGTGGCCGGGCTGGAGAGTTTCACCCTGGTGGGTTATTCGCTGGGCACCATGGTCTCCGTACGGGCGGCCGCCCGGCACCCGGAGCGGGTGCGGGGCCTGGTCCTGACGGCGGGCCTGGCCAAGGCCGACAACCGGACGCGGGCCTCGCTCTTCCTGTGGCAGCGGCTGCTGGCGCAGGGCGACCTGGAGGGGTTCGCCCGGTTCGTGGCGCTGAGCGGCTTCGGCGAGACGTTCTTCAACGGCCTTCCGGAGGCGACGGTCGAGCCCTTCCTGGAGCTCGTGGCGCGCGGTGTCCCGGCCGGGGCGGCCGAGCAGGCCGCCGTGGTCGGCGCCTCCGACACCACCGGTGACCTCGCCGGCATCTCCGTGCCCACGCTGGTCGTCGCACCTCTCCAGGACACACTGGTCGCCCCGGCCAACTCCCGTTTCCTCGCGGAGCGGATCGCGGGCGCGGAGTACGCGGAGATCGACACGGGCCATGTGCCGATGGCCGAGCGGCCGGAGGAGTGGCAGAAGCTGATCCTGGACTTCCTGGGCCGGCACGGTCTGTGACGTCGGCACAGTGTGTGACGGCGCCGGGCTATGCCGGCCGGTCGTACCCCACCGTGTTCGTGGCCAGTTCCTCCGCGGTGATCTCGGAGGCCCAGCCCTCGGGCGGCTCCTGATAGGGGCTGCACGCGCCACAGGCCGCGCACGTCCACCGGCCGTGGATGCCGTGCACGACGACGCCGCACCCGGCGCATGTGTCGGTCGTGTAGTAGGGCGGCTCGCCCGGCGAGGCGGGCGAGCGCCACGGGTGCTGGTCCATCCGGTCCATACCCCCAGCCTGCCACGCGCGGCGGCCCGGGGGCCCGGCGCTACGCGAGGGGCTTGCGCAGCAGCATCATGAAGAAACGCGTCTTCTCACGGATGATGGTGCGGACGCCCGTGTACGCGGCGTCCGTCTGCTCGACGAACTCGGCGCCCAGCGCGGCCGTGAGCTCCTCGCGCCGGTCGCGCAGCAGCAGGGCGATCATGTCCGAGCTGATCGCCAGATTGGCCGAGAGGTCCTTCAGCTCCAGCGTCCGGAATCCGGTCCGCTCCAGCAGGGCGAACAACTCGGCCATCGGAAGCGGCGGGTTGGAGGCCAGGACCGTCTCGTAGATGCCCAGCTCGACGGGGGTGAGCTCGGCTATCAGGGACGACTCCAGGATCATCAGCTGCCCGCCCGGGCGCAGCACCCGCCAGGCCTCGCCGAGGGCTTTGGCGCGGTCCATGTGGCACAGGCTCTCCACCGCCCAGGCGGTGTCGAAGCTCTCGTCCTCGTAGGGCAGGTTCATGGCGTCGACGACCTCGAAGGTGAGGCGGTCGGCCAGGCCGGTGGCCCGGGCCATCTCCTGGGCGCGGGCGATCTGTTCCTTGCTGACGGAGATGCCGGTGACACGGGTCCCGCTCTGCTCGGCGAGGCGGGCGGCGGGGCGGCCGGGGCCGCAGCCCATGTCGAGGTGGTGCCCGCCGGGGCGGGCGTTCATCAGGCGGATGAGGTAGTCGGTGTAGCGGTCCTGCGCCTGTGAGGAGAGGGCCACGAGGTCCATGCTCGCCGGATGGGGCTCGTCCGGCGACACCCACAGGCCGCAGTGCACGCTGTCGCCGAGGGTCATGTGGTACAGGTCGCCGAACTTGTCGTACCAGGCTCCCACTGTCTCGGCCTTGATGAGGTCCTGAGGAGCTTCTTGCTGCGGCACGTCGTCCCCTTCCGGGAGGGTTCCGGGAATCAGCGGTACTCGATCAGTAGTGCTTGATCAGTAGTGCTTGATCAGCCGTACGCGATCGAGTGAAGTCCGCGGCCGCGGACGGGACAAGGTCGCCTATCGCGCCCAGCGGATCATTCCGGCCAGTCCCCAGTCCTCAGTCCCCAGTCCTCAGATCCGGGCCAGCATCCACAGCCGCCAGATGCCCGTGCCGTCCGTGAGGTACTGCGTCCCGGCGATGCCCGCGTTGCTCAGGACGTAGTCCTTCCGCTGCCACAGCGGCACCAGCGGTACGTCCTCGGCGACGATCTTCTGGATGCTCCGGAAGTCGTCCGCGACCCGGCCGCGCTGGTCGTTCTGCTGGGCCTTGCGGATGAGCTTCTCCACCAGGGGGCTGGAGTAGCCGGAGTGGAGGGCGTTGCCGTCGCCCACCAGGGGTGTGGTGAAGGTGTCCGGGTCGGGGAAGTCGGCCAGCCAGCTGACGCAGTACGCGTCGTACGCGCCCCGGGCGTAGCCCCGCTGGAACTCCGTCCACTCCACCCGTTTCGTCGTCACCTCGAACAGTCCCGTGGCCTCCAGCTGGCGGCGCAGCATGGCCGCCTCCTGGTCGGTGGCCGCGCCCTTGGAGTAGGCGAGGGTGAAGCGGACCGGGGTGACCACGCCGGCGTCCAGCAGCAGCCGGCGGGCCCGGTCCGCGTCGGGCTTCGGGTAGGCGTCGAAGAAGGACGTGGCGTGGCCGGTGAAGCCCTGCGGGACGAGCGAGTAGAGCGGCTCGACGGTGCGGAGGTGGACGTCCCGGGCGAGGGCCTGGCGGTCGACGAGGGACGCGACGGCCTGCCGTACGGCGAGCGGCTTCGCCGGGGCGCCGTCGCGCAGGTTGAAGACGAGGAAGCGGGCGTTTGCGCCGGAGGTCTCGGTCATCCGGGAGCCGGTCTCGGAGAGCGAGTACTTGGCCAGGTCGGCGGGTGGCATCTGGCGGGCGGCGACGTCGACGGTCCCGTGCCGCCAGGCGTCGCTCATCCGGGCCGGGTCGGGGAAGTAGCGGACCGTCACCGGGGAGCCGACGTCCTTGATGGCGCCCTCGTACTGGTTGTTGGGCGCGAGCTCGGCGCTCGTCCCCGGCCGGTAGTCCTTGAGGGTGTACGGGCCCGACCCGTCGACCCGGTCACCCCGGCGCAGTGCGTCGAAGGGGTACGCGCGGCGGTCGACGATGGAGCCGGCGCCTGTGGCGATCTTCAGCGGGAAGGTCGCGTCGGGGACCTTGAGCCGGAAGGTGACGACGCGTCCGCCGCCGGAGGTCTCGACCGAGCCCAGGGTGTCCAGCAGCGGTCCGGGGCCCTGCGGCGACTTGATCCGGGCGATGCGGTCGAAGGAGAACTTCACGTCCTCCGCGGTCAGCTCGTGCCCGTTGGCGAAGCTCAGCTCCGGGCGGAGCTCGCACGTGTACGTCCGCAGGTCGTCGCCCTTGAAGCCGCAGCTGCGGGCCGCGTCCGGCACCGGGTTCTTCGAACCGGGGGCGAAGGTCAGCAGGGTCTGGAAGAGGTTGCCGTACAGCGCCCACGACCCGGCGTCGTAGGCGCCCGCCGGGTCGAGCGCGGTGACCGTGTCGGTCGTGCCGACCTGGACGGGCCCCCGGTCGCGGTCCTCCCCCGGGGTGAGCCGGCAGCCGCCGGCGCCCGCCGCGAGCAGCAGGAGCGTCAGCGACACCCCGGCCGCGCGCCGACCGCGTAAGCCTTTTCGTAGTGACCCTCTTCGTAGTGACCCTCTTCGTAGTGACCCTCTTCGTAGTGACCCTCTTCGTACCCGGACCTCACGCATCCCCCGCGCCCCTCCCGCCCAGTGATGCGCATCACCGTAGAAGGGGGAACGGGCGTACGTCCCGGGAATGGGTCAACCGGCCGCTATGAGCTAGGCCTATGAGCTACGCCGCAGCGCCCTGACGCCACGCAACCCGATGAGGCCGACAGCCGTCCCCAGAAGAAACGAGGTGACCGCGAGCAGCAGGTGGACCCAGAAGTACGCGGTGGGGGAACCCGCGTCGTCGAAGGCCAGTCCGCTGCCGTCCTTCCAGAGATTTTTCACGAAAGTGACCCAGATGACCCAGCTCCAGGCGCCGAACGCCAGCAGGAACCACGACACGGGACGGGAGAGGGTCGCGGGAACCGGTGCCGGAGCGGAGGGGGCCGACGGAGTGGGGGCCTCGGGCTCGGTGGGGGCCCCGGGCTCGGTGGGGGAAGCATTCACCATGGGTTTCAGTATGCGTTCCGGCGCCGGCAATGGTCCTATCGGGTCCTCGGCGGGCGCCCTCCGTGAGGCGCCGTCCCGGTCGACGGAGCGTGGCGGTACGTTCACCAGCGTGCCGACGACGACATCACACCCCCCGCGGTACTCCGCGACGCCCCGACGCCGCTGCGCGGCCCTGCTGGCGGCCGGTGCCTCGCTATTGCTCCCTCTGGCGGCCGCCGCCCCCGCCCTCGCCGTTCCCGCCCCGGGCCCCAGCGGCTCCCCGGCGGTCCCCCCCGGCGCCTCGGCGACCCCCGGCAAGGCCGCCGACGGCAAGGCCAAGCCCCCGCCGAAGCGGCTGCCGCCCGCCAAGATGTCGACGGTGGGCGGCGAGCTCCTGGGCCGGTCCGGCCCGCAGGTCCAGCTGGGCCCCGGCGCGCCCGAGCTGCCCCGTGAGCTCAGTGGGAACTCGTGGCTCGTCGCCGACGCCGAGACCGGTGACATCCTCGCCGCCAACAACGCCCACTGGCAGCTCCCGCCCGCCTCCACGCTGAAGATGCTCTTCGCCGACACGGTGCTGCCGAAGTTCCCCAAGGACAAGAAGCACGAGGTCAGGCCGTCCGACATGGAGGGCATGGGCGAGGGCAGCAGCCAGGTCGGGATGAAGGAGGGGCTGAGCTACTCCGTCCACGACATGTGGATGGGCGTCTTCCTGCGCTCCGGCAACGACGCCGTGCACGTGCTGTCCGCGATGAACGGCGGCGTCGCCAAGACCGTCCGGGACATGCAGGAGCACGCCGACGAGCTCCAGGCCAACGACACCCACGTCATCACGCCCGACGGCTACGACGCCGAGGGGCAGGTGTCCAGCGCCTACGACCTGACGCTGTTCGCCCGCTCCGGCCTCCAGAAGGCCGACTTCCGCGAGTACTGCTCGACGGCCCGGACGCAGTTCCCCGACGAGGACCACCCGGGGAAGACGAAGGAGATCGTCAACACCAACCGGCTCCTCACCGGCCAGGACGGGGTGCCGGCCTACAAGGGCATGGCGGGGGTGAAGAACGGCACCACCACCAACGCCGGCAACACCTTCACCGGTGTCGCCCAGCACGACGGCAAGAAGCTGCTGGTCACCGTGATGAACCCGGAGACCAAGGAGCGCAACCAGGTCTACAAGGAGACCCAGTTGCTCCTCGACTGGGGCTTCGAGGCGGTCGGCCACGTCAAGCCGGTGGGCGTGCTCGTCCCGCCGAAGGGCGGTTTCCCCGCCGACAAGGGCGCTACGGGCGGGCAGTCCCCGCAGGGCGCCCAGGCCGCCGTCACGGGCGGCGGCGACGGCATGTGGACGGCCGTCGGCCTGACGGGCGGGGCGCTGGCGGTGCTGGCCGTGGCCGGGTTCGTCGTCAACCGCAGGCATCCGCTGCCGGAGCGGGGGCGGCGCCGGCCGGGTCACGCGGCCCCGCCTAAGAGCCCGCCGAGCCCCCCACAGAACCCCTCGCAGAACCCTCCGCAGGACTGAGCTCGCGCTTCTCGCCGTGCCGCGTGGCCGCGTCGTCCGTGGCGGTCCACGCGGCACAGTAGAGCGTGAGCTTCGCCGTGAAGTTGATCCACAGCAGCAGGGCGATCGGGGTGCCGAACGCGCCGTACATGCTCCTGGCCGCCACGCCCCGCAGATAGCCGCTCAGCACCAGCTTGAGCAGCTCGAAGCCGACCGCCCCGAGCAGCGCGCCGGTGACCAGCCGGCGCCGCTCGGGGCGGACGCCGGGCAGCCGTGACAGGACGTAGAGCATCAGCAGGAAGTCCGCGAGGACGGCGATGCAGAAGCCGAGGGCCGTCAGCAGCCCGCCGACGCCCTCCAGCCCGGCCCGCTCCACGACCCAGCCGACCGCGGCCGACGCGAAGGCCGAGCAGCCCGCCGACAGCAGGAAGACCCCGCCGAGGCCCAGCAGCAGGGCACCGTCCTTGACCTTGAGGAGCAGGACGTTCCCGGGGTCCTCCTCCAGCTCCCACACCACCCGCAGGCACTCCCGCAGCTGACGGACCCAGCTGACGCCGGTGAACAGCAGCAGGGCGCCCGCGACGAGGCCGACCGTGCCGGCGTTGTCGGTGAATGTGCTGATGTCGAGGGCCCCGGAGGGCACCTGCTCGGCGATCCGCCGCTCCAGGTCCTTGGTCTGCCGGTCGCTGAGCACGGCGGCGGCCACGGCCGCGCCGAGGGTGAGCAGGGGGAAGAGCGCGACGAAACTCGAGAAGGTGATCGCGGCGGCGAGCCGCGTCCACTTCACACGATCGAGGGTGGCGTACGCGCGCCAGGCGTGCGTACGCATCGCCTTCGCGGCGAGGGGGCCGATCAGGGGCAGCCGGGTGAGCCAGTCCATGAGCTACGGATACCCGTGCCTTCCTGCCGGGGCACGGCCGGGGTCACGCCGTCGGTCATGCCGCCGGTCGCGTTGTCGGTCACGCCGTCGGTCCCAAAGGGAAAGTCGCGCTCGAGGCGCCAGATACCGTCCTCTCCCTGCTCGTAGAGGGCGAAGCCCTCGATCGTCCACTCCGCCTCGTAGTCCGCGAGCTCCGCGAAGGCCCGGTCCATGGCCTCCTCGGCGATGCCGTGGGCCACGGTGACATGCGGGTGGTACGGGAACTGGAGCTCCCGCGCGACCGGGCCCGACGCGTCCCGCACCCGCTTCTGGAGCCATGCGCAGGCGGCCGAGCCCTCGACCACGTTCACATAGACGACGGGCGAGAGCGGCCGGAACGTGCCCGTCCCCGACAGCCGCATCCGGAAGGGGCGCCCCGCCGCCGCGACCTCGGCGAGGTGCCGTTCGATCGCGGGGAGCGACGAGACCTCCACCTCGGTGGGCGGCAGCAGCGTGACGTGCGTGGGAATGCCGTGGGCGTGCGGGTCGCCGAAGCCCTCGCGGCGCTTCTGGAGGAAGCTGCCGTACGGCTCCGGGACCGCGATCGAAACGCCGAGCGTTACGGTCCCCACTGCGTTCTCCCTCCTGGCGCCTGTACGTCCCCGTGGTCAGTGTGACGGCTGCGCCGCTCCCACTGCCAGATCTCCTGGTCCCGCCCGCCCGGGATCAGGGTCCCGACGTGCGCGGACGCCGGTGAACCGTATCCGGATGGCTCAGCGGCCGGCGGGGCCGCCGAAGCGCGACCGGTCAGTGCTTGGCGGGCAGGAAGCCCACCCGGTCGTACGCCCGGGCCAGGGTGTCCGCCGCGACGGCCCGGGCCTTCTCCGCGCCCTTGGCCAGCACCGCGTCCAGCTCGGCCGGGTCGTCCAGATACTCCTGGGTACGGGCGCGGAAGGGGGTGACCCACTCCACCATGACCTCGGCGAGGTCGGTCTTGAGCGCGCCGTAGCCCTTGCCCTCGTACTTCCGCTCCAGCTCGGCGATGGTGGTGCCGGTGAGCGTGGCGTAGATCGTGAGGAGATTGCTGACGCCCGGCTTCTTCTCGGCGTCGAAGCGGATGACCGTGTCGGTGTCGGTGACCGCGCTCTTGATCTTCTTCGCCGAGACCTTGGGCTCGTCGAGCAGGTTGATCAGGCCCTTGGGGTTGGCCGTCGACTTGCTCATCTTCGCCGACGGGTCCTGAAGGTCGTAGATCTTCGCCGTCTCGCGGACGATGTGCGCCGACGGGAGGGTGAAGGTGTCGCCGAAGCGGCCGTTGAAGCGCTCGGCCAGGTCGCGCGTGAGCTCGATGTGCTGGCGCTGGTCCTCGCCCACCGGCACCGCGTCCGCCTGGTAGAGGAGGATGTCGGCGACCTGGAGGATCGGGTACGTGAACAGGCCGACCGTGGTGGCGCCGGCGCCCTGCTTGGCGGACTTGTCCTTGAACTGCGTCATGCGCGAGGCCTCGCCGAAGCCGGTGAGGCAGTTCATCACCCAGCCGAGCTGCGCGTGCTCCGGGACGTGGCTCTGGACGAACAGCGTGCAGCGCTCCGGGTCCAGCCCGGCGGCCAGCAGCTGGGCGGCCGCGACACGGGTGTTGGCCCGCAGCTCCTTGGGGTCCTGCGGCACGGTGATCGCATGGAGGTCGACGACCATGTAGAAGGCGTCGTGGGACTCCTGCAGAGCCACGTACTGACGGACCGCACCGAGGTAGTTCCCGAGGTGGAACGAGCCTGCGGTGGGCTGGATACCGGAGAGAGCGCGCGGACGATCAAGGGCCATGCACAACATTCTCTCAGGTGCGGGAGCGGACTCGGTTCAGCTGTGGAAAACCGCGCCCACCGAGGGTGTACGGCGGGTGTACAAAGGCGTCAGCATCAGCCCCGGAGTGGAACGGAGCACATGGTGACCGCCACGGAACGCAGCATCGCCGCCGCCGAGAAGTACAGCGCGCACAACTACCATCCGCTGCCGGTCGTCGTCGCGACCGCGCAGGGCGCCTGGATGACCGACGTCGAGGGCCGCCGCTATCTCGACATGCTCGCCGGCTACTCGGCGCTGAACTTCGGCCACGGCCACCGACGACTGATCAACGCGGCCAAGGAGCAGCTCGACAGAGTGACCCTGACCTCCCGCGCCTTCCACCACGACCGCTTCGGCGAGTTCTGTACCGAGCTCGCGGAGCTGTGCGGGATGGAGATGGTCCTGCCCATGAACACGGGCGCGGAGGCCGTGGAGACGGCGGTGAAGACCGCCCGCAAGTGGGGCTACCGCGTCAAGGGCGTCCCCGACGGCAAGGCGAAGATCGTCGTGGCGGACAACAACTTCCACGGCCGCACGACCACGATCATCAGCTTCTCCACGGACGAGGAGGCCCGGGCGGACTACGGCCCGTACACGCCGGGCTTCGAGATCGTCCCGTACGGCGACCTGGCGGCGCTGGAGGCCGCCGTCGACGAGCACACCGTGGCCGTGCTGCTGGAGCCCATCCAGGGCGAGGCGGGCGTCCTGGTGCCCCCGGCCGGCTATCTGGCGGGCGTCCGCCGGCTCACACGGGAGCGGAACGTCCTCTTCATGGCCGACGAGATCCAGTCCGGGCTGGGCAGAACGGGCCGGACGTTCGCCTGCGAGCACGAGGACGTCGTCCCGGACGTCTACATCCTGGGCAAGGCGCTCGGCGGCGGCGTCGTGCCGGTCTCGGCGGTCGTCTCCTCGCGCGAGGTGCTGGGCGTCCACAAGCCGGGCGAACACGGTTCCACCTTCGGGGGGAATCCGCTGGCGTGCGCGGTGGCCCTGGAGGTCATCGCGATCCTCCGCTCCGGCGAGTACCAGGAACGCGCGGCCCGCCTCGGCGACCACCTCCACCACGAACTCGGCCTCCTGGCGGGCGGCCCGGCCGTCACGGCCGTCCGCGGCCGGGGCCTGTGGGCGGGCGTCGACATCGCTCCGGAGATCGGCACGGGCCGCGAGGTCTCGGAGCGGCTGATGGCGCGCGGGGTGCTCGTCAAGGACACCCACGGCGCGACGATCCGCATCGCCCCGCCGCTGGTCATCAGCAAGGAGGACCTGGACTGGGGGCTGGAGCGACTGCGGGAGGTGCTGGCGGCCGGCTGAGACGGGGGCGGGGGCGCGGGACGAGCAGCGCCCCCGCGCGTTTGACGTGCCGGGTGACGAGCGCGGTCTCCGCGCCCCGCACACCGGGCAGGGCGCCGACGCGGACGGCGAGGTAGTCGTAGAGGGCGTCGGCGTCCCTGACGACGACGATCGCCATCATGTTGCTCGGCCCGGTGACGGCGGCGGCGTACGCGACCTCGGGGTGCCCGGCGAGGGCCGCGCCGACGGTGCCGAGTCCGGCCGGGGCGACGCTCAGCCACAGCACGGCCTCGCAGGCGAACCCGTAGAGCGCCGGGTCGATGTCGACGTCGAAGTACAGCGCCCCGGTTGCCCGGAGTTCCTCGATCCGGCGCCGGACGGTGGACTCCGACCAGCCGGTGGCGGCGGCCAGTTCGGGGACGGCGGCGCGGCCGTCCCGGGCGAGGACGTCCAGGAGGCGCCGGTCGGCGGCGGTGGGTTCCAGCCGGACGAGGGTCGTGGGCGCCGACCGGGACAGCACCGCGACCTGCCGCGCGTCGAGCGCTCCGGTACGCTCCGGCCAGCCGGCCGTACCGGCGACCGGGCGCAGCACGCAGTGGGCCGTCACCCCGGTGATTCGCGGTGTCCTGGGCAGCTTGGACAACAGCAGGCTCCCCGGGCCCGAGCCGCCCCGGGCCCGGGTCATGCAGGTGACCTCGGTGCCGCCGGAGGCGAGCCCGACCCATGAGGTGTCCGCCCGCTCGGCCAGCGCGGCGGCGATCGCGGCCGAGGCGTCGGGCGCGCACTGGATGCGTACGCCCCAGTCGACCAGGCCGAGGCTCCGGGCGTCCGGCAGCCCGACGACGCGCAGCGCGCCGTCCACGCGCAGCCGGTGGTAACGGCGGGCGACCGTACGGTCCGAGGTGCCGAGAACGGCGGCGATGCGGCTGAAGGAGGCGCGTCCGTCGATCTGGAGGGCGTGGGCCAACTGCCGGTCGAGTAGGTCGAGATCGCGTATGCCGGAATCCACCGGAAGACGGTATCGGATGTCGGATTCCGTCAGGGCGTGGGCGGATGGGGACGCGGGCCACCGGTGCCGGTGAGGGTCGTCGGCATGACGAAACGGAATGAACTCGATCCCGTCGCGCGCACCGCGCTGCTCACCGCGGCGCAGCGGGCCCGTGAATCGGCCAGGGCGGACGCTCTCTTCCACGACCCGTTCGCCGAGGCCCTTGCCGGGCCTCCGGGCATGGCCCTGCTGGACGCCTTCGGCGACACGCCGCTGCTCTCGGTCCGGACGCGGTTCTTCGACGAGGCGGTCAAGAGCGCGGTGGGGTACGGGGGTCCCCACCGGCTCGTGATCGTCGCGGCGGGGATGGACACCCGGGCGTACCGGCTGGGGCTGCCCGGCGATGTGACGGTCTACGAACTGGACCGGCCGGAGGTCCTGGCCCGCAAGGAACGGCTGCTGGACGGCACCGCCGCACCGACGTGCCGCCGGGTCGGCGTGGGTGCCGACCTCGCGGCGGCCGACTGGGGCGAGGTCCTGGCCGACGCGGGGTTCCGGGCGGCCGACGGGCCGACGTGCTGGCTGGTGGAAGGGCTGAACCAGTACCTGGCGGAGCCGGACGCGCTCGCGCTCCTCGACCGGATCTCGGCCCTGTCCGCGCCGGGCAGCCGGCTCCTGACCGATTTCGTGCCCGCCGCGCTCCTCTCCGCCCCCGAAGCCCGCCCGCTGCTGCGGCTGATGGCGGAGTGGGGCGCGCCGTGGCGGTACGGCACGGACGAGCCCGGGGCGCTGCTCGCGGGGCTCGGGTGGCGGTCCGAGGTGCGGTCGTTCGCCGAGGTGGGCGAGGAGCTGGGACGGTGGCTGCCGGGCGGGCGCGAGCTGTCGGGATGGCTGGTGGAGGCGGTGCGGTAGCCGGTGAAGGCGGTGCGGTAGCCGGTGAAGGCGGTGCGGTAACGGTCACCCTTCCGGGAGGATCACGTGCGGGACGAAGCGTGCGTACCCGTCCGTGACCAGGCCCGACGACTCCCGGATGCCCAGCCCGGCGGGCTCGCCGTCGACCACCCAGGCGCCCAGCACCACGTGGTTGCCGTCGAAGTCGGGGAGCGGGGCGAGTTCCTGGTAGCAACAGGGCTCGTCCCGGGTCGCGGGGGCGGGGGCGGGGGTCTCCCCGGCCGGGTGGAGGGTGACGCCCGCGCCCTCGCGGCCGAAGAGCGGCTTGGCGGCCCAGCCGCCTTCGCGCGCGAGTTCGCGGGGGCCGTCCAGATAGGCGGGCAGCAGATTCGGGTGCCCGGGAAAGAGTTCCCAGAGCACGGCCAGCAGCGCCTTGTTGGACAGCAGCATCTTCCACGCCGGTTCGATCCACAGCGTGGAACCCGTACCGCCGCCGTTGTCGAGCGTGTCGAGCACGTGCGGGCCGAAGTCGTCCCCCGCCAGCCATTCCCAGGGGTAGAGCTTGAAACAGGCCCGGATGAAACGGAGTTTCTTGTCGACGAAACGGCCGGAGAGGCCGTCCCAGCCGATGTCCTCCATGGAGATGACGTCCGTCGCGATGCCCGCCTGTTCCGCCGTCTCGCGGAGATAGGCGACGGTCATCAGGTCCTCGCCCAATTCATCGCCGATGGAATGCGCGAAATGCACGGGCGCGCCGGGCGGCAGCAGGTCCGCCTGGCGGCGCCAGGTGTCGACGAGCCGTTCGTGGAGGGAATTCCACTGGTCGGCGTCGGGAACGCCGGCGAAGCGTTCCTCCATCCAGAACCACTGCGGACCGGCCGCCTCCACGAGGGAGGTCGGTGTGTCGGCGTTGTACTCCAGCATCTTCGCGGGGCCGCCGCGCCCGTCGTAGCGCAGGTCGAAGCGTCCGTAGAGGGAGGGGAGTTCGTCGCGCCGGTGCCAGGACTCGCCGATCAGGGCCGTGAGACGGGGGTCGGTGAGGCCCAGGTCGGCGAAGCGGTCGTGTTCCACGATGTGCGCGGCCGCGGCCAGGCACATCGTGTGGAGCTCCTCGACGACGCCCTCCAGTGCCTCGATCTCGGGCAGCGTGAAGGAGTAGTACGCGCTCTCGTCCCAGTACGGCCGCAGGGAGCCGTCAGGGTGGCGGGTGAGCGGATAGATCAGGCCCTGTTCCTCGACAGTGTTCTGCCAGCCGGGACGGGGGGTGGTGCGATGGCGGCGCATGACCCGGGATCAGCCGCCGCTCGAACCGGATTGGCCCTTGGAGGAGGAACAGCCGAATCCGCCCCGGGAAACGGCCTTGCTCTTGTCGAACGTACCGGTCTTGGCATAGCTGCCGGAATTGCCGGAGTTGTAGTACCAGGTGCCGCCGGAACCGCCGCTGCCACTGCCGCTGTTCTTCTTGCAGGACTTCGAGTCGAGGACCTTGTAGCCCTTCCCCGCTTCATAGCTGTTGCGGTCGACACAGCGTTTGTCCGGTTCGGATCCGCAGGAGGTGAGGGCGGTGGCGAGCACGCCCATTCCGCCCAATATGACCGTGCTGGACCGCAAACGCCGTCGCGTTTTCTTCTCCATGCGCTGACGCCCCCGTCGCGTGAACAGTTCGAAAGTTCGTCCACCCTAAACCGGGGTACGGAAGATCATTTCGTGAGGGTGTGCCGGGCCTCCCAGACCCTCGCGGAGATCCGTGCCAGCAGGCGGGCGGCGGGATCGCCCGTGTCCTCCCCGTTGGCGAGGGGCCCGGCGTAGCAGACGGCGATCGTGTACGGCCCGGCGTCGGGCGGGTGGACGACGGCGGCGCTGTGCCGCACCCCGGGGAACCAGCCGTTCTTCCCCGCCAGCCGGGTCCCCGGCGGCAGCCCCGCCGCCAGGTCCACACGGTGGACGTTGCCCTCCAGCAGGGCGAGCAGCTCCGGCTCCAGAGACTCCAGCAGCCGGACCAGGTCCCCCGCCGTGACCAGGTTGCGCACACCCGCCGCGCGCCCCGGCGCGTCCTCGATTCCGCGCGGTGTATCACTGCCGCGCGCCCCCGCCCGCTCCCACACGCGGGCCACGGCCTCGCGGCCGGCCTCGGCGAGGCAGAGGTTGGTGGCCAGGTTGGAGGAGTGGGTCACCATCCGCCCGGCGAGCCAGCGCAACGACGCGGTGCCGCCGAGGAGTTCCCATGGCTCGTCGTCGCTGTCGTAGGACCGCTCGTTGGCGAAAGAGGCGGTCCCCGTCACAGAGACGAAACGATTGACGACCGGAATCCGCCTGTCGAGGTCGGCCCCGCCGCGGTGGAGCGCCGCGAGCACGGCCACCTTCATCGTGCTCGCCGCGTCATACGGCACGTCCGGGTTCCGCTCGACGACGGGAGCGCGCCGCCAGGGCGCCACGACCAGTGAAAGCACGAGTCGACTTTAGGGTCCCGGTCCAGGGTCCGGGAGGCTCCCTCGCCCTACAGTCGGAGACGTGTTCCTCGGCATGCTCTGCGCACTCGGCACCGCGGTCTGCTTCGGCACCGCGTCCGTCCTCCAGGCCGTAGCGACCCGGGCCACCGCGCCCGGCACGGGCTCCGGCGTGGATCCGATGCTCCTGATGCGGGCGTTGCGCCAGTGGCGCTACCTCGCCGGGCTCGCCCTGGACGGCGTGGGCTTCCTGCTGGAGCTCGTCGCCCTCCGCAGCCTGCCCATCTACGCGGTGAGCGCCGCCCTCGCCGCGAGCCTGGCCGTCACCGCCGTCACCGCCTCGCGCGTGCTGCGCGTGCGGCTCAGCGGCGTGGAGTGGGCGGCGGTACTGGTGGTGTGCGGCGGGCTGGCGATGCTGGGCCTGTCCTCCGGCGCGGAGGGCACGGGTACGGGCGACACCGCGCTACGGGTCGGCGTCCTGGTCGCGGCGGTGGGCGTCCTCGCCTTCGGCGCGGCGGCGGGCCGGGCACGGGGGCGGGCCCGGGCGGCGGCCCTGGGCCTGGGCGCGGGCTTCGGCTTCGGCGTCGTGGAGGTCGCGGTGCGTCTGATCGACGACTTCGCGCCCTCCGCCGTGCTGACCAACCCCGCGTCCTATGCGCTGCTGATCGGCGGCGGGGCGGCGTTTCTGCTCCTGACCTCGGCGTTGCAGCGCGGCTCGGTCACGGCCGCCACGGCGGGCATGGTCATCGGCGAGACCCTCGGCCCGTCCTGGGTGGGCGTCGCCTGGCTCGGCGACCGCACACGGGAGGGGCTGATGCCGCTCGCCGTGACGGGCTTCGCGCTGGCGGTGCTGGGCGCGCTGGCCCTGGCCCGGTTCGGGGAGGCGCCGACGGAGGAGTGAGCGGCCTGGCAGACGTTCCGGCGGACGTATTCAGCAGGTGTGGGGCTGCATGGAGTGGGGTAGGCGCTGCCATGTCGTCGGCAACGACAGCGGGGCGACCGGCCGACCGTAAGGCCGCCGATCGCCCCGCGCCACGCCTGGGGCGTGGCTAGTCCTGGTCGATGCCGCGCGCGTGCTCCAGGGTCCAGGTCTCCTGGAACTCCGGCTTCGGCGGCACGACTTCGATCTGGGCACCACGGTGGCCCGCCCGCAGGGCGAGGCCCTTCTCCGTGAGGATCTTGACGCCGCCGAGCACACCCTCGAACGTGAACTTCGCCAGCTCGGGGCGCGGGACGTTGTTGACGAAGAGCTTGTCTTCGGCGATCACCAGACCGGCGGTGTCGTGGCTGGCGAGGCGGATCACATACGGCGAGCCGGGTACGGGCTCGACGGGCTCGATGATCCACTCCTGCTCGATCGGGAGCGGGTTGAACCGGTCGACGATCACGGGCGCGCCGTGCTTCACGGCATACTCCGTGGCCGTCACCAGGGAGGACGGACCGATGATGTGCGCGTGGATCTTGTAGATGCCCGGCTTGATCGGAATCGGGGGCATGGGCGTGATGTCCTCTCTCACGGTCCGCTTCCACCGACGGCAGGCCGCCGCCGGCGCACGACCTCCACCCTTGCGGCGCGTTCGGGCGCCGCATAGGGCGGTATATCGCCAAGGCGATTACGGCGCGGAGTGATCGATCGCGCTTGCGAATCCAGGTCGACCTACCGGGGGACAGCGGGCACATCTGCCGCGCCAAGGGGAGGTATAGCCGCTACCGTGGTCCTGCGACGTCCACCCGGTCGGGCCCCCGGTGGCTGTGCCAGCCAGGCATGGTCGACGGACGCGTAGCGAAGCCCATCGCCGGGGGTACGGCGGTAGGGCCTCTTGGAAAGATGCATGCTGCACCCCTCGCTAATACTGCTGGCGAAGGCTGCAGGCGAAGCCCTACCACCAGGGCGCGGCGGCAGGGCTTCTTCGAAGGATGCCGGCTGGACCCCTCGCTAGCTTATGTGGCGAGGGGTACAGCCGGTGAGTCACCTCCAGCCACCACCGAATCGCTGCCACGGCCATGGCGCCAAGCATCGGCGCCGACCAGCGGTAGATCCGGTAGAGCTGGGCCCTCAGGTGACTACAGTCCTTCTTTTTGCGATGGCGCACGTGCTGCGCCTTTCTCCCGAGGTGGGTAACGGCCCACCGGTCATCCCTCTCAACGGAGGGCTGACCATGGGCGCGGCCACCCGGTGGCTCCGGGGAGGCCGCGCCCCAAACAGCCCCCCGTGCGGATGGCTGACCGTTGCGGGCGCCCCGGAAAGACCGGCACGTCACTGCGTCATCAGGCGTGAGCGTAGCCCTGGTTCGCATCATATGATGCCGGATTACGGCGAGTTGACACCTATTGAGGGATCGATGACGCATTCGTTCTAACAGGCGGGCAGCGGACGCGCGTTCCCCATGCTGACGGCGCGCACGGAGGTGGGCCAGACGCCGGCCGGGAGGAACAGGGCAGGCCCTATGGGAGCTTTGCTGTCGCGGACGGGTATGAGGTCGTCGGGTATATGACCACCGCCATGGGCGTCCACCAACGCGTATCGCACGGCTGAACCATTCGTAACCGTACGGGTGTTGGAGCACCGGAACGTGCCCTTCGGCACGTCCCCGTGGAGTACGTTTCGGCGCAGACGAATCGACCCCCGGCGGTGCTCGCAACACCAGTCCGGGGGTCTACACCCACGAGGACCTGCTCCGAAGGGCCCCCACAGATGCGCCGCCATGCTACCGCTCCCACCCGCTTCTACACCCCGATCTCGAACGAGATCATCCGTCATCCCCGGCTCTCCTCCGACGCCAAGTGCCTTCTGCAATGGCAGCTTTCGCTTCCCGATGGCGTCGACGAGTCCCTCTCCGAGTCCGCCCGGCACGCCGGGATCAAGAAGACCGCCTTCGGTCGCGCCAAGCGCGAACTGATCGCCGAGGGCTACGTCCACGAGTGGAAGCTCTCCGGGCCCCGAGGACGCTGGTCCACGACACAGCTCGTATCGAATGTCCCGCTGACAACGGCCGAGGCGCTGGCCATCCGGGACAAGGGCGAGCAGTCCCCGCCGACGGCCACTCCTCCGGCCCCCGGACGTCCGGCCGACCAAGCCGTCGGCCGTTCCCAGGAAAACACCGGGGAGGAGACCCCCAACCCTCCCCTCCCGCCTGCCGATCGCGGCGCCGACGCCCTCACCGCCGTCACCCGCTCCGAACGGAGGCTCCGCCTCTCCGGGCGGGACATTCGCGCGCTCGCGCCGCTCGCGTCGGAGTGGCTCGCCCGAGGGGCCACGCTCGCCGAGCTGCGCGAAGCGCTGACGTCCGGCCTCCCGGACGTCGTCCGCTCCCCCGCCGGGCTGACGCGCGACCGGCTCACGCGCAAGATGCCGGACCCGGCGCCCGAGCCGACGCCCCCGCCCAATCCCCTGCGCTCCTGCGCGGGCGGCTGCGGGCGGGTGTTCCGTCCGGTCACGGACGAGGCGGCCTGCCGCGAGTGCCGCACGGACGCGGCCGCTGACGACGCCTCCGGCGCCATCGCCGCCACCAGACGCGGCATGGCCGCGATCCGGGACATCCTCGCAGCTCAGACGTGATTGTCAGTGGGGCCGTGCATCATCGTCCACATGACTGAGAGCACGCTGCACGACCTCGCCCGGACGCTTCTGCCCGCCGACCTCGCCGAGCGCTGGATTTCTCTTCTGCGCCCGGCCGCGCGGCTGGTGACGACCCCGGAGCCGGGGGCGGAGGACGTGGTGGTCGGGCGGCTGGGCGGGCTGCCCGAGCTGCCGGAGGACATGGCGTGGCCGGTGTGGGAGGGGCGCGGGCCGCTGTCGTTCATCGCGTCCGTCGACTGTGCCGCACTGCCCAAGGGCGCGCTGGACATAGCGCTGCCCGCCGACGGGACGCTGTCGTTCTTCTACTTCGACGGACAGATCGACGACGGCGGCGCCCTGGTCTGGTCCGAGGACCCGGAGACGTGGGTGGGCGCCCGGGTGATCCACGTCCCGGCCGGGGTCGCGGTGGCCGAGCGTGACTGGCCCGTCGTCGACGACGAGGACGTGGAGTTCGAGCCGTACCGGGCGGTGCCGCTGACGGCCCGTGTGGAGTGGACGGCGCCCGACTCCTGGCACCCGGACTTCCTCTCGGCCCTGCGCCGCGACGGCGACGCCGGGGACCAGGACCATCCGAGTCACCCCGCCGAGGCCGAGGCGTTCGTCGAAGCGCTGTGGGATCTGGAGCGGGCC
Organism: Streptomyces sp. NPDC037389; assembly: GCF_040636475.1. Classification (NCBI taxonomy): domain Bacteria; kingdom Bacillati; phylum Actinomycetota; class Actinomycetes; order Kitasatosporales; family Streptomycetaceae; genus Streptomyces; species Streptomyces sp. NPDC037389. The sequence continues at coordinate 98,747 of NZ_JBEZUS010000007.1, forward strand.
GCCGACCATCTCATCGGCGGACACGCCAACCCCGTTCAGGGTCCCGTGGAGGACGAGATCGCCCATGGATACCTCCGGCGCGACGGCGCCGACATCCCCTGGAGCGACCCCCGCATCGCCGACGAGGCCCGGCGCTGGACGCTCCTCGCCCAGATCGACACCGACGACGCCGCCGACATGATGTGGGGCGACTGCGGCGCCCTCTACTGGCTCATACGCCCCGAGGACCTTGCCGCCGGCCGCTTCGATCAAGCGATGTTCACCATGCAGTGCTGCTGAGCACGGTGAATCCCGCTGTCACGACGCCGGCGGTAGGACGTCGATGAGCGTCTCCAGCGCCCCCGCGAAGGCGTGCTTCGCGGGGGTGCCGTAGGCCACGATCAGGCCGTCGCGGCCGTCCGGCACCGGGGATGGGGTGGACTCGTCCACGGCCGCGTGGCGGAAGGCGCTCAGGCCCTGCACCGCCAGGCCCCGCCAAGCGGCGGCCTGGATGGTGGCGTGCTCGGTGCCCGGGGGGAGTTCGAGCCCGGCGTGGAGGCCGGCGGCGATGCCGGTGACGCGGATGTGGGGGGCGTGCCGGGCGAGGGCGGAGACGAGGTCGTCGCGGCGGCGGCGATAGTGGAGGCGCATGGCGCGGATGTGACGGTCGTAGCCGCCGGAGTTGATGAATTCGGCGAGGGTGAGCTGGTCGAGGACTCCCATGCCCCATTCGCCGGACCGTCGCAGGTCCACGACGTCGGCGACGAGGTGTTCGGGGAGGACGAGCCAGGCCAGGCGCAAGCCGGGGGCGAGGGATTTGCTGGCGGTGCCGCAGTAGACGACATGCTCGGGGGCCAGGCCCTGGAGGGCGCCGACGGGCTGGCGGTCGTAGCGGAACTCGCCGTCGTAGTCGTCCTCGACGATCAGGCCGCCTGTGCGGGAGGCCCAGTCGGCGACGGCGGCGCGGCGGTCGGGGTGGAGGGGGACGCCCGTGGGGAACTGGTGGGCGGGGGTGAGGAGGACGGAACGGACGTTCCGCCGCGCCTCGTCGTCCAGCTCGGCGACCCGCGCACCGTGGCCGTCCACGGTCAGCGGGGCCGTCCGGATCCCGGCCCGTTCGACGATGTCGTGGTGGATCCAGAGTCCGTACGACTCGACACCCATCGACCTCACGCCGCGCTGCCTCAGCACTCGTCCCAGTAGGGCGAGCCCCTGGCTGAAGCCCGCGCACAGCACGATGCGTTCGGGGGTCGTACGGACGCCGCGCGCCCGCGCGAGATAGCCGGCGAGGGCTTCGCGCAGCTCGGGGCGGCCCCGGCCGTCGCCGTAGCCGAAGGCCTCGTGGGGGACGGCGGTCATGGCGCGACGGGCGGCGGAGAGCCAGGCGGCGCGGGGGAAGGAGGACACGTCGCACGGGCCGGCGCGCAGGTCGTGGACGGGCGGCGGCGGGGTGCGGGGCGGGGTGGCGCGACGGTGGGCGGGGGCCGGGCGGGGTGGCGCGGTGCGGGCGGCCACCCGGGTGCCGGAGCCCTGCCGGGCGGTGAGCCAGCCCTCCGCGACGAGCTCGCCGTAGGCGTCGGCGACGGTGTTGCGGGCGAGCCCGAGGTCGGCGGCGAGGGAGCGGGAGGAGGGCAGCCGGGTGCCGGGGGCCAGTCGCCCGGAACGTACGGCTTCGCGCAGCGCGTCGGTGAGCGAGGCGCGCACGCCGCGCTCCCCCGCGCCGGTGCCTGTTCCCGCCTCGGTGCCCGTTCCGGCTCCGGCCACGGCCCCCGCGTCCGCGCCCGCGCGGGGAAGGTCCAGGTGGAGGTCCACCCCGGAAATGGCCCACGTTTTCTCCATGGGAATGGACCATACCGCTGGGCTATCGGTGGCGTAGCGTCGGTGGCATGACGACGACACCCGAGACACCCGGGACAAGCGCACACCAGCACGGCCCCCGCATGGACTTCTACAAGCACGCCCCCGAGGTCCGGAAGGCGATGTTCGCCCTCTCGAAGGCCGCGAACGAGGGCGTGGACCCGGTCATCGGCGAGCTGGTGAAGATCCGCGCCTCACAGCTCAACCACTGCGCGTTCTGCATCGACATGCACGTCAAGGACGCCCGCAAGGCGGGCGAGTCGGAGGCGCGCATCTACCTTCTCAACGCCTGGGAGGAGGCCACCGGCTACTACACCGAGAAGGAGCAGGCGGCCCTCGCCCTCACCGAGGCCATCACGGTCCTCACGGACGGCTTCGTCCCGGACGAGGTCTACGAGCGCGCCGCGCGCCACTTCTCCGAGGAGGAGCTGGCGCACCTCATCGCCGCGATCATCGTGATCAACTCCTGGAACCGCATCAGCGTCTCGACGCGCGTCCAGCCGGGGTCCTACCAGCCCTGATTCGATCTTGGGTAGGCTCGGGCCACGGCACCGCGCGTCGGTCACCGGCCGGGTGAGGCGTGGAGGTGCCCGAGATGCCCTCGGAGGCACTTACACCTTGTCAGTTCAGCTGAACCACACCATCGTCGCGTCCAAGAACAACCGCGAGTCGGCGGAGTTCTTCGCCCACATCCTCGGGCTGGAGATCGGTGAGCCGTGGGGACCGTTCGTCCCTGTCGTCCTCGCCAATGGCGTGACGCTCGATTTCGCGCCCGTTCCGCCCGGGGCGCCCGTCTCGCCGCAGCACTACGCCTTCCTCATCTCCGAGGAGGAATTCGACGCGGCGTTCGCGCGCATCCAGGAAGCCGGGATCACCTATTGGGCCGATCCGCGCCGGCAGCGGCCGATGGAGATCAACCACAATGACGGTGGCCGGGGCGTGTACTTCCCGGACCCCGCAGGCCACTTCATGGAGATCATCACCCGCCCGTACGGCGGCTGATCCCCCGGGCCCATAAGGGCCGAACGGGTGGAGTGGCCCACGTTCTCCGAGGAGAAGTGGACCACTCCACCCGCCTCTCGCGGGCCTACGGTCGTTCGTATGAGAGCGAACGACGACGCGGCGACGAAGGCGGCAACCGCCTTCCGGGCCCGCCATCACAGCAGTGCCACCGACGGTCCGCTCGTGCTGCCCGGCCCCTGGGACCCGGCCAGCGCCCGGGCCTTCGCCGATGCCGGGTTCCGGGCCCTGGCGACGCCGAGCGCGGGGGTCTCGGCATCGCTGGGATACGCGGACGGAGAAGCTCCGGCAGCGGAAATGCTGACGGCGGTGGGCCGGATCGTGCGGGCCGTCGCTGCCGAAGGGGCGGTCGTCACCGCCGACGTGGAGGACGGCTACGGGCTGCCGCCCCGTGAGCTCGTCGAACGCCTCCTGGAGACCGGCGTGGTCGGCTGCAACCTGGAGGACACCGACCGGCGGACCGGCCTGCTCAAGGAGCCGCGCGAGCAGGCCGACTGGCTGGCCGCCGTCGTGGCCGAGGCGGACGGACGGCTCGTCGTCAACGCCCGTATCGACACGTTCCTGAAGGGCGTCGAGGGCGCCGCCCCCGCCGTCGAACGCGGGCTGCTGTACGCCGCGGCCGGCGCCGACTGCGTCTACCCGATCCTCGCCCCCACCGGGCTGCTCGCGCCGATCGCCGAACGCGTCGGACTGCCGGTCAACGCCCTCGCCAAGCCCGGCGGCCCCTCCCCCTCCGAACTCGGCACGCTCGGCGCCGCCCGGGTCACCTTCGGGGGCGGGCTGCACCGGCGGGCGATGGCGGCGGTGGCGGAGATCGCCGCCGGGCTGCGGGACGGGTCCTAAGGGACAGGCGGCTGCCCGACGGGCGGCGCTCCGTCCGGCAGCAGCGCCCCCAGCACCCAGCCCATGTGCTCGGCGCCCGCCGTGATCAGCACCTGCTTCTCGCCGTCGCGGCACTCCGCGACCAGGGCCTCGCCGTCCAGGTACAGAACAGGGTCCGTGCGGTGGACGTGGCGGACGCGCTCCACTACCAGGGTGCCCGGCACGGCCTTGCGGAGCATACGGCCGGCGGGGTCGAGGGACGACACGAGCCTGCCGGGGCTCGCGACGAGCGTGCGGTAATCCTTCTCGCTGTACGGGACGTCACCGCTGATCGCGCCGGCGAATACCTCTTCCCGAGCAGGGATCCGCGGTGCGATCTCGACCGTGTCGGTCTCCTTCCGGCGGTCCCGGAGGGCGCACCGGACCATCGCGGCGGCCGCGATGGACGTGGCGACGGAGGCGGTCCAGCGCAGCGCCTCCGCCGTCGTGTCCATGAAGTAGCCGAACGGCGCCCCGGCCATCGCGATGCCGAGGGCCGCGACGAACGGGATCGAGGTCTGCCAAGGCGCGCGTCGCGGCGACCTGGCCGACCGGCGGGCCAGCCAGTACGCCGACCAGAGGAAGGCGAGGGAGAACGGCGCCAGCCCCAGGCCGACGGCGGCGGGGAAGCGGAAGTCGTTCGTCGGGGCCGCGTCGGTGTACTGCCGCTCGCCGCGGAAGCCGAACGCCCGGATCTCGCCCCTCCAGTACCAGGCCGTTACCTGGTCACCGGCCTTGACCACGTCGACGACCGGGTGCTGCCCCTTCAGCGGGACGAGCCGGCTCTTCCGGTCGCGGTCGGCGACGCGCAGCTCGTAGCTGGGCGTCTTCTTCATCTCGTCGCGGACGACCTTGACGACCGTGAGCGGCTCCGGCCGCAGGCAGTCGCCGGTCGTGGCGGTCGTGGCGGTCGAGCACATGGGTGCTGCCAGGAAGTCGCGCTCCTCGGCGCGCTTGGCGGGGGCGACCAGGAGGAGCAGGATGCCGACAGCTGTCGCCAGGACGACGCCGGCGGCCGCGTGGATGGCGGCCGCTCGGCGGTCCTCGCGGGTTGCGCGGGTTATGCGCCCAGGGTTGGACATAGGGGCATTGTGCGCCTACGGGTGGAGGGGGTGAGGGTGGGGGGTTGCCCCAGTGGTGGGGGGGGTTGCCCCAGTCCCGCCGGAGGTGCCCCCGGTTTCCCAGGGTCCCCGCCCCGGACCCCCGCTCCTCAAACGCCGGAGGGGCTGGATTCGGGCCGGCTCAGTTCATCCACTTCTTCCACTTGTCCGGGTGGCGGTCCACCCACCTCTTCGCCGCCGCCTCCGGCGCCAGCTTTTCCTCGGCGATCATCTGGGACACCTCGTTCTGGTCGGCCTTCGTCCAGCGGAATTCTTTGAGGAAGCGGGCCGCCTTGCCGCCCTTGTTCGCGAAGTCCGTGTTGAGGTACTTCTTCAGGGACGTCGTCGGGTACGCGCAGTCGATGGCCGACGGGTCCTTCGCGCCCTTGTCCGCGCAGGCGTCCGTGTACTCCGGGAGCTTCACCTCGACCATCGGGACCTCGTTGAAGAGCCACTGGGGCTCGTACCAGTAGGTCAGGAAGGGCTTCTTCTCCTTCGCGAACTGCTTGATCTGCGTGATCTGCGCGGCCTCCGACCCCGCGAAGACGACCTGGTAGTCCAGCTTCAGGTTCTTCACCAGCGCCTTGTCGTTGGTGACGTACGACGGGGAACCGTCGAGGAGCTGGCCCTTCCCTCCGCTCTCGGAAGTCTTCAGCTGCGCGGCGTATTTGTTGAGGTTCTTCCAGTCCAGAACGTCGGGGTGGGCGTCGGCGAAGTACTTGGGGACCCACCAGCCGATGTGGCCGGTGACCCCGAGGTCGCCGCCCGCCGTGATCGTCTTCTTGTCCCGGACGTAGCGCTTCTCCTGGTCCGGGTGGCCCCAGTCCTCCATGATCGCGTCCACGCGGCCCTGGCTGAGGGCGTCCCAGGCCGGGACCTCGTCCACCTGCACGGTGTCCACGCGGTAGCCCAGCTCGTGCTCCAGCAGGTACTGCGCCACCGCCGCGTTGGCGCGGGCTCCGACCCACGACTGCACGGAGAGGGTCACGGTCTTCGCACCCGCCGCGTTGGCGTACGGGGACGCCTGCTTGGTCATGTCCGCCGCGCCGCAACCGGTGGCGGCGGCCAGCAGGGCCGCTGTCGCGGCGACCGTCAATGCCTTGCGCTTCATGTCAGTTCGCCTCCTTCACCGGCTGGGTCACCCGGTCGAGCATCAGTCCCAGGCACGCGATGGCCGTACCGGCCATCAGGCCCGTGGCCAGATCGCCCTGCGCGAGGCCGAACACGACCTCGTAGCCGAGCGCGCCACCGCCCACCAGGCCGCCGATGATGACGACGGACAGGACGAGGACGACCGCCTGGTTCACGGCCAGCAGCAGCTGCGGTTTCGCCAGCGGGAACTGCACCTGGCGGAGCTGCTGCCCACCCGTCGCGCCCAGCGAGCGCGCGGACTCCATCGCCGCCGGGTCCACCTGCCTCAGCCCCTGGTCGACGATGCGGACGACGGCGGGCAGCGCGTAGACGATCGCCGCCGCGGCGGCCGGGGCGCGGCCCACGCCGAAGAGGGCGACGACCGGGATGAGGTAGACGAACTGCGGCATCGTCTGGAACACGTCCAGGACGGGCCGGAGCAGCCGCTCCACCCGGTCGCTGCGCGCTGCCGCGACGGCGATCAACACGCCCAGGGCCAGGGTGACGACGACCGCCGCGAGCACCTGCGAGAGGGTGTCCATGGCGGGCTCCCAGCGGCCCAGCACGCCGATCGCGGCGAGCGAGATCGTCGCGGTGAGGGCGGTGCGCCAGGTGCCGATCAGCCAGGCCAGGGCCGCTACGAGGGTCAGGGCGCCCCACCAGGGGAGGGACTGGAGGCCGCTGCGGAGGGGGTCCAGGATCCAGGCGGTGTAGTGGGCGGCGGCGTCGGCGGTGCCGCCGATTCCCGGCAGGCCGCTGTAGAGGTGGTCGACCATCCAGTCCTTGGCCGTGTTGACCGGGCCGGCGATGGCCACGGTCCACTGGCTCGGCCAGGACGTGCCCGCCAGGCGGCCTGCGGCCACCACCGCCGCTATGGCCAGCACCCACGTGGTCACCGTTCGGGTGCGGCCCGGCGGGCGGTTGTGCCCACCTGTTCCGCCCTGCGGAACGATTGCCCACAACCGGGCGACGCCCGCGGTCGTGCGGTCCAGGACTATCGCCAGCAACACGATCGGGATGCCCGCTGTCAGGGCGCTGCCCACGTCCACTGTCGACAGGGCCTGGTAGACGCGGTCGCCCAGGCCGTCCGCGCCGATGACCGAGGCGATGACGGCCATGGACAGGGCCATCATGATGCTCTGGTTGACGCCCAGGAGGAGTTCGCGGCGGGCCAGGGGCAGGCGGGCCGTCAGCAGGCGTTGGCGGGCGGTGGCGCCGAGGGAGTCGACGGCCTCCAGGACGCCCTTGTCCGTGCCGCGCAGGCCCAGGGCCGTGAGGCGGGCCATCGGGGGTGCCGCGTAGACGACGGTGGCCAGGACGGCCGGGGCCACGCCGATGCCGAAGACGAGCACGACCGGAAGGAGGTACGCGAAGGCGGGCAGGGCCTGCATCGTGTCCAGGACCGGGCGCAGGGCCCGGAACGTACGGTCCGAGAGACCGGCCGCCAGACCCAGCAGGGCGCCCACGGCGACGGACGCCGCGACGGCCACGATCATCAGGGCCAGCGTGCGCATCGTGGGCACCCACATGCCCAGCAGTCCGCACACCGCGAACGAGGCCAGGGCCGTGACGCCCGCCCGTACGCCCGCCAGGCGCCACGCCAGCAGTGTCGCGCCCGCCGTCACGCCCGCCCAGCCGAGGGCGAGCAGGACCACGTAGACGGCCCGGATCGAGACGACGATCGCGTTGCTGATGTGGCCGAAGAAGTACAGGAACAGCCAGTGGCTGTCGCGGTTGTCGATGATCCAGTCGTTGGCCCGGCCGAGCGGGCCGGCGAGGTCGACGGTCAGCGCGTGCGGCCAGGCGCCGCTGCCCCAGCGGGCGGCGGCGAACGGCGCCACGGCCGCGGTGACGGCCGCGAGCAGCAGCAGTTTGCGGGCCGAGGGGCGCTGCCAGAGCGCCCGGAGGCGGGTGTGGGGGGTGATGGTCCCGCCCTGGGCGGACGGGACCGTGGTGGTGCCGGCAGTGCTCATGCCGCGGTCTTCTCCTCGAAACCCCCTGTGTGGAAGCCCTGCTCGTTCTTCGCCTTGCCCACGTCCTTGCCCACGTCCTTCGCCTTGTCCAGGCCCGCCACGACGCCCAGCAGGCTCGTGGAGTCGACGACGCCCAGGCAGCGGCCCGCGTCGACGACCCGTGCGGAGCGGCCCGTACGGGCCACCGCCTCGATGGCGTCGGCGACGGTCGTGGCCGGGGACAGCGCCGGGCCGGTCGCGGCCTCGCCCGCGTCGTGGGCGGGGCGCATGGCGCGGCGGACGGTGAGGACCTGCTCGCGCGGCACGTCCCGGACGAAGTCGCGGACGTAGTCGTCGGCGGGGGAGCCGACGATCTCCTCGGGGGTGCCGCACTGGACGACGCGGCCGCCGCGCATCAGCGCGATGCGGTCGCCGACGCGCAGCGCCTCGCTGAGGTCGTGGGTGATGAAGACCATCGTGCGGCCCTCGTCGCGGTTGAGGCGGACGACCTCTTCCTGCATGTCGCGGCGGATCAGCGGGTCCAGGGCGCTGAACGGCTCGTCGAACAGCAGTACTTCGGGGTCTGCGGCCAGGGCGCGGGCCAGGCCGACGCGCTGCTGCTGGCCGCCGGAGAGCTGGCCGGGGCGGCGGCCCTCCATGCCCGCGAGGCCGACCTTGGTCACCATCTCGGCGGCCTTGGCGCGGCGTTCGGCCTTGCCCATGCCCTGGATCTCCAGGCCGTAGGCGACGTTGTCGAGGACCGTGCGGTGCGGGAGCAGGCCGAAGTGCTGGAAGACCATGGCGGCCCGGTGCCGGCGCAGGTCGCGCAGGGCGCCCTTGTCCATGCCGCCCACGTCCTCACCGTCGATGGCGATGGTGCCGGCGGTGGGTTCGATGAGGCGGGTGAGGCAGCGGACGAGCGTGGACTTGCCCGAGCCGGACAGGCCCATGACCACGAAGCACTCGCCGGGGCGCACGTCGAAGGAGACGTCGCGGACGGCGACCGTGCATCCGGTGCGTTCGCGCAGCTCCTCGGGGGAGAGCGCGGCCAGTTCGTCACTGGCGGGGACGCGGTCGGCCTTCGGGCCGAAGACCTTCCACAGGTTGCGGACGGAGAAGACGGGGGCGACCGCCTCGCCGGCGGTCTTCCCCATGTCATTGCCACCCATGCCATTGCCACCTATGCCATTGCCACCTATGCCATTGCCATCGTTCGACATCAGGCGCCACCCCCTCGGGTAGTGGGCCTCACCAGCAGTTCGGCGCACTTCTCCCCCACCATCAGCACTCCGATCATCGGGTTGACGGCCGTCATCGTCGGGAAGACCGACGCGTCCGCGATACGGATGCCCTCCAGGCCACGGATGCGCAACTCCGGGTCCACGACGGCCTGATCGTCCGTCGACGCGCCCATGCGGCAGGTGCCCGCCGGGTGGTAGACGGTGTGTGCGACCTTGCGCGCGTACTCGCTGAGCTCCTCGTCCGAGGTGATCTCCGGGCCCGGGCAGACCTCGCGCTTGAGCCAGCCCGCCAGCGGCTCGGTCTTCGCTATCTCACGGGCGACGCGGATGCCGTCGACGAGCGTACGGGCGTCGTAGTCATCCTCGTCCGTGAAGTAGCGGAAGTCCAGGGCGGGCTTGACGGACGGGTCGGCGCTGGTGAGGTAGAGGCGGCCGCGGCTGCGCGGCTTGGGGATGTTGGGGGTCATCGACACGCCGTGCTCGGGCTTCTCGTAGCCCAGTCGCTCGGGGTTGTCGGTGAAGGGGATCTGGTAGAAGTGGAACATCAGGTCCGGGCCGTTCGAGGCCGGGTCCCGGCGGACGAACAGGCCCGCGTCGGAGTCCATCGCGGAGTTCTCGGGGATGGGCCCGTCCGTCTCCCAGACGATCACGGACTCGGGGTGGTCGAGGAGGTTCTCGCCGACGCCCGGCAGGTCGTGGACGACGGGGATGCCGAGCTCCTCCAGGTTGGCCTTGGGACCGATGCCGGAGTGGAGCAGCAGCCGGGGCGTGTCCACGGCGCCGGCGCAGACGAGCACCTCGCGGGCCGCCTCGACGAACAGTTCCTCGCCGTCCTTGGTGCGGACGTGCACGCCGCGCGCCCGGCCGGCCTCGATCTCCAGCCGGTGCGCCCAGGTCTCCAGCATCAGATGGAGGTTGGGGCGGTCGAGGAAGGGGTGGAGGTAGGCCACCGAGGCGCTGGAGCGCTTGTTGTTCTCGGGGTGGTAGGCGAGGTCGAAGAAGCCGACGCCCTCGTGGAAGGGCTTCTTGTTGAAGCCCTCGACGCGCGGGACGTCCGTGGCGCGCCGGGCGGCCTCGACGAAGTCGCGGGCGATGGCGTTCCGGTCCTTCTCGTCCACCGCGACGATGTTGTTGCGGAGCCGGGCGAAGTACGGGTCCATGGACTCCGCGTCCCAGCCCTCGGCACCGGCCTCGGCCCACTCGTCCCAGTCGCCGGGCAGCGGCTTGAAGGAGATCAGGGTGTTGTGGGAGGAGCAGCCGCCCAGCACCCGGGCGCGGCTGTGGCGGATGTGGGAGTTGCCGCGGGGCTGTTCGACGGTCGGGTAGTCGTAGTCCAGGTCCCCGCCGAGCAGGCCGAGCCAGCGGCGCAGGGTCAGGACGTCCTCGCGGTCGACGTCGGTGGGGCCGCCCTCGATGACGGCGACGGTGACGTCGGGGTCCTCGGTGAGACGGGAGGCGATGACGGAGCCGGCGGTTCCGCCGCCGATGACGACGTAGTCGTAGACAGGCATGGTGGGGGTGAACTCCTTGTGCGGCAGGAAGGTTTCAGCGCGCGACGAGCGTTCCGGCGGGCGTTCCTCAGCCGGCGAACCAGCGCACGGGCTTCGGGGCCAGGTTCTGGTAGACGTGCTTGCTCTCGCGGTACTCGGCGAGCCCGGCGGGGCCCAGTTCGCGGCCGGTGCCGGACTTGCCGAAGCCGCCCCACTCCGCCTGCGGCAGGTAGGGGTGGTAGTCGTTGATCCAGACCGTGCCGTGCCGCAGCCGGCCGGCCACCCGGCGGGCCCGGCCCGCGTCCTTGGTCCAGACGGCGCCCGCGAGCCCGTACTCGGTGTCGTTGGCCAGCGCCACGGCCTCGTCCTCGGTGTGGAAGGTCTCGACGGTGAGGATGGGCCCGAAGGTCTCCTCCCGGACGACCGTCATGTCACCGTGGCAGAGGTCCAGAATCGTGGGCGCGTAGAAGTAGCCCTCCGCCGGACGGGTCTCCGACGGCTCGGGGCGCTTGCCGCCGCAGCGCAGGGCCGCTCCCTCGGCGAGCGCGGAGGCGACGTACGCCTCGACCTTGGCGAGCTGCTGCGCGGAGACGAGCGGGCCGCACTCGACGCCCTTCTCGGTGCCCCGGCCGAGCCTGATCCGCTCGGCGCGGCGGGCGAGTTCGGCGACGAAGCGGTCGCGCACCGATTCCTCGATGATGAGCCGGGAGCCCGCCGAGCAGACCTGGCCGCTGTGGATGAAGGCGGCGTTGAGGGCCTGGTCGACGGTGGTGTCGAAGTCCTCGTCGGTGGCGCAGGCGTCGGCGAAGACGACGTTGGGGTTCTTGCCGCCGAGTTCGAGGGCGAGCTTCTTGACGGCCGGCGCGGCGACGCGGGCCACCTTGGCGCCGCTGGCGAGGCCACCGGTGAAGGAGACCAGGTCCACGTGCGGGTGCTCGGCCAGCCGGGCGCCCACCGGGTCGCCCGCGCCGGTGACGAGGTTGGCGACGCCGTCGGGCAGCCCGGCCTCGGCGAGGAGCCGCACCAGGTGCACGGTCGACAGCGGGGTGACCTCGCTGGGCTTGACGACGAAGGTGTTGCCCGCGGCCAGCGCCGGGGCGATCTTCCAACTCGCCTGGAGCAGCGGATAGTTCCAGGGCGTGATCAGCGCGCAGACGCCGACCGGCTCGTGGACGACGACGCTGTGGACGTCGTCCGAGCCCGCGTCGACGACCCGGCCGCCGCCCTCGTTGATGACGAGATCCGCGAAGTAGCGGAAGGCGGAGGTGACATCGTCGACGTCGACCCGCCCCTCCTCCAGCGTCTTGCCGGTGTCCCGGCTCTCGACGAGCGCGAGGCTCTCGCGGTCGCGCTGGAGCAGATCGGCCACGCGCCGCAGCAGCGCGGCCCGTTCGGCGACCGGCGTGCGCGGCCAGTCGCCCTGGCCGCCGCGGAAGGCGCGGCGCGCGGCGGCGACGGCGGCGTCGGTGTCGGCCGCACCGCCCTCGGCCACGACCGCGAGGACGGTGGCGTCGGCCGGGTCGAGCACCTCCCGCTGCGCGCCGGACGCGGCGGCACGCCACACCCCGTCGACGTGGATGGTCTCGGCTGACGCCATGTCTTCTCTGCCTTCCGGTGACGAACGATCCCGTACGTCCCGGCCCTGTCCGGACGAGGCCCAGGGCCGGCAACGGGTCGCGCCTAACCAGAAGGGGTGAACCTATGCCTCTCCCTTCACAAAGAGTGACGCGCATCACTCGGCGTCGCGGGGTGGGGTGTTGACCGGACGGCGTCAGGACGGTGTCATCCGGTGCAGTAGCCCGTAGGGCAGAACGAGCCCACCAGTGACCGCGTGACCAGGCCCTGAGCGGCCTCGCTGCCCACGGGACCGCCCACCAGCAGGGCGTACTGCTTGCCGTCGGGAGCGGTGTAGGCGTGGATCACCACATGCCGGCCGGTGCCGTCACTCAGCGTGTACGTGTACTCGTACTCGGCGGGGTTGCCCTGCCCGGAGACCGCTCTCAGCCTGGTCTTCCGGTAGTTCTTGTACTCGGAGACGTACTTCTCGGTCTCCAGCAGCGAGTCGTACGGCGTCGCCCCCGGCGGACTGAGCGTGAACACCTGGATGAGGCTCAGCCCGTCCGCCGTCCTGTAGAAGACGCTGCCCCGGTCCGTGCTGCGCGACCAGCCCGCCGGTACGTCCAGCCGGAAGCCTGCCGGGTCCGTGGTCCGTACGAAGCCGGACGTGGTGCCCGGGGCGCCGTACGTACCGTAGGTGGTGGCCGTGGGATAGGGGTTGGGGTTGTAGGTGTAGGGGTTGGGGTAGCCCCCGGAGAGGCCGGACGTCGTGCCCGAGCTCGTACCGGACGTCGTGCCGTACGTCGTCCCGTAGGACGAGCCATAGGTGTCCGTCGGGCCGGGTGACGGCCAGGCGGTGGCGGTCGGTACGGGACCCTCGCCGCCCCCTCCGCCGCCGTCGTCCCGGACGAGCGCCCAGACGCCGACGCCGAGTCCGGCCGCCAGCACCACCCCGGCCACGACGCCCGCGAGGATCGAGGCGTGGGAGGGGCCCGTGGGCTGGTCCTCGTACGGATCCGGGGCACCGAGGGTCACTTCGGGCTCGTCCGTGTCGCCGCCGGTTCCAGCGCTCGGCGGTTCCGGCGGCGGCCGCCATCCGGGTGGCGATTCGTCCACCCACTTCTGCGCGTCCGCGTCCCAGTAGCTCATGCGTCTCGCCGCCTCACGCCACTAACCGGCTGATCGCCTCGACGACGGCGGCCAGCGACGCCAGCCCGCCGACGGCCGTGGCGCCGCTGGTCAGCAGCGTCCGCAGGCGGGTCAGCCGGCTGCGCCGGGCCCGGCCGGTCAGCCCGGCCTCCGCCTGGAGCTCCGCGAGCTCCCCGTCGACCTCGTCCAGCCCGTCGCCCGGGGTACGGACGCGGTGGGACAGCTCCATCCGCATCTCCCGGACGGCCGCGAGGAGTTCGGGCGTCACGGTCAGCAACTGCCGCGAGGCGTCGACCGCCCGCGCGTCCCTGCCCTGGGCCAGCGCGCCGCCCGACATCGAGCCGACGGCCATGCCGCCCCGGCCCGGGGCCGGCGGCGGGGGCGTCGCGGCCGCCGCCGCGGGGCGCTCGCCCACCCGCTCGGAGCGGTCCTCGGCCCGGGCGCCGTCGCCCTGGGCCACGGCGCCGCCGCTCAGCGAACCGATGGAGATGCCGCCACCGCCCTGGGTGCTCTCGCGGCGTTCCTCGTCCTCTTCCTGGTGCCGGTCGTTCCTGTGCCGGTCGTCCGTCATCGTCCCCCGCTTCCCGAGAGGTGTTTGGCCTCGGCGCCGGCGCCCTGGGCCACGGCGCCGCCGCTCATCTGGCCGATGTAGATCGCGCCCTCGCTGATCTGCACGATCTGCTGCTCGAAACGGTCCGTCTCAAAGCCCTGGGAGCGCAGCGCCTCCCGGACCCCGCTCGCGATGCGGTCCTGGACCGTCTTCACATAGCGGCTGACGTCCATCTCCTGGAACAGCGAGATCTCCTTCGCCGCCGCCAGTTCCCGCACCGAGTGGGCCGGGCCGTCCGGCGCCGAGCGCCGGGGGTCGGCGAGCCAGGTGCGGAAGCCCGACACGCCGGAGCGGACCGTGGAGACCGCCGCCGCGAAGCCCGCGGCGGGAGCGGTCAGCAGCGCCCGCAGCCCGTCGCGCAGCATGTCCTCCTCGCCCCGGCTCGCGATCACGTCGACCGCGCGGAACTCCGCCCTGACCGGGGTCAGCACGTGCGGGACGACCTCCAGGACCAGCATCCCGCCCTGGGTGTGCACCCGGACCAGCACCGACACCACTACCTGCTCGTCCCACGCGCCGACGCGCACGCGCAGGAAGTAGCGGCGCGCCTCGCCGCCCTCGTTGACGGCCTCGGCCAGGTGCATCCGCACCGTGCGCTCGTCGTAGGACACCATGGGCCGCTGCGGCCCGACGGGGAGATAGACGAACTCGTCGATCTCCAGCTCCCTCAGCCGGTCCCGGCTGGTCGCGGCGGCCGCCTGCCGCAGGGCCTCCAGCCGGGGCCGGATGAGCTCCACGACCGTACGGCCGGTGAAGGGGGCACCGGCCGCGCGACTGGACGCACCGGCCGACGCGCCATTGGCAGCGCCATTGGCAGCGCCATTGGCAGCGCCGTTGGACGCCGACGGCGACTCCTTGCCGCGCTTGAGCTCCAGGGCGAAGGACCAGGGCTCGTAGGGGACGCCCATGCCGATGAACGGCCGGGAGGGGTCGTAGATCGTCAGCCCCGCGTACTGCTCGCGGTCGATGGACCGGGCGATACGGCGGTGGTACGCCGAGTCGGGAAAGGGCCGGGACTCGGCGAAGGCCTTCCGGCTCAGCTCGTCGCGCATCACGGCCGCCACACGCGCCCGGTGCATCCACACCGGCACCACGAGCAGCAGCGGGAAGATGATGCCCGCCCAGTTGCCCGCGCCCTGCGAAAGCGCCCACAGGGCGAACAGCCAGTAGGCGAGGGTGATGAGGGGCAGACCCGGCAGCAGGGCGCGAAGGGCCCGTCGGCCGCCGCTGCCCTGGAGGGCCTCCCGGAGCGTGCGCCGGTCGACGACGTACGCGGCCGAGCCCCGCCCGGCGGCGGCGTGCGCGCCCCAGTGGAGCAGGCAGACCGCGGCGTACGAGAGGGACCAGAGGCCCCCGAACGGGGTGCCCTCCGCGCCCTCGGGAGCCGAGGCGAAGTCGACGGCGATGAAGCCCACCCACAGGCCGAGCAGGAGCAGGGCGGTCAGGGTGTCCTGACCGCGGGCGCGCAGTGCGTGGGTGAGCACCGGCACCGCATCGATCCCCAGGGACGGGGCGATGGGTCTTTCCTCATGTTCCACCAGCTCTTCGATGACACGGCGGCGGAACTCGATGTCGAGGTAGGTCCCCGCGCAGAGTAACCGGGTGGCCTCTGACGGGGATCCTTGGACGGAATGACTCATTTCGGTCCCCCGATCCGTCGAACTCGCCTTCGAACTAGCCGAGTTGACGTATTTTCGGAAGAACCCAGAATAAGCCAACGGGCCCGCCATCGACCCCCCTTGGAGGTGGATGACGGGCCCGAAATCGTCGGGCACGGGTGTACGTCAGTACACCCGTACGGCGACGGGGGTTCCGTACCGGCTCAGATCAGGCCGAGGGCACGCACGGCGTCGCGCTCCTCCGCGAGCTCCTTGACGGAGGCGTCGATGCGGGCGCGGGAGAAGTCGTTGATCTCCAGGCCCTGGACGATCTCGTACTTGCCGTCCTTCACGGTGACCGGGAAGGAGGAGATGAGGCCCTCGGGAACGCCGTAGGAGCCGTCCGACGGGATGCCCATGGAGGCCCAGTCGCCGGCGGCGGTGCCGTTGACCCACGTGTGGACGTGGTCGATGGCGGCGTTGGCGGCCGAGGCGGCGGAGGACGCGCCACGGGCCTCGATGATCGCGGCGCCGCGCTTGGCGACGGTCGGGATGAAGGTGTCGGCGAGCCACTGCTCGTCGTTGACGACCTCGGCGGCGTTCTTGCCGGCGATCTCGGCGTGGAAGATGTCCGGGTACTGGGTGGCCGAGTGGTTGCCCCAGATCGTCAGCTTCTTGATCTCGGAGACGGCCACGCCGGTCTTCTGCGCCAGCTGCGAGATCGCGCGGTTGTGGTCCAGACGGGTCATGGCGGTGAAGCGCTCGGCCGGTACGTCCGGGGCGGCGGCCTGGGCGATCAGGGCGTTGGTGTTGGCCGGGTTGCCGACGACGAGGACCTTGATGTCGTCCGCGGCGTGGGCGTTGATGGCCGCGCCCTGCGGCTTGAAGATGCCGCCGTTGGCCTCGAGCAGGTCGCCGCGCTCCATGCCCTTGGTACGGGGGCGGGCGCCGACGAGCAGCGCGACGTTGGCGCCGTCGAACGCGACGTTCGCGTCATCGGTGATCTCGATGCCGCGCAGCAGCGGGAAGGCGCAGTCGTCGAGCTCCATGGCGGTGCCCTCGGCGGCCTTCAGGCCCTGCGGGATCTCCAGCAGGCGCAGCTTGACCGGCACGTCCGCGCCGAGGAGGTGACCGGAGGCGATGCGGAAGAGCAGCGCGTAGCCGATCTGACCGGCGGCGCCGGTGACGGTGACATTGACGGGAGTGCGGGTCATGGCGATCTCCTGCGCGAGCTTTGGTGGGTGTCCCTGCCCAAGGTGTGCGGATCTCTCTCGGTATCAAGAGATCCGGCGCCAGGCTATCCGACGGGACCCGCCGTCGACCCCACCCCCGGTGTGGGACGCCTCACCGTCGCCGTTTCCCGGGGGCGGAGCCCCCGGGCACCCGTCACCCCTGCGGCGCGCTCTCCGCCGCGCGCGGCGTCGTGCAGCCCTTCCGGCCGGACACGAGCGCCGCGCAGGCCGACGCCCGGCCCGGGTCGGGGACGGGGATCATGCGGGTGTGCCCGTCGGCGCCCTTGTCGACGCGGCCGCTCTCGGTGACGGCCCGGGTGCCGGTGCCGCTTATGCGGAGGGTGTCGCCGGGCGCGGCCTGGGTGATCCGGGCCCACGCGGCGCCGCAGACCTTGCTGTAGCGGACCTCGAGGAACGACGTCCCCACCGTCGCGGAGCCCGCTGTCGTGGCGTGCGCGCCGCCGCAGCCCATCGTCTCGGGGTCCTTGCCCGCGCAGGCGGCGCCCGTGCACTTCACCCCGTCGGGCATGCTCGACGGGCTGCCCGCGCTCGGCGTGGCGATGGCGCCCCGGGCCGCCTGCCCCTCGTCCGGGCCCGTGCCGAGCAGCAGCACGCCCGCCGCGACGACGAGGAGGGCCCCCACCGCGCCGACGGCGAACAGCACCGCGTTGCGGCGCGTGGAGGCGGGGGCCTTGGCCGTCTTCGACTCCTCGGGCCCCTTCGACTCCTTGGGTCCCTTCGACTCCTTGGGTCCCTTCGGCTCCTTCGACTTCCGGACCGGGATGGCCATGTCCCGTACGTCCCGCGACTCCGGATCGCGCGGCAGCCCGGAATCCGGCATCGGAGGCGCCGTGCCCTCGTCACGTACAGCCGTGCGAACCTCCCCGACGGGATCCGGCGAAGGCTCGGCCTGCTTCCTCGCCCGCCCGGCCTTCGGCGACGGCGGCGGTCCGAACTCCCCCAGCGCCGCCCGCGCCTCCGCGACGCGGATCGCCTCCATCGTCACGTCGTGCCGCAGCTCGGAGCGGCTCCACGACCGTTCGGCCAGCTCCCACAGCGTGCCCAGATGGCCGACGTCGGTGCCCGTGACCTCGGCCAGCGCCTCGGCCGCACCGCGCGGGGGCAGCAGCCGGCCGTTGAGATAGCGCTCCCAGGACGTCTTGCTGTAACCGGTGCGGTCCGCCACGGCGGCGATGCCGAGCCCGCTGCGCTCGACCAGTCTGCGCAATTGTTCGGCGAACTCGCGCACCTGTGGGTCGAGTTCCTCCGGTAGCGCCCTCCAGCGAGGCATTGCCCTCCCCTGTCCCCCGTACGTAAGCGTCTGTCCCCGTGCCACTCGCGCCGATGTCCGCCCCTTCTCGGCCCCGCCGCGCCCGCGGCCCCGCTCTCGGCCACCCACGGGGATGCCCGAAACCAGCATGTCAGTTCCCAAAGGGGCGGCGCACGGTGGCACTTGGGGTTGATCAAGGCCATGGGGCGCACGCCCCCGGCGCACGCGGTGACCGTACGGTGACACGCCCCGGCACTTTGGTACGGAAAGGGGACCCGGTACCGGAATGGTCACACCCATGCCACAGCGGCCCGGCGGACCTTGATCCGGATTGTCGCGGTCATGATCCTCTTGGGTGAGCGGCGGGCGGTCCTCCCACGGGGGTGGAGGACCGGCCGCCGGCTCTCCTCCACCCGTCTTCTACCCACATGTCGCCCATCACACGCGGCATCACGCACGTGGAGCGGGCGATTGCGGAACAAAGCACTCCGGGCTGCCGCCCGCGGGCAGTACACAGACCCGCGCCTTGTCCGGGTACTTGGTGGCCGTCATGGCGGTCGACAGATAGACCTCCGTGTCCCGCTGGCTCGCCGCCTTGAGCTCCTTGGGGTCGCTGCCGGGCAGCGAGAGCACGACACGGTCGCCGAGCCGCAGGCGCATGGACCGCACCCACACGGCCGCGCACTTCTCGCTGTAGCGGATCTCGACCCGCTGGCCGCCGGCCGCCCGGCGCTGGAGCAGGGTGACGAGCATGCCCTGGGCGCCGCAGCCCATCTCCGTGGGGTCCGCGCCCTCGCACTCCGCTCCCCGGCAACCGGGTTCGTAGGACTGCGGATAGGAGGACGCCGCGAGGGGGTCGGGGTCCCGGCCGCCGGCCCCGGACCCGCCGCTCGTCAGGATCAGGGAGAGCACCAGACCCGCCACGGCGAGGACGGCGACGCCGGTCAGCAGCAGCACCCGCCGGGCGAAGGACGCCTTCCGCTCCGGCTCCCGCTCCGGCTGCTCCTCCGGCCGCTCCTCCGGTTGTTCCCCCACCACAGGCGGGGGCGCCTGCGTCGGGGCCTCCCCGGCGGCGGCCCGTCCGCTCCACGACTGCTCGGCGAGCTCCCACAGCGCCAGCAGCCGGTCCGCGGGCTCGTCCGCCAGCCGGCACAGCGCCTCGACGGCCTGCCGGGGCGGCAGCTTCTTGCCGTTGAGATAGCGCTCCCAGGACGACTTGCTGTACGGGGTCCGCCCGCCGAGCGCGGCCAGGCTCAGGCCCGTACGGTCCTTCAGCTCCCGCAGTCCGGCGGCCAGCCGGCCGCACTCCGCGGGGAGGAACCGTTCCCCGCTCACCGCCGCAGCTCCTGCCAGGTGTCGGGGCCGACGATGCCGTCGACGACCAGGCCGCGGGCCTTCTGGAAGGCCTTGGCGGCGTTCTTGCTCCGCTCCCCGTAGGAGCCGTCGGAGATCCCGGGATCGAAGCCGTGGTACCGCAGCAGGCACTGGGCCTCCAGGACCTCCCAGCCCGTGCTCTTGAGGTCCATGAGCGTGGTCCGGGTCGCGCTGTAGCCGGCGCGCAGGTCGCCGTCGTGCCGCTGGACGTCGCAGGGGCGCGAGCGGCCCTGGACGAAGACGAAGGGGGCCGTGGAATCGCCGCCGACGGCGTGGTCGTGTCCCGCGGTCGTCCGGTCGTCCTGCCACGGGCGGGTGACCAGCAGGACGGCGACCAGCGCGACCGCCAGGGCGACGACGGCCGCGGCGAGCACGACGGTCGTCGTACGGCGCGGACCGGAGCGCGCGCCGTCCCCGGCGGGGGGCGTCGTGGGCGCGCCGGGCGCCAGGAGGCCCTCGGCGGGCGACCCGGCCGCCCCCGCGGCCCTTCCCGCCCCCGCCACCCCTTCCGTCTCCGCCACCTCGTCCGTCCACGCCTCCGCCGCGACCTCGTGCAGGACCAGCAGCCGCGTCGTATCCGCGCCGCACACCCGGGCCAGCTCCTCGACCGCGTCACGCGGCGGGAGTTGCTTGCCGTTGAGATAACGCTCCCAGGAGGAACTGCTGTACGAGGTCTTGGCCGCCAGCGCGGCCAGGCTCAGCCCGCTGCGGTCCTTGAGCCTTCTGAGCTGTACGACGAACTGCCGCACCCGCTGATCCAGCGAGGCGGGTAATTCCTTCCAACGCGACATGTTCCACCCCATACGCGCCACAAAGAGTCCCCCGAGGCGGTGAGCCGCCTCCTGCCGCACATCATGGCGAGGCGAACGCGCCAATTCCCCCACCCGGGACCGGGAGCCGTGGTTTCCGGCCAGCCCGGCCGTCCCTCACCCGTCCCACCACGGCCTCGTGGGACCCGGCGTCCTCGCAGGTGGGGACGTGGGACGTCCCACGGTGGCCCAATTCCCGGCGATCCTTTGGCAGGAGGGGATGTGGCGCATCACAGTCAATCCTGCAAGCCGGGGACGGCACGGTCCACCCCGTGCCGTCCCCAACCGATCGTCAACGGGGAGGAACCCGGATCATGAACGTACGCAGGAGCGTTGCCGTCTCCGCCGCGACCCTGACGCTGGGCGGCGGGCTCGCCCTGGCGGCCCCGGCCGCGAACGCGGCGCCGACGGGCGCGACCGCCGTCGGCACCACGGCGCAGGCCCAGGAGCACTGGCGGAATCTGTGGAACGCCGACATCTCCGGCGACTACCTCGGCACGCACGGCCACAAGTGGGTCTCCGGGCTCTCGTCGGTGCCCCAGGGGGCGAACATGGCCCGCGGCGTCTTCACCTGCTGGGGCGGCGGCGAGGCCGGCCTGACGGTGAAGGTCTCGGGGGGCGGCTCCAACACCAAGACGGGCCAGTGCAACGGCAAGAAGCACTACGCGACCGTGGCCGCCAAGCCCGGCCAGGCCTTCAACCTGACCCTCAAGGGCGGGAAGAACACCCATGTCGAGGCGTGGGTGAACGGCTGACCCACCGCCGACCTGCTGACGAAGGCCCGGTGGTCCGTCCTCCCACGGGGGAGAGGACGGGCCACCGTCATGCCCGCCCGGGGGGCTACGCCGCCGGCGTCGTCGTCCGCTTCCGCAGGTTCTCTTCGAGGGCCGCCAGGAACTGTTCGGTCGTCAGCCACGGCTGACCGGGGCCGATCAGCTGGGCCAGGTCCTTGGTCATCTGGCCGCCCTCCACGGTCTCGACGCAGACCTTCTCCAGCGTCTCCGCGAACCGGACGACCTCGGGCGTGCCGTCCAGCCTGCCGCGGTGGGCCAGGGCCCGGGTCCAGGCGAAGATCGAGGCGATGGGGTTGGTGGAGGTGGCCTTGCCCGCCTGGTGCTGCCGGTAGTGGCGGGTCACCGTGCCGTGCGCGGCCTCGGCCTCGACCGTCCGGCCGTCGGGGGACATCAGCACCGAGGTCATCAGCCCCAGCGAGCCGAAGCCCTGCGCGACGACGTCCGACTGGACGTCACCGTCGTAGTTCTTGCACGCCCAGACGTAGCCGCCCTCCCACTTGAGCACGGAGGCGACCATGTCGTCGATCAGCCGGTGCTCGTAGGTCAGGCCCGCCGCCTCGAAGCCCTCCCGGTACTCGGCGTCGAAGACCGCCTGGAAGATGTCCTTGAAGCGGCCGTCGTACTTCTTGAGGATCGTGTTCTTGGTGGACATGTACACCGGGTAGCCGCGGTCGAGGCCGTAGCGGAACGAGGCGCGGGCGAAGTCGCGGATCGAGTCGTCCAGGTTGTACATGGACAGCGCGACGCCGGCGCCCGGGAACTCGTAGACCTCCAGCTCGACCGGCTCCGAGCCGTCCTTCGGGGTGAAGGTCATGGTGAGCGTGCCCTCGCCGGGGACCTTGAGGTCCGTCGCGCGGTACTGGTCGCCGAAGGCGTGACGGCCGACGACGATGGGCTTGGTCCAGCCGGGCACCAGCCGCGGCACATTGCTCATGATGATCGGCTCGCGGAAGATCACTCCGCCGAGGATGTTGCGGATGGTGCCGTTGGGCGAGCGGTACATCGCCTTGAGGTTGAACTCCTCGACGCGGGCCTCGTCCGGGGTGATGGTCGCGCACTTCACCCCGACGCCGTGCTCCTTGATGGCGTGGGCGGCGTCGACCGTCACCTGGTCACCCGTGGCGTCGCGGTTCTCGATGCCCAGGTCGTAGTACTTCAGCTCGACGTCGAGGTAGGGCAGGATCAGTTTTTCCTTGATGAACTGCCAGATGATGCGGGTCATCTCGTCGCCGTCGAGCTCGACGACGGGGTTGGCGACCTTGATCTTGGCCATGAGCCGGAACACCCCTTCTCACGCAACCACGGTCCTCAAGGAATACCTTGACATCAAGATATTCGTGGGGCCGACGCACCGGGCGGCCCCACGCCACGCACCTTGCCCTACGACCTACTGCACGGTGAAGTGCAGCATGTCCTCCAGGAACGGGATCTTCAGCCACGCGTGCGGCTGGGCCATCAGGGCGAGCAGCACGATCGCCAGACCCAGACCGCCGTACACGAAGAGGTCGGTGAACCGGGAGCGCACGGCGAGCATGCCCACGGACGGCAGCGTCCAGCGCAGCACCGCGCCGCCGATCAGCGCCAGCCCGATGATCAGTGCCCCCACCCGGAAGGCGTCGAAGGCCACGATCAGCAGGCCCAGGCCGGTGGCCCCCAGGACCGCCAGCAGCGGCCACTGCCGGGCGGGTGCCGGGGCGCCCCCGGGCGCGGCGCGGCCGCCGCCCTCGGGGCGCGCGGTGTCCTGGGTGACCTGCGGGGGGCGGCGGGTGGAGCCGTGCGCGTGAGCCCTGCCGGCGGGCTCGCCGGATGCCTTGGCGGCGGGCTCGCCGGACGGCTTGCCCGGCCCGTCGGCCTTTCGGGAGCCGTTGGCCCCGCTGGACCCGTTGGCCTTTCCGGAGCCGGCCGACCCGCCGGCTCCGTTCGCCGACCCGTTCGCGCCCGGTCCGGTGACCTCAGGCCGCATCGCCGCCTCCGGCGGCCTCGGCGTCCCTCTCGGCGGCATCCACCACGTTGACCAGCAGCAGGGCGCGGGTCATCGGGCCGACGCCGCCGGGGTTCGGGGAGATCCAGCCCGCGACCTCGCGCACGCCCGGGTGGACATCGCCGACGATCTTGCCGTTCTCGTCGCGGCTGACGCCGACGTCGAGGACGGCCGCGCCCGGCTTGACGTCCTCGGGCTTGATCAGGTGCGGCACACCCGCCGCGGCCACGATGATGTCGGCCCGCTTCAGGTGGGCCGCCAGGTCCCGGGTGCCGGTGTGGCACTGCGTGACCGTGGCGTTCTCGGAGCGACGGGTGAGCAGCAGCGGCATCGGACGGCCGATGGTCACACCGCGCCCGACCACGACCACCTCGGCACCGTTGATCTCCACGCCGTGCCGGCGCAGCAGGGTGATGATGCCGTTGGGGGTGCAGGGCAGCGGGGCGGGCTCGTTGAGGACCAGGTGGCCGAGGTTGGCCGGGTGGAGGCCGTCGGCGTCCTTGGCCGGGTCCATCAGGCCGAGGACGCGGTTCTCGTCGATGCCCTTGGGCAGCGGCAGCTGGACGATGTAGCCGGTGCAGGCCGGGTCCTCGTTGAGCTCCCGGACGACCGCCTCGATCTCCTCCTGGGTGGCGGTCGCGGGCAGCTCGCGCTGGATGGAGGCGATGCCGACCTCGGCGCAGTCGCGGTGCTTGCCGGCCACGTACTTCTGGCTGCCCGGGTCCTCCCCGACCAGGATCGTGCCCAGGCCGGGGGTGATGCCCCGGGCCTTCAGCGCCTGCACACGGGTGGAGAGTTCTGACTTGATCGCGGCCGCGGTGGCCTTGCCATCGAGAATCTGGGCGGTCATGGTGCACATCCTCGCGGATCGGGTGGGGTTGGTTCCACTCAGGTCGGAGGTCGTACCGCGCGACGCCGCGCGGTACGACCGTATGTCTACGATTGCGGCCGCCGTGGCCGAGGCCACGGCCGTCCCCTACGAATCAGCCACCGCTCGAAGGACACGTCCAGGTGACCCACCCGAACCCGCCCTACCCGCCGCCCCCGCCGGGCTACGGCCCGCCGCAGCAGCCGGGGCAGCCGTACCCGCAGCACCCGCCGTTCCCCCAGCAGCCCGGGGCGTACGGGGCCTACGGCTACGGCGGCCACCCGCAGGACCCGTACGCCGTGCAGCAGCGCCCGCCGCTGGCGGGCTGGGGGGCGCGCGTGGGCGCGACCCTCCTGGACGGCCTGATCCTGGGGCTGGTGCCGGTGATCCTCATGGTCGCCGGCGTCGTCATGTGGATCACGGGATACGAGGACTGCTCCACGTACGAGGACAGCCAGGGCTACTGCCAGCAGTCGACGGGAATGACGACCGGCGGCCTGGTCATGGTCGGTGCCGGTTTCGTCCTCAGCTTCGTCCTCACCTTCTGGTCCCTCTACCGCCAGGGCAAGACGGGCCAGACGCCGGGCAAGAAGGCCGTGGGCATCAGCGTCCTGCGCGAGCGCGACGGCATGCCCACCGGCTTCGGCATGGCGTTCGTCCGCAGCCTGTGCCACGTCGTCGACAGTTTTCTCTACCTCGGCTACCTCTGGCCGCTGTGGGACGAGAAGAAGCAGACCTTCGCCGACAAGATCGTCGGCACGGTGGTCGTACGGGTCCGCTGAGGCGTTCCCGGAAGGCCGCGCTCCGCTGCCGAGGGGCGCGGCCTTCTTTTTCTTAAGCGTCAAGCGTCAGTGGAAGAAGTGGCGCGTGCCCGTGAAGTACATCGTCACGCCCGCCGCCTTCGCGGCCTCCACCACCTGCTCGTCCCGGACCGAACCGCCCGGCTGGGCCACCGCCTTGATACCGGCGGCGGTCAGCACCTCCAGCCCGTCAGGGAACGGGAAGAACGCGTCGGACGCGGCGTACGAGCCCTGGGCGCGCTCCTCACCCGCCCGCTGGACGGCCAGCTTCGCGGAGTCCACGCGGTTGACCTGGCCCATGCCGACGCCGACGGTCGCGCCGTCCTTGGCCAGCAGGATGGCGTTGGACTTCACCGCGCGGCAGGCCTTCCACGCGAAGGCCAGCTCGGCCAGTTCCCCGGCGGAGAGCGCCTCGCCCGTGGCGAGCGTCCAGTTGGCCGGGTCGTCGCCCTCGGCCTGGAGGCGGTCCTTGGCCTGGACCAGCAGACCGCCCTCGATGGGCCGGGACTCGCCGTGCGCCGCGGGCGCGTCGGCGCAGCGCAGCACGCGGATGTTCTTCTTCCGGGCCAGGACCTCGACGGCGCCGTCCTCGTAGCCGGGCGCGACGAGGACCTCGGTGAAGATCTCCGCGACCTGCTCGGCCATCGCCACCGACACCGGCCGGTTGACGGCGATGACGCCGCCGAAGGCGGACAGCGGGTCGCAGGCGTGGGCCTTGCGGTGGGCCTCGGCGACGTCCGAACCGGTCGCGATGCCGCACGGGTTGGCGTGCTTGATGATCGCGACGCAGGGGTCGGCGTGGTCGTAGGCGGCGCGGCGCGCGGCGTCGGTGTCGACGAAGTTGTTGTACGACATCTCCTTGCCGTGCAGCTGCTCCGCGTTCGCGAGCCCCGTGCCGGTGGGGTCGAGGTAGAGCGCGGCGGGCTGGTGCGGGTTCTCGCCGTAGCGCAGCACCTGCTTGCGGGCGTAGGAGATCCCGATGAAGTCGGGCCACGGGCTCTCGTCCGCGCCGTAGCCCTCCGCGAACCAGTTCGCCACGGCCACGTCGTAGGCGGCCGTGTGCTGGAACGCCTCGGCGGCCAGCCGCTTGCGGGCGGCGAGGCCGAACCCGCCGTCACTGACGGCCTTGAGCACGTCGTCGTAGCGGCCGGGGTTGACGATCACCGCGACGGAGGGGTGGTTCTTGGCGGCGGCGCGGACCATCGAGGGGCCGCCGATGTCGATCTGCTCGACGCACTCGTCGGGCGAGGCGCCCGAGGCGACGGTCTCCCGGAACGGGTAGAGGTTGACGATCACCAGCTCGAAGGGGCTGACGCCCAGCTCGTCGAGCTGCGCGCGGTGCGCCTCCAGGCGCTGGTCGGCGAGGATGCCGGCGTGGACGCGGGGGTGAAGGGTCTTCACCCGGCCGTCCAGGCACTCGGGGAAGCCGGTGAGCTCCTCGACCTTGGTGACGGGGACGCCGGCGGCGGCGATCCGGCCGGCCGTGGAACCGGTGGAGACCAGCTCGACGCCCGCGTCGTGCAGCCCCCGGGCCAGCTCCTCCAGCCCCGTCTTGTCGTAGACGCTGATCAGTGCCCGGCGGATGGGCCGCTTCATGGCCTCGGCTTCGGCGGTGGCTTCGGCGGTCGTACCTTCGACGGTCACGGGATCCTTACCTTTCGTCCCTCTATGCGGTAGCCGTCGCGGGCCAGACGCCCCACGACATCGACGAGCAGCGAACGCTCGACTTCCTTGATCCGCTCATGCAGCGCGGACTCGTCGTCCTCGTCCCGGATCTCCACCACTCCCTGGGCGATGATCGGGCCGGTGTCGACGCCTTCGTCGACGAAGTGGACGGTGCACCCGGTGACCGTCACGCCGTACGCGAGCGCGTCGCGCACCCCGTGGGCACCGGGAAAGCTGGGGAGGAGGGCGGGGTGGGTATTGACGATCCGCCCGCCGAACCGGGCGAGGAACGCCCTCCCCACGATCTTCATAAAGCCGGCGGTGACGACGAGGTCCGGCTCGTACGCGGCCGTCGCCTCCGTCAGCGCCTCGTCCCATCCCTCACGGGTGGGGTGGTCCTTCACCCGGCACACATACGTCGGCAGCCCGGCGCGCCCGGCGCGCTCCAGGCCCGCGATGCCGTCCCGGTCGGCGCCCACGGCCACGACACGGGCGCCGTAGCCGTCGGGGTCGGCGGCGATGGCGTCCAGCAGGGCCTGAAGGTTCGTACCGGAACCGGAGACGAGCACGACGACACGGGCGGGGCGGGCGGGGGCGGCCACGGTGGGGCCCTTTCTCGCGGGTGAAGCGGTTTGTATGGTCGTACGAGTCGGAGGGGTCGCCGATTACGGGGGACTCTACGAAGCCGCCGACCGCCAGCAACGATACCGGCACTCCGAACCGCCCCCACGGGACGGGGGCGGGCACGGGAGGTAGCGTCGGGACCGGACCGGACGGCGGCACGGGAAACGGCACGGGAAAAAGTGCGCGTCACCGTAGGCTCGAAGGTGCAGGACGACCACACCAGGGGAAGACACACTCCACATGCCGGACCGACGCCGCCACGCGGTTCACCGCCCCCCGCAGCCCGGGCAGCCCGCCACGGGCTTCGCGTCGCGTGAGGGCCGGCCCCGGCCGTCCTCCGCCGCGGAGGAGCGGGACAACCCCTTCGCCGCCCCGCCCGAGGGCAGCCCGGACCGCCCGTGGCAGCCGCGCACCCCGGCGACCGGCAACCCCGGCGGCCCCGACAAGGGCGAGGGCGACGGTGAGAACGGTCAGGACTCCGGCTCGGGCTCCGGCCCGGGCGAGGAGCGCCCGGCCTGGGGCAGCCAGTGGAGCAGCCGGCAGCCGGGACGGCAGGGCGGCGGCTTCGGCGGCGGCCAGGGCCCCTCGGGCGGCCCCGGCGGACCCGGCGGCCTCCGCTGGGACCCCACGGACCCGGCCCAGCGGCGCGCCCGCTACGCCCTGCTCGCGGGCATGTGGGGCTTCTTCTTCGCCCTCTTCAGCATTCCGCAGGTGGCTCTGCTGCTCGGCGCCCTCTCCGTCTACTGGGGCATCAGCTCCCTGCGGGCCAAGCCCAAGCCCCGCGACCCGGACACCCCGGCCCCGCCGCCCGCCCCCGGCGGCTTCCGCCCCCAGACCACGGCGGCGGTCAGCGGCCTGGTCACGGGCGGGCTCGCACTGGCCATCGTGGCGGCGACGTTCGCTTTCCACGTCGTCTACCGCGACTACTACACGTGCGTCGACGACGCGCTCACCCAGACGTCACGCACGGCCTGCGAGAACCACCTCCCGAAGCAGTTCCGCCCACTGCTGGGCACGCAGGACTGAGCGCCGGGCGCCCCCTTCCCGCCGCAGGGGCCGGGGCCTACTCCCCCTTCCCCTCCCGCGGCTCGAAGTCCGGCATCAGCCCGCCACCCGAATCCTTGAGCGCCGCCCACCGGTGCCTTCGCGCCGAGGGTTCGTGCCAGTCCGACGCGGCGGCCCCGCGCCGCCGCCCCCGCTTGCCCCGGGGCGGCCGGTGCCGCCCCCGCTCCCGCGGCTCCGGCGGCTCCTCCGCCTCCTCGGCGGCAGCGTCCCGCAGATGCCGCGTCGGCGTCAGCGGCAACGTCTCCGGCTCGTACACGACCGGCTCCGGCTCGGGCACGGGCCGCGCGCTCCCGGGCACCCGGAAGCCGAACCACTCCACCATCGCCGCCCACGACGACCGCGAGGCCTTCGGACCGGGATCGGGGCCGGGCTCGGGATCCGGTCCCGGCCCCGGCTCGGGACCCGATTCCGCAACCCGCGCGCCGGGCTCCGAAGCGGCGGGCTCCGGCGCGGGTTCCGGCGCCACCGGTCCCCCCACCGCCACCGCCAGCCCCAGCGCGTACCCCACCCGCCGCCACCCCGTCAGCGCCTCTCCCTCTCCCCCGCCCCCGCCCTCCGCCCGCGCACCCCGCGCACTCGGCACCGCCCCCCGCCGCCACCGCACCACCAGCGCCCCCGGCAGTCCGATCGCCGCCGTCCAGGCCGCCGCTGCGCCCCCGGTGCGCCAGCACGGCGGGCCGAAGCCGGCGAGCGCGTCGTTGCCGATCGCGCCCGACGACGCGTACGTCAGCACCGTCATCAACACCCCGCACAGCAACGCGCCCAGCACCGCTGTCGCGGCGGCCTCCCCATAGCCCACTCGTGGGGCGCGCCTCGGTACGGCGGTGTGCGCGACCGCGATGCCCGCGCCGGCCGCGAGCGCCGCCGCGCCCGCCAGGACGAGCGGGCTCGCCGCGCCGGGCTCGGGCAGCGCCGCGAGCAGGGGGAAGCGCGGCAGCACAGGCCGGTCCGGCGCGGCGCTCAGCGGGGCGACCAGGCTGCCCGCGCCCACCGTGAAGCCGGGCCCGAGCCCGTACGCCACCGCCCAGACCATCGCGTTGGGCAGCAGCGCCACACTGAGCAGCGCCAGCGCCACCCGTCCGGACCAGCGCGGCGCCAGCTGAATGGCGGCGTCCTGGGCGGTCCCGGCGTGCATGACGAGCGAGGCGGCCACCAGCAGCAGGCCGCCGCCGAGGAGGACGGCCGCCGCCATCGCCCCGGTGCGGGCGATCGCGGTCAGCCGGGCCCGGGTGAACCACCGTCGCAGCCGCGTGGGCAGCACCCGCCGGACGAAGAGCGGCGCCGGGAGGCCCGGCCGCCCGTCGGCCGTCCACACCCCGGCGGCGATGAACGCCGCCGCGACGAGCGGCAGCTGGAGCAGCGTGCTCAGCGGCGCGGGCCGCACCGGGCTGGACCAGGCGTAGACGACGGCCGCCAGGGCCACCAGGAGGTAGCCGCCGAGCATGGCGGTGAACGCCGGGCGGGGCGCGGGGCCGGGGGTGTCCGGGGGCGCGTCCTCGGGGGGCTCAAGGGCGTGGCAGGCGGCGCGGTAGAGCAGGGTGCAGGGCACGAGCGCGCACAGCAGCGGGGTCAGCGCGATCGGCGCGGGCGGCCCGGCCAGCGTCTCGGTCCTTACGAGGCCGGCGCCGTGCGCGAGCAGCCACAGGTCCGCGGCGACGCGCAGCGCGCCCGCGGGGCCGCTGTCGGGGTACGGGGAGGTGATCCACATCGCCAGGACGGCCATGGCGAAGGCGCCCAGCCCCAACCCGGCGGCGAGCACCCCGCCGATGAACGCCGTGCTCGCCGACCCGGGCAGCGCCGGCGCCCAGGGCACCGGGCCCGCCTCCGCGGGCCGGTACTCCGTCGTCGGCGACGGGCCGTGACCGGCGTATTCACTCACAGGGCCATGCTGCCAATAACGCGCCTTTCGGGCGGGTAGCTGGCATTTAACCGTCGTGTCGCTTGTATGGCAGCGAATACGGTTATGAACCTTTTAGTCCAACCAGGTGCTGGTCCGACCAGGTGGGGCGAGCGAATACGGGATACGGGCGTGGGCCCGCACCCCCTGCCGGGGTGCGGGCCCACGCCGTGGAACAGAGGCGGCGTCAGCCGGCCAGCGCGGCGCGCGCGAGGCGGGCCGTCTCGGACGGGGTCTTGCCGACCTTCACGCCCGCGGCCTCCAGGGCCTCCTTCTTCGCCTGGGCAGTGCCGGACGAACCGGACACGATGGCACCCGCGTGGCCCATCGTCTTGCCCTCGGGCGCGGTGAAGCCGGCCACGTAGCCGACGACCGGCTTGGTGACGTTGGCCTTGATGAAGTCCGCGGCCCGCTCCTCGGCGTCGCCGCCGATCTCGCCGATCATGACGATCAGGTCGGTCTCGGGGTCGGCCTCGAACGCGGCGAGCGCGTCGATGTGGGTGGTGCCGATGACCGGGTCGCCACCGATGCCGACGGCCGAGGAGAAGCCGATGTCACGGAGCTCGTACATCATCTGGTAGGTCAGCGTGCCCGACTTGGACACCAGACCGATGCGGCCGGGCTTGGTGATGTCGCCCGGGATGATGCCGGCGTTGGACTGACCCGGGGTGATGAGACCGGGGCAGTTCGGGCCGATGATCCGGGTCTTGTTGCCCTTCGAGCCCGCGTACGCCCAGAAGGCGGCGGAGTCGTGGACCGCGATGCCCTCGGTGATCACGACGGCCAGGCCGATCCCGGCGTCGATCGCCTCGACGACGGCGGCCTTGGCGAAGGCCGGCGGCACGAAGACGACGGTGACGTCGGCACCGGTCTTCTCCATCGCCTCGGCGACGGAGCCGAAGACGGGCACCTCGGTGCCGTCGAAGTCGACGCTCGTGCCGGCCTTGCGCGGGTTCACGCCACCGACGATGTTGGTGCCGTCGGCCAGCATGAGCTTGGTGTGCTTCATGCCCGTGGCACCGGTCATCCCCTGGACGATGACCTTGCTGTCCTTGGTGAGGAAGATAGCCATGGTTGTGGAGTCCTCGTCCCTTACTTAGCCGCAGCCAGCTCGGCGGCCTTGTCGGCCGCGCCGTCCATGGTGTCCACGCGCTGCACGAGCGGGTGGTTGGCGTCCGACAGGATCTTGCGACCCAGCTCCGCGTTGTTGCCGTCGAGGCGCACGACCAGCGGCTTGCTGACGTTCTCGCCCTTGGACTTCAGCAGCTCCAGGGCCTGGACGATGCCCTTGGCGACCTCGTCGCACGCGGTGATGCCACCGAAGACGTTGACGAAGACGGACTTGACGTCCGGGTCGCCGAGGATGATCTCGAGGCCGTCCGCCATCACCTCGGCGGAGGCGCCGCCACCGATGTCGAGGAAGTTGGCGGGCTTGACGCCACCGTGGTTCTCACCGGCGTAGGCGACGACGTCCAGGGTGCTCATGACGAGACCCGCGCCGTTGCCGATGATGCCGACCTGACCGTCGAGCTTGACGTAGTTGAGGCCCTTGGCCTTGGCCGCCGCCTCGAGCGGGTTGGCCGAGTCCTTGTCCTCGAGCGCCTCGTGCTCCGGCTGGCGGAAGTCGGCGTTCGCGTCGAGCGAGACCTTGCCGTCGAGCGCGATGACGCGGCCGTCGGCGACCTTCGCGAGCGGGTTGACCTCGACGAGGAGCGCGTCCTCGGCGATGAAGGTCTTCCACAGGGTCACCATGACCTCGGCGACCTGCTCGGCGACCTCGGCCGGGAACTTCGCCTGGGCGACGATCTCGCGGGCCTTCTCGATGGAGACGCCCTCATTGGCGTCGACCGGCACCTTGGCCAGCTTCTCGGGGGTCGTCGCGGCGACCTCCTCGATGTCCATACCGCCGGCGACGGACGCCATGGCGAGGAAGGTGCGGTTGGTCCGGTCGAGGAGGTACGAGACGTAGTACTCCTCGGCGATCTCCGGAGCGGTCTCGGCGATCATGACCTTGTGGACCGTGTGGCCCTTGATGTCCATGCCGAGGATGTCCGTCGCGCGGGCGACGGCCTCGTCCGGGGTGGCGGCCAGCTTCACGCCGCCGGCCTTGCCGCGGCCGCCGACCTTCACCTGAGCCTTGACGACCGAACGGCCGCCCAGACGCTCAGTGGCCTCGCGCGCCGCCTCAGGCGTGTCGATGACTTCACCGGCCAGCACCGGTACACCGTGCTTGGCGAAGAGGTCCCTCGCCTGGTACTCGAACAGGTCCACGCGCGTCCGTCCCTTTTCCATGGATATCGCGGTTCGTTGTCTGCGCGGGCGTGCCGCGAGGCAGCGTGAGGGTCGCGATCTCCGCAAAGGTCCGGGGGTTTTGCGCCCCGGGGTAGCACGGGCGAGGGCGGCACACGTTCACCGTTGACGCGGCATGTCCGTCTCGCAGGTTATCCCCGAGGGAGGGGCGACCCTAAATCGCAGATCACACTCCGGCCGTGATTACGCTCACAGATCGCGACGACACCCGCACGCGGTCGGCCGCGGTCGGGGCAGCCGGGGCCGTCAGACGGCCGGGTCGGGTACCGGCAGCGGACGCTTCTCCAGGGCGGCGGCCATGACCTCCGGGAAGAGGTCCGGGGTGCAGGCGAAGGCGGGCGCGCCCAGGGCGGCCAGGGCCGCCGCGTGGTCGCGGTCGTAGGCGGGGGCGCCCTCGTCGGACAGGGCCAGCAGGGTGACGAACTGAACTCCGGACGCCTTCATCGCGGCGACCCTCTTGAGCATTTCGTCCCGGATGCCCCCCTCGTAGAGATCACTGACGAGGACAACGACCGTCTCGGCCGGCCGGGTGATCCGTGACTGGCAGTAGGCGAGCGCGCGATTGATGTCCGTGCCGCCGCCGAGCTGGATGCCGAAGAGCACGTCCACCGGGTCGGCCAGCTGGTCGGTGAGGTCGACGACGGCCGTGTCGAAGACGACGAGACGGGTGTCGAGGGCGCGCATGGAGGCGAGGACAGCGCCGAAGACGGAGGCGTGGACGACGGAGGCGGCCATCGAGCCCGACTGGTCGACGCAGAGGATCACCTCCTTCCTCACGGCTCGCGCGGCCCGGCCGTGGCCGATCAGGCGCTCGGGGACGACGGTGCGGTGGTCGGGCAGGTAGTTCTTGAGGTTGGCCCGGATGGTCCGGTTCCAGTCGATGTCGCGGTGGCGGGGGCGGGCGGTCCGCGCGGAGCGGTCGAGGGCGCCGGTGAGCGTGGCGCGGGTCCTGGCGGTGAGGCGGGACTCCAGGTCCGCGACGACCTTGCGGACGACGGCCCGCGCGGTCTCCCTGGTGGCCTCGGGCATCGCCTTGTTGAGGGAGAGGAGGGTGCCGACGAGGTGGACGTCGGCCTCGACGGCCTCCAGCATCTCCGGCTCCAGCAGCAGAGCGGAGAGCCCGAGGCGGTCGATGGCGTCCCGCTGCATCACCTGAACGACGGAGGCCGGAAAGTACGACCGGATGTCCCCCAGCCAGCGGGCGACGCGCGGCGCGGACGCGCCGAGCCCGCCCTGGCGCCGGCCGCCGTCGCCCGTCTCGCCGTAGAGCGCGTCCAGCGTCCGGTCCATGGCGGCGTCGGCGCCGGCGAGGCCGCCGCCGGGGCCGCCCGGTCCGCCCTCCGCGCCGAGGACGAGCCGCCAGCGGCGCAGCCGTTCCGCTTCCGCGGTGATGTGGGTGGTGTGCGTGGTGTGGGTGATGTCAGTGGTCATACGAATGCTCCCCCTGATGGTGCGGATCCCGGCTGCCTTGCTCGAACCCGGCCACCGCTCCCGCCCCCAGCAGCAGCCGCATCACCGGCAGGACGGCGGCGGCACGCTCCGGGTCGAGGCCCGGGCCGAAGCCCGGTGCCGCGCCGTGGCCCGGCGACCGCGGGCCGGCGCCCGGGCCGCCCCGGCGTATCCGCTCGCCGAGCGTCCGCCGCACCGCCGGCTCGAACGCGGCGAACGTACGGCGCAGCAGTGGCAGTACGCCGGTGAACGCCTCGGGCGGCACTCCGGTGAGCCAGCCGTCGACCAGACCGAGCAGCCGTTCGTCGTGAACGAGCAGCATCCCGCCGGACCCGCCACTGCCGACGAACCCCTCGACCCAGGCAGCCGCCTCGGCGGGCAGCGTACCGACGGAGAGAACAAGCCCCATCAACCGTTCCACCCGCTCGTCCGCCAACCGCCCGTCATCGAGCAACAACCGCGCGGCCCGCCCCCGTATCCCCCCGGGCAGCCCGTCCCGCTCGGCGAGCACCTTCAGGACGGCGGCCCAGCGGTCACGGAGCCCGGGCGGGGCGGCCGTCTCGGCCAGCAACGCCACCGCCCGGTGCACCCCGTCCACATGGCCGCGCATCTCCGCCGCCGCATCGGCGTCCAGGCCCGCGCAAGCGGCAGGCAGGCCGATGAAGACGCGCTCGGCCAGGCCGACGGCCACTTCCGCGAGAGCCGCCGTGTCCGTGCGGCGGACATCGCCGTAGCGCACGGAGCGGACGAGGGCGGGCAGGGCCTGGGCCAGGTGGCCGGTGTCGGGGTCGAGGGCGGCGCGGTCGGTGAGGGCTCGCATGACGACGGGCAGGGCGTCGGGCAGGCCCGCGAGCAGGCATCGTTCGGCCAGGGTAGTGATCGCGGCGAGGGTGGTGGCCTCGCGTGCCAGCGACTCCGCTTTGGCGGTCGCCGCGCTCTCCACCGTCGTGCCCCACGCCCCCGCCTCGGCGAGCCGTACGGACAACTCCGGCTCCCAGCACAGCCGCCAGCTCTCCCGGAAGGTACCGAGCCCGCCGCGCGAGGGCAGGGACTCGCCCCAGTCGACGCCGAGAAGGCGCAGCCGGTGCAGCAGCCGGCTGCGGGCCGCGTCCGTGTCCTTGCGCAGGTCGAACTCGCAGTCCCGGACACCCGCTTCGGGCTTGAGCCGCAGGGTGCGCCGCTGCCGGTCCAGGTCGCGCTGGAGGGGTGAGGCGGGCGCGGCGTCGGGGACCTCGCCCAGTACGTCGCCGACGATCAGCCGGTCCCGGACGAGGGCGAGCGGAACGTCCGAGCCGCCGCACATCACGGCGCGGATCGCGTCGACGGTCTCGGCGAGCCCGGCGAGCGGGCGGCCGCGCATCGCGGCGAGGGTCTCGGCGAGGCGTACGGCCTCGATGACGTGCGCGGAGGAGACGGGGTGGCCTTCGGCGCGCAGCAGCCGGGCGACGTCGGTCATCCAGCGCTCGACGGGCCGGTCGGGGGACCGGAAGAGGTGCCCGTACCAGCCGGGCGAGGTGACGCCGGCGCCGTAGCCGCTGTGGCGGGAGAGGCGACGGTGGGTCCAGGGCACCCAGCCGATCTCGACCTTGGCCTTGGGGAGGCCCTTGAGCGTCTGCCGGTCGGCGGCCACGGTCCGCCGCTCGGCGAGGGCGGGCACGTGCCAGGCACCGCACACGACCGCGACGGCGTCCCCGAACTCCCGCCGCGCCTCGCGGAGTCTGAGCCGCATGTGGGCTTCCCGGATCGCGTCGTGCCGGGCGTGGGCGGCGTCACCCTCCGCACCGAGGGCGGACCGCAGTTCGCCCATGGCCTCGGCGACGGCCTCGAACGGGGCGAGCGCGTCGCCCTCGCCGCGCCGGTGTTCGACGACGTCCTCCCACCAGGTCTCGGGGGCGTCGTACCCGGCGGCTCCGGCGAGCACGGCGAGCAGGTCGGTACGCGGCGTCGCGGCCTCCGCCAGGCAGAGGGCGTCCTCGGGACCGGGGGTGCTTCCTGGGCCGGGGGCGGTCCCCCCGCCCGGAGTCGTCCCTGTGCCAGCCGGAGTCGCCCCTGTGCCAGGGGGAGCACCCGCGCCGGGGCGGGTCCCCACCCCCGGGCCGACCCCCGCGCCGGGGGCGCGTCCAGGGCCGGGCCCGGGTTCGGTCTCCGCGCCGCCCAGCGCGAGCGTGTGCGCGGCGGGCAGGTCGATGAAGCGGACCGGTACGTCGTGGGCGAGGGCCCACCGCAGGGCGGCCCACTCCGGGGAGAACCCGGCGAACGGCCAGAACGCGGCGCGGCCCGGTTCCCCGGCGACGTGGGCGAGCAGGGCCACGGGCGGGCGCATGTCCTCCTCGGCGGCGAGGGGGACGAGGGCGTCCGCCTCGGGCGGGCCCTCGATCAGCACTGCCGTGGGCCGGCACCGGTCGAGGGCGGCCCGTACCGCCCGTGCCGAGCCCGGGCCGTGGTGGCGCACGCCGAGCAGCACGGGGGCCGCCGGGGCGGCGGTCCCGGTCACGCGGCCACCTCGCGGCAGGCGCGGTAGAAGTCCTTCCAGCCGTCCCGCTCGCGGACGACGGTCTCCAGGTACTCGTGCCAGATCACCCGGTCGGCGGCGGGGTCGCGGACGACCGCGCCGAGGATGCCGGCGGCCACGTCCCCGGCGCGCAGCACGCCGTCGCCGAAGTGGGCGGCGAGCGCGAGTCCGCCCGTGACGACGGAGATCGCCTCGGCCGTCGAGAGCGTCCCCGAGGGCGACTTGAGCCTGGTGCGGCCGTCGGTGGTGACGCCGTCGCGCAGCTCGCGGAAGACGGTGACGACGCGGCGGATCTCGTCGGTGCCGTCGGGCGCGGCAGGCAGGTCCAGGGAGCGGCCGAGCTGGTCGACGCGGCGGGCGACGATGCCGACCTCGTCCTCGGCGGTGGCGGGCAGCGGCAGGACGACCGTGTTGAACCGGCGGCGCAGCGCGCTGGAGAGCTCGTTGACCCCGCGGTCGCGGTCGTTGGCCGTGGCGATGAGGTTGAACCCGCGGACGGCCTGGACCTC
Source organism: Streptomyces sp. NPDC037389 (assembly GCF_040636475.1). Taxonomy (NCBI): domain Bacteria; kingdom Bacillati; phylum Actinomycetota; class Actinomycetes; order Kitasatosporales; family Streptomycetaceae; genus Streptomyces; species Streptomyces sp. NPDC037389. The sequence continues at coordinate 135,451 of NZ_JBEZUS010000007.1, forward strand.
CTGGCCCAGCTCGGGGACGGGGAGGGTCTTCTCGGACAGGACGGTGATGAGGGTGTCCTGGACGTCGGCGGGGATGCGGGTCAGTTCCTCGACGCGCGCGGTCATGCCCTCGGCCATGGCCCGCATGACGGGGCTGGGCACGAGCGCGTCACGGCTGGGGCCTTCGGTGAGCAGCCGGGCGTAGTTCCAGCCGTAGCGGATGGCTTCCTCGGCGGTGCCGGCGGTGCCCTGGACGAGGAGGGTGGAGTCGCCGCTGACGGCGGCGGCGAGATGCTCCGACACCCAGGTCTTGGCGGTGCCGGGCACGCCGAGCAGCAGCAGGGCGCGGTCGGTGGCGAGCGTGGTGACGGCGACCTCGACGATTCTGCGCGGGCCCACGTACTTGGGCGTGATCACGGTGCCGTCGGGCAGCGTGCCGCCGAGCAGATATGTGGCGACGGCCCACGGCGACAACCGCCAACGCTCGGGCCTGGGACGGTCGTCGGACGCCGCGAGGGCCTTCAGCTCGTGGGCGAAAGCGTCCTCGGCGTGCGGGCGCAGGGTATCGGTCTGGATTCCGGGCACGGTCACAAGTCCCCCTCGTCGTGCGGTTCCGGGTGGCGGGAACCACCCTGCACCACCCCACTGACAATCACCCTGACCTGCGGATTCATCCCCGCCGAGGGCCGATTGTCAGTGGGTCCCCCTACGGTCGGTGACATGAATCCGCAGGGGGAACGCTGGACGGCGGAACGCGTGCTGGAGCTGGCACCTGACGCCGCATCACGCAAGGCGGGCGCGAAGCTCGCGACGCCCGGCCCGTGGTCGGGCGCGGGCGCGCACACGGGCGCGGTCTGGGGGGAGTGCGAGGGCAGCGGCGGCAGACCGTACCGGACGGTCGTGGACCTGGCGGGGCCGGGTTTCCACTGTTCCTGTCCGAGCCGCAAGTTCCCGTGCAAGCACGCGCTGGGGCTGCTGCTGTCGTGGTCGGAGGGCCCGGGGTCCGTCCCGGAGGGGACGCCTCCGGACTGGGCGGGGCAGTGGCTGGACAAGCGTCGGCAGCGGGAGGCCGCCGGGTCCGGTGCCGCCGCTTCCGGGACGTCCCAGGGCCCGGCCGATCCGGAGGCCGCGCGCCGCCGGGCGGAGCGCCGCGCGGCGCGGATCGCGGAGGGCGCCTCGGAGCTGGAGCGACGCCTCGCCGATCTGCTGCGGAGCGGCCTGGCGTCGGCCGATGCCGCCTCGTACGGGCGGTGGGAGGAGACGGCGGCCCGCATGGTCGACGCGCAGGCGCCGGGACTCGCCGCGCGGGTGCGGGAGTTGGCGTCCGTGGCGGGCTCCGGTTCCGGAGCCGGCCGGACCTCCCGGCTCTTGGAGGAGTGCGCGCTGCTGCACACCCTCAACCAGGGGTTCCTCCGGTTGGAGGAGTTGCCGGAGCCCCTGGCGGCGACGGTGCGGGCGCGCGTGGGCATCACGCCGGACGCGGCGTCGCTGCTGGCCTCCGCCCCGCTCGTGCGCGACCGGTGGCTCGTCCTGGCCCAGCGCGACGGCGACGACGGCCGGCTGGTCACGCGCCGCGTCTGGCTGCGGGGCCGGGACACGGGCCGGATGGCCCTGCTCCTCTCCTACGGCGCGGCGGGCCGCGCGCCCGAGCTGTCGCTCCCCGTCGGTCTCGCCCTGGACGCGGACCTCGCCTTCCACCCCTCCGCCCGGCCGCTGCGCGCGGTCCTGGGCACCCGGCACGCGGCCCCGGCGCCCGTCCCCGGCCCGCCGCCGGGCGGTGACGCGGAGCAGGCGCTCCGGGCGTACGGCGAGGCGCTGCGGGACGACCCGTGGCTGGAGGGCTGGCCGGTGGTCCTCTCGGGGGTGGTGCCGGTCCCCGGCCCGGACGGCGGCGGTGACTGGCGACTGGCGGACGCGGACGGCCGGTCGGCCCTCCCGGTGGCGCCCGGTGGCGACGAACCGGCCCTGTGGCGGCTGATGGCGATATCGGGCGGGCGCCCGGTGCGGGTGTTCGGCGAATGCGGGCACCGGGGCTTCACTCCATTGCTGGCCTGGGCACCGGAGCCGGTGGCCCTGTGACAGAAGGACCTGCGATGACGGAAGGACCTGCGATGAGCACCACCTGGGACGACCTCGTCACCACCGCCCTCCTCGGCACGGACCGCCGCCCCGCCTCCCCCGGGGCGCTGCTCGACGAGGCCGCGCTGCGGACCGTGCGGCGCCGGGCCGCGCTCCTGCCGGCCGCGCCGCCGGGACCGCTGCCCGAGGCGGCGCCGGAGGACGTCCGGCCGCCATTGCCGGAGGCCGCCCGGCGCCGGCTGGCGCTGCTGCTCGCCGAGCGCGCGGCGGGCCCCGGAGGCTCCGGGCGCCGGGGCGGCGGCCCGGACCTCACCGAGCTGCTGCCCCAGTGGCTGGCGGCCGCCAACGACCACGGCTACCGCGCCCCGGAGGCCCTGCTGCCCGGGCTGCTCGACGCGGCGCGGGCCCGCAGCGACCTGCGGCCCGGGGCGCTGGCCCTGGGCGGTCCCCGCGCCCTGTGGCTGGCGCGGCTCAATCCGCAGTGGAGATACGCGCTGCGCGACGCCCCGGCGTCGAGCGCGGCACCGGCCGCGACGGGCACGGCGGAGACGGCGGACAGCGCCGCGCACCGGGACCAGGTCTGGCAGGAGGGCCTGTTCGCCGAACGCGTGGCCCTGCTGACGTCGATGCGGCGCCGCGACCCCGCCGCCGCACGGGAGCTGCTGGACACGACCTGGCCCCAGGAACGGGCGGAGGACCGGCTGATGTTCCTGGACACGCTGCGCGACGGGCTCTCCCCCGCCGACGAGCCGTTCCTGGAACGGGCCCTGACGGACCGGGGCCGCACCGTCCGGGCCGTGGCCGCCGAACTGCTGTCGGCGCTCCCCGCGTCCGCGCTCGCGGGCCGGATGGCGGTGCGGGCCAGGGCCTGCGTCGCCCTGGACCGCACCAACGGGCGGCCCACGGTGATCGTGGAGGCTCCGCACGAGTGCGACGCCGCGATGCGCCGCGACGGCGTCGTGGCCAAGCCCCCGGCGGGCCGGGGCGAACGGTCCTGGTGGCTGAGCCAGCTCGTGGAAGCGGCCCCGCTGGGGATCTGGTGCGAACGCCTCGGCGTGGCGGGCGCCGCCGAGGCCGTGGCCCTGCCGGTGGCCGACGGCTGGCGGCCCGACCTCCACGCGGCCTGGTGCCGGGCCGCCGTCCGGCAGGGGGACGCGGAGTGGTCACGGGCGCTGCTGGGCCCGGCGGCGTCCCCGCCGGCGCCCACGGGCGCCTCATGGCTGGACCCGGCGAAGCTGCTGTCCGCGCTGCCGCCCGGGGAACGGGCCGGATGGGTGGCGGAGTTCATCGCGGCGCACGGCCTGTCGGAGGCGTTCCGGCTGCTCGGTGTGTGCGCGGTGCCCTGGGCGGAGCCCTTGGGCCGGGCGGTGGTGGACGCGCTGGACACCGCGCGGGAGGCGGGCGGCTACCCCTGGAGCTTCAGCGGGGTGATGGGCATGGCCGAGCGCTGTCTGGACCCGGACCAGGCCGACCTGCTGGAGGAGCTCACCGTCCTCCCGTCCGGGCCGGAGGACGCCGCCGCGACGCATGGCGCGGCGGGCTACTGGGCGGAGGCGTATCAGCGGCTCATAGGCACGCTGCGCCTCCGCGCCGCGATGCGGGAGGAACTCTCGGACGATCCGGCCCTCAGACGGCCTGCCGGACGTTGACGTTGACCCACTCCACGATCGAGGACGTCGTCGCCCCGGGGGTGAAGATCTCCGCGACGCCCAGTTCCTTGAGCGGGCCGATGTCGGCCTCGGGGATGATCCCGCCGCCGAAGACCTTGATGTCCTCCGCGTCACGCTCCTTCAGCAGCTCCATCACCTTGGCGAAGAGGGTGTTGTGCGCGCCGGAGAGGATGGAGAGGCCGATCGCGTCCGCGTCCTCCTGGATCGCGGTGTCGACGATCTGCTCGGGCGTCTGGTGGAGCCCGGTGTAGATGACCTCCATGCCGGCGTCGCGCAGCGCGCGTGCGATGACCTTGGCGCCGCGATCATGGCCGTCGAGCCCGGGCTTGGCCACCACCACGCGGATCGGACCGGTCACTCCCATCACTGCCTCCATGTACGTGCGTGTACGTGCCGTCGGCCGCTGTATTCAGCATCCCGCACCCGGCCGTTTCGCGGTGGAGGCCGAGGGGGAAATCACACGTGGGACACCACGTTCGCTACGCACCGCTCCCGTAACCCCCGTCTCACGGGCCACATCGCCCGCTCCGACCACGAGACGCGCCGGGCCACGAGACGCCGGACCACGGGGCGGCCGCGAGGGGAGCCGCGACGAGGCGGCCGCCCCTCTGTGCCGACAGCCGCACGGCACAGAAGGGTGGCCCGCCACGCGCACAGCTGCCCATGAGGGCACACGGGGGACAGGGTCGCCGCTGTGTGCTGTTCGGGAGGTCGGTCGGCCATGGGGGCCTTGCCCTTTCTCTTTACCCTCATACGCTCCTTCACCGCGGCGCGCCCGCGCCCGTCGGCAGCGCTCGTCCGGTCCACGCTGCTGGAGCTGGCGATCCTCACCGTGCACGTGCTGCTCTACCCCACCGGGATCGCCCAGGAGCGCCGGCCGCCGCCTCTCCCCCCACCGGCCCCCGCGCCCTCACCCTCCCCCGCCGCACCAGTGGAACGGCCCGAACCACCCGAGGTGCCCGGCGCGCCCACCGGAGCGGTGGCGGCGCGCCCGCCCGTCCTGCTCCTCCACGGCTTCATCGACAACCGCTCGGTGTTCGTCCTGCTGCGCCGCTCGCTGCGCCGGCACGGCTGGGACGAGGTGTGGTCCCTCAACTACTCCCTCCTGACCTGCGACATCCGCAAGGCGGCGGCGATGCTCGGCCGGCATGTGGAAGAGGTCTGTCTCAGCACGGGCCGGGAGCGCGTCGACATGGTGGGGCACAGCCTGGGCGGGCTGGTCGCGCGCTACTACGTTCAGCGACTCGGCGGCGACGCCCGCGTCCGTACCCTCGTCACCCTCGGCACCCCGCACAGCGGCACCCTGGTGGCCCCCCTCATGACGGCCCATCCTTTGGTGCGGCAGATGCGGCCCGATTCGGACGTCATCACCGAACTCGCCGGGCCCGCTCCCCATTGCACAACGCAATTCATCGGTTTCTGGAGCGACCTGGATCAAATCATGGTGCCCGTGAAAACCGCCCGCATCGATCACCCCGACCTCCACGCGCGCAACGTCCGGGTGTGCGGCGTGGGCCATCTCGCCCTCCCCGTGCACGGGGAGGTGGCCACGGGCATCAGGCAGGCGCTGACCACGGAAGAGCCGTCGGCGGGCGCGGCGGGAGCCGCCTCGGTCGCCTGAGTTCCACAAAAACTTCGAACGTATATCGAACGTCAAGTCGACCCATCATGGCTCAGTCCACCAAAAGGCGGCTAAATGCCCGACGCTTCGGTGACCGAAACGTGGGGAAGATTGTCGCCGTCGCATACCGCCGGGTACAGTCGCCGCTAATTCTCCTGCTGCCAAGGCGAAATGGATGTGGTGGTGAACGACCGTCACCCGTCGGCGGGCCCGGCTCAGTCCGTGCCCGCTCCCGATGCCCCCTATGGGCACGGGCACTACGTGGCGTACGAGCAGCCATACGCTCCGCAGGGCTACACCGGATACGGCCACCATGCCTCCGGCCACTGGGACACGAACACCGCCGATCAGTGGGGCGCCGGCAGCCACACCCAGACCTGGGACTTCAGCGGTTACGACCTCGGCCACGACGGCACGGGCCAGTACGCCGCCCAGCAGTGGGACACCTCCGGCGGATCCGGTCAATGGGACCTCTCCGGCGCGGCCGCCGCAGCCGCTCATCCACCCGCCCAGCCGTCCGGGCAGTGGGACACGGGTGCCTGGAGCGCCGCCGGTTCGGCAGCAGGGACCTATGACACGGGCCAGCACCACTCCGGCCAGTGGGATCAGTGGGACACCACTGGGCAGAATCAATACTTCACCCAGACCGCCCAGCCCGCCGCCCAGCCGGCCGCCCAGTCCTGGGACACGTCAGGGCAATGGGACACGTCCGGGCAATGGGACTCCGGCCAGTGGGACCTGAGCGCCCAGGCGACCCAGACCTGGGACGCCGGCGCGTACGCGGCCGCCGACGAACCGCGGCCCCAGGACCACCCCCAGGCGGAGCAGCAGCAGCCCGAGGTGGGGCACACCCCCACCGTCATGGTCGACGTCTCCGGCATCCCCGGCCTCTCCGAGGCCGCCGGTGTCGCCGCCGCCGAGACCTGCGCGATGGTGATCCCCCCGCCGCCGGAGGAGACCAAGGGCATCGGGAACGCCGGAGCCACCGGGGACGACGCCGCGCCGGTGTCGTCCCGGGCACGGAACCGTGCCGAGGTCCCGCACCAGTCCCGTGGCAACCGCCGCAAAGGGGCTCCCTCCCGCGCCGGTTACCGCCCGCGTCGCAAGGCGCTGCTCACCATCGCCGTCCCCTCGGTCGCCGTCATGGGGGTGGCCGGGATCGCGGCCGCGTCCGTCATGACCGGCGGACAGAAGGACGCCCAGCAGACCACCGCGGCCTCCGCCCCGGACAACTCCGTCAAGCTCTCCGCCGCCAACAGCAAGCTGGACACCCAGCTCGCCGGCCTCAGCCAGGGCGCCGACGACTTCGCCACCCGCGCCAGCCGCACCCAGGAGCGGATCGACCTCAAGGTCCGCCAGGAAGAGGACCGCAAGCGCCAGGCCGAGGAAGCCGCCCGCAAGGAACGCGAACGTCCCAAGTTCGCCCTGCCCGTCGCCCAGCACGGGCTCAGCGCCTACTTCGGCCAGGCGGGCGTCAACTGGATGTCGGTGCACACCGGCATCGACTTCCCCGTCAGCTACGGCACGCCCGTCATGGCCGCCAACGACGGAACGGTCAGCACGCAGTACAACGTGGCCTACGGCAACATGGCCAAGGTGACGTCATCGGACGGCACCGAGACCTGGTACTGCCACCTCAGCAGCTACAAGCTCCGCTCCGGGCCGGTCAAGGCCGGGGACGTCATCGCCTACTCCGGCAACTCCGGCAACTCCACCGGCCCGCACCTCCACTTCGAGGTACACCCGGGCGGCTCGGCCATAGACCCCCTCCCCTGGCTCCGCAGCCACGACCTGGACCCGACGTAAAGAACCCCGCGCCCCAAAGGGGCGCGGGGCAGTGTCGATGTGCGGCTACCGCCGCGTGGGCGCGCTCAGCCACAACCGGCCCGCAGCCGACCGAACAGCTAGAGCTTCTCCACCGGCGCATACCGCAGAAGCAACCGCTTCGGCTTCTCACCGCCGAAGTCGATCGACGCCTCCGCGTTGTCACCGCTGCCCTTGACCGCCACGACCGTGCCCAGCCCGAACGAGTCGTGCGTGACCCGGTCGCCGATGGCCAGCGCCACGACGTCGCGCTCCTTCGCACGCCGCGTCGCGAAGCCGCTCGACGCCGGCTTGCCGCCGCGCGCCGAGCCGAAGCCGGACGAGAACCCGGACGAGAACCCGGACGTGATGCCGGAACCCGACCGGGGCGACCCGCCGCCCGCGCCCAGCGAGGACGCCGACGGCGTCGCGGGCCCGGTGCGGCGCCACGTCAGGTGCTGCTCCGGGATCTCCTCCAGGAACCGCGACGGCGGGTTGTACGCGGGCTGGCCCCAGGCGCTGCGCATGCTCGCCCGGGTCAGGTACAGCCGCTCGCGGGCGCGGGTGATGCCCACGTAGGCGAGCCGCCGCTCCTCCTCCAGTTCCTTGGCCTGGCCGAGGGCCCTCATGTGCGGGAAGACGCCGTCCTCCATGCCGGTGAGGAAGACGACCGGGAACTCCAGGCCCTTCGCGGTGTGGAGGGTCATCAGCGTGATGACGCCGGTGCCCTCCGCGTCCTCGTCGGGGATCTGGTCGGAGTCGGCGACGAGCGCGACCTTCTCCAGGAACTCGGCGAGCGTGCCGGGGTTCTCGGCGCCCTCTTCGGAAGCCCGCTCCTGCTCGAATTCCAGGGCGACCGCGGCGAGCTCCTGGAGGTTCTCCACGCGGGTCTCGTCCTGGGGGTCCGTGGACGCCTGGAGTTCGGCGAGATAGCCCGTGCGCTCCAGGACCGCCTCCAGGACGGTCGCGGGGCCCGCCCCGGACTCGACGACCGTGCGGAGCTCCTCCAGCAGGACGTTGAAGCGCTTGACCGCGTTCGCCGAGCGGGCGGCCATGCCGTAGGCCTCGTCGACGCGGCGCAGCGCCTGCGCGAAGCTGACCTTCTCCCGGAGTGCCAGCGCCTCGATCATGGCCTCGGCGCGCTCGCCGATGCCGCGCTTGGGCACGTTGAGGATGCGCCGCAGGGGCACGGTGTCCTCGGGGTTGGCCAGCACCCGCAGATAGGCCAGGACGTCCCGGACCTCCTTGCGCTCGTAGAAGCGCACTCCGCCGACGACCTTGTAGGGCAGGCCGACGCGGATGAAGATCTCTTCGAAGACACGGGACTGGGCGTTGGTGCGGTAGAAGACGGCGACGTCGCCCGCCTTGGCGTCGCCCGCGTCCGTCAGCCGGTCGATCTCGTCGGCGACGAACTGCGCCTCGTCGTGCTCGGTGTCGGCGACGTAGCCGGTGATGGTGCTGCCCGCGCCGGCCTGCGTCCACAGGTTCTTGGGGCGGCGGTTCTGGTTGCGCTCGATGACCGCGTTGGCCGCGCTGAGGATCGTCTGCGTGGAGCGGTAGTTCTGCTCCAGCAGGATCGTGGTGGCGTCCGGGTAGTCCTCCTCGAACTGGAGGATGTTGCGGATGGTGGCACCGCGGAAGGCGTAGATCGACTGGTCGGCGTCGCCGACGACGCACAGCTCGCCGACGCCCTCCTCGCCCGCCGTCTCCGGCGTGCCCACGAGCTCGCGCACCAGCGTGTACTGGGCGTGGTTGGTGTCCTGGTACTCGTCGACCAGGACGTGCCGGAAGCGGCGGCGGTAGTGCTCGGCCACGTCCGGGAACGCCTGGAGCAGGTGGACGGTGGTCATGATGATGTCGTCGAAGTCCAGGGCGTTGGCCTCGCGCAGCCGCGCCTGGTACATCGTGTACGCCTCGGCGAGCGTCTTCTCGAAGCCGTCCGCGGCCTTCGCCGCGAAGGCCTCCTCGTCGATGAGCTCGTTCTTGAGGTTGGAGATCTTCGCGCTGAAGGACTTCGGCGGGAACTTCTTCGGGTCGAGGTCGAGGTCCCGGCAGACGAGCGCCATGAGGCGCTTGGAGTCGGCCGCGTCGTAGATCGAGAAGGAGGACGTGAAGCCCAGCTTCTTGCTCTCGCGGCGCAGGATCCGCACGCACGCGCTGTGGAAGGTCATGACCCACATGGCGTTGGCGCGGGGGCCGACGAGCTGCTCGACGCGCTCCTTCATCTCGCCGGCGGCCTTGTTGGTGAAGGTGATCGCGAGGATCTGTCCCGGGTGCACATGGCGCGCGCCCAGGAGGTACGCGATGCGGTGGGTGAGCACCCGGGTCTTGCCGGAGCCGGCACCCGCGACGATCAGCAGCGGGGAGCCCGTGTGGACGACGGCCTCGCGCTGCTGGTCGTTCATCCCCTCCAGCAGCGCGACGGGGTCCACGACGGGGCGGGCGGCGCCGTCGCGGTAGAACGCCTCCCTGGGTACGGGCGCGTCGAAGGCACCGCCGAAGAGGTCGTCCGGCAAGGACTCCGGAGCCGTGTCCTCCGGAGGCGGAGGGGGCTCCTCCTCGGCAGGGGCCAGGTCCGCCAGGAAGCTGTCGTCAAAGAGGCTGCTCATCGCCTCCCGAGTCTAGGCCGCCCCACCGACAGCCGAGCCTGGATCCGCCCGACAGTGGCGGGGCCCACAACCCGGACCGTCCATGGCCGGGCGGCCCGTGGCGGGTCAGATCCAGAGCACCGCGATGAAGATGTTCGCCGCCGTCAGCGCGCCCACCGTGCCGAACGCGGCGGCCTCGACCTTCTCCTCGTCCCGCTTCACATAGACCAGGCCCAGGATCACGACGAGCAGGGCGAGCTTCACGCCGATCTTCACGGTGTTGACCGTGTCGCCCTGGCCCTGGTGGAGGCCGACCAGCGCGACGCCCGTGACCAGCATCGTCAGCGCGCCGTGCAGCATCGCCGGCACCATGCGGGCCTCGCCCTTGCCCATCGCCTTCATCTGCGTGAGGAACCCGCCGAGCAGGGAGGCGATGCCGATGATGTGGAGGCCGACGACGGCGTGAATGAGAACGTCCATGAGCACCGACCCTAGCCGGGGCCATAGCACCGCTCCGCGTCGAGGTGGGGCAGGGACACCACCTCGGTCAGTCCCCGGCACCGTCCTTCCCAGTCAGCAGGGGCGGCCCGCCAGGTGCGATCGCCAAACAGCCGATTCAGGGCAATAGCGGTCATGGCCGTTTCCCGGTGATCCCGAGGTTTAGCGTCCTCCTCCAGACGGCGGTGGCCCGCCCTCACCCCCCCTCGTGCGGGCCGCCGCCGCGCACCCCTGCCGGACGGAAGGAAGTGACGGCCGCCGTGGCCACGCACCGAAAGCCCAAGCAGCACCCTCTCGCCGGCAGCACCGCCCGTACCGCGGCCACACTCGCCCTGGCGGGCGCGGCCACCGCCACCGTGCTCGAGGGCACCGGCCACGCCGCCCCCGCGCCCACCCCCGCGCAGGCCAGGGCCCAGGTGGCCCGGTACTACCAGCAGGCCGAGGTCGCCACCGAGCAGTACAACGGGGTGAAGGAACGCTCGGACCGCGCCCGCTCGGTGCTCGCCGGGCTCCAGGACGAGGCCGCCCGCAAGACCGAGCGCCTCAACGCCGCCCGCAACGCGCTGGGCTCCTTCGCCGCCGCCCAGTACCGGGGCGGCTCGATGCCCACGAGCATGCGGCTGCTGCTGTCGACCAGCCCGGACCGGTTCCTGGAGAGCGCCTCGCTGGCCGACCGCGCGGGCCAGGGGCAGGCCGCCGCGATCTCCCGGGTCCGTCAGGAGCTGCTGGACGTCCAGCGGGTGCGGACGACGGCGGAGGCGCGGCTCGCCGAGATCCGGCGCGAGGAGAGCGCGCTCGCCGCGCACAAACGCACCATCGAGGCCAAGCTGGACCGGGCCCGGCAGCTGCTGAGCGAGCTGCCCGCCGAGGAGGCCACCGCGATCCGTACGGACGCCGGCACGGGCGTGGCGAGGGTGGCGGACACCGCGAAGGCGTCCGTCGCGAAGGGCTCGGAGGCGGTCGGCTCCGAGGCGGTCGGCGAGGTGGCCCGCGCGGTGTCGGGGCGTGCGGCGCGGGCGGTGGCGTTCGCGTACTCCGCGCTCGGCAAGCCGTACGAGTGGGGGGCGACCGGCCCGTCGGCCTTCGACTGCTCGGGGCTCACCCAGGCCGCGTGGCAGGCGGCGGGGGTGTCCCTGCCGCGCACCACCTACACCCAGATCAACGCCGGGCGGCGGATCGCCCGGGACCGGCTCGCCCCGGGCGATCTGGTGTTCTTCTACTCCGGGATCAGCCACGTCGGCCTCTACGTCGGCGACGGCAAGATGATCCACGCCCCGCATCCGGGGGCCCCGGTGCGGGTCGCGCCGGTCGACGAGATGCCGTTCGCGGGGGCGACGCGGCCGGCGTGAGGCCCCTGGGCCTGGGCCGTAGGGCCTGGCCGTGCGGCTGCCTACGGGCTAGTGGGCCACCTGCTTGGTCAGCCACTTGAAGACGTCCGGGACCTGCCGCTTCCAGACGGCCGTGCCGTGGCCGCCCGCGCCCGCCGGCACCAGGACGGTCTGCACGGTCGTCGGCGGCTTGGCCGCCTGCTTGAGCGCCTGCCCGCCCTGGTAGCCGTCGGCCTCGGCGCCGGAGACGAAGAGCGCCACCTTGGGCGGGGTCGCGGCGTGCTGGAGGATCTTCAGCGGGTTGTTGGCCTCGCGCAGTTCCGGGGTCTTCGCGGTGAGCGCGCCGGGCTCGCCGACGGGGTCGTTGTAGCCGGACAGGCTCACGCCCGCGCGGTAGCGGTCGGGGTGCGCGACGGCCAGCTTGGCGGCGCAGTGGGCGCCCGCGGAGTAGCCGGCGATCGCCCAGCCGTCGGCCCGGTCGTCGGCGCGGAAGGTGTCGGTGACCATCTTGCGGACGTCGACGCTGAGCCAGGTGTCGGCGTTGACCTTGCCGGGGATGTTGGCGCAGCCGGTGTCGGTGTCGCCGAGGAGGGTGGTGCGCGGCGCCACGATGATGAAGGGGGCCACCTCGCCCCGCTGCATCATGGGCTTGAGCTGGGTGTTCACCTCAAGGGTGCCGAACCAGGCCTTCGCCGAGCCGGGGAAGCCGGGCAGCACCTCGACCACGGGGAACTTCTTGTCCTTGTACGCGGGGTCGTCGTACTGCGGGGGCAGCCAGACGTAGACCTCGCCCTCCACGCCGGATATGTGGCCCTTGAGCTCGGTCTCCAGGACACCGGGGCCCATGCGCCTGTCGGCGGTGGGCTTGAACTTGGCGACCGTCCTCGGCGCCTGGTCGGCCGCCTTGCCGCCGGTGCCGTCCGGGCCGAGGTCGGCGGCCGCCCTGACGTGGTCGCCGGTGCCGAGGAGATCGGCCCAGGTGTCGAAGAGACCGTTGCTGTTGTTGACGACCACGAAGACCATCACGATCGCCGTGGCCTGCGCGAACAGCAGCATCAGGAAGCGCACCGCGTGCCGGACGGGCCGCGGCCCGCCTATTCGGCCCCAGAGGCCCAGCGGCAGCGCGAGGGCCACCACGACCAGGGCGATCGTGATCAGGAGGAAGGGGGTCCCCGTCAGGCTCATCGGATCATCGGGCTCTCGTTCGCGGTGCTGTTCCTGTCGCCAGTGACTAGATGGCGAGGAACTCCACGAGGTTCCGCCGATGGCCGCCCGACGGGCGAGGGTCACACCAGGCGACGTGCCGTCGCCCAGCGTGTCAGCTCGTGCCGGTTGGACAGCTGGAGCTTGCGCAGCACCGCCGAGACATGCGATTCCACGGTCTTCACGGAGATGAAGAGCTGCTTGGCGATCTCCTTGTAGGCGTAGCCGCGCGCGATCAGCCGCAGCACCTCGCGCTCGCGCTGGGTCAGCCGGTCGAGGTCCTCGTCGACGGGCGGGGCGTCCGTGGAGGCGAAGGCGTCGAGGACGAAGCCGGCCAGGCGGGGCGAGAAGACCGCGTCGCCGTCCTTGATCCGGAAGATGGCGTCGACCAGATCACCGCCGGTGATCGTCTTGGTGACGTAGCCGCGGGCGCCGCCCCGGATGACGCCGATGACGTCCTCGGCGGCGTCGGAGACGGACAGGGCGAGGAAGCGGACCGGGCTCTCCTGGCCGGTCATCAGCGAGGCGCAGCGGCGCAGCACCTCGACCCCGCCGCCGCCGGGCAGGTGGACGTCCAGCAGCACCACCTCGGGGCGGGTCGCGGTGATCACCGTGACCGCCTGGTCGACGTCGGCGGCCTCGCCGACCACCTCGACGCCCGTACGGTCCGTGGCCCCGATCTCGGCCTGCACGCCCGTCCGGAACATCCGGTGGTCGTCGACCAGCACGACCCGGACGTGGCGCTCCGCCGTCTCCCCTGCCGTCTGCTCGGTCGTCATCCGTTCTCCGCCCTCTCCATCTCCAGCTCCCATTCCGTCCCCCCGCCGGGCGCGGGTCGCACGCGAGCGGTGCCGCCGTTGCGCTGCATCCGGCCGATGATCGACTCCCGGACGCCCATCCGGTCCTCCGGTACCGCGTCCAGGTCGAAACCGGGGCCGCGGTCACGCACCGAGATGAAGACCGTACGCCCCTCGACCTCCGCGTACACCTGCACGGCTCCGCCCTCGCCACCGTACTTGGCCGCGTTGACCATGGCCTCACGGGCCGCCTGGAGCTGGGCGTCCAGCCGGTCGTCGAGGGGGCAGTCGCCGACCACGACGACTTCGATGGGCACCCCGTGGTGGTCCTCGACGCGGGCGGCGGTGTCCCGGACGGCTTCGCCGAGGGTGCTGGGCCCCTCGGCCTCCTCCTTGCCGCGGCCCTCGGGGTCGTAGAGCCAGTTGCGCAGCTCGCGCTCCTGGGCGCGGGCGAGCCGGGCGACCTCGCGGGCGTCCTCGGCGTTGCGCTGGATGAGGGTGAGCGTGTGGAGGACGGAGTCGTGGACGTGGGCGGCGACCTCGGCGCGCTCCTGGGCCCGGATGCGCATGGTCCGCTCGGCGGAGAGGTCCTGGGCCATCCGGACGACCGAGGGCCCTGCCAGCAGCGCGATGCCGACCACCATGGCGAGCGACGCCTGGAGGACCGTCCCCAGGTGCTCGACGGAGCCCTGGAGGACGACGACGCCGGTGGCGCCGACGCCGACCAGCACCACGCCCGCGCCCGCCCGCGCGAGGGGCAGGACGCGCTTGCGGCGGCCGACCTCCACCCAGTGGGCGCGGCGGGCGTTGTCGGCCTGGCGCCAGACGAGGGCGACGCCCGCGCAGATCAGCACGAGGGGCACGAGGTAGGCGTTGGCACGGCCGAGGTGGAGGCGGTCGAGGAAGACGAAGGCACTGACGACGAGCGCGACGAGAGCGGCGACCTGCCCCCGGTCGGGCTTGCGGGCGAGCAGCCTGCGGTGCCCGTCGGCGGAGACGGAGACCTCCGCGAACGGCCGGCGCGGGGCTTCGACACCGCCGACGCCGAGCGGCACGACGAACCAGAACACCGCGTAGAGCAGCGCGCCCATCCCCTGAGCCATCATCAGCGCCACGAACACCAGCCGCACCCAGGCCACCGGCACGCCCAGATGCCCGGCCAGCCCGCGCGCCACGCCGCCGAGCATCCGCCCTTCGTCGCTGCGGTAGAGCTTGCGCAGGGGCGGGCCGTCGGGGTGCGGAGCGGTGGTCATGCACTGATCGTCACATGGTCGGCCCCGCGCGGACATCAGGGTCGACCCTGACCGGACCCGGGGATTACCGAGGGTGACGGGAGGTCAGGCCCGGCCCGGTCCGGCCGGGCCCCGGTCAGAGCTGCTTCCCCGTGCGGAAGCCCTCGCGGACCACGTCGAACACGGGCCGGTGACGCTCCCAGTCGGCCTTCGGGGCGGACAGGTAGATGGCGTACTCGGCGCCGCCCTCGCGGCCGAAGCCCAGGTCGACCGCCTGGAAGTCCCGGACCCGGCCGGACCAGGTGAACTCCCAGATCGCCGCCGGTTCGTCGCGGAAGGTCGTCTCCTGGAGCCGGCCCCGGCGGTAGTTCCTGATCTCCGAGGAGGCCTTGAGCTGCTGTTCGACGTCCTTCCAGTGCTGGACGTGGTCACGGCCCGCGAAGTCCAGGACGTTGATCTTGAGGCCGACGAGCCCGGTCCGGTCGATGTAGTCGACCTCGCGGGAGGACTTCTCCTGCCGGGTCCAGCCGTCGGGGACGGGGAAGGAGACGCCGAGCCGCTTCTCCTCGACGAGGTGGTAGCCCTGGGGGACGGGCGGGTAGGTCGGCGGCGGCTTCGGCGTGGGGGTGGCGCTGCGGGCCGGGGCCGGCGTCGGGGTGGTGTCGGGCCGCTCGGCGGAGGTGTCCTCGCCGCCGCCCTGGGTGAGGACGTACGCGCAGGCGGCGAGGGCGCCCGCGACGACGGTCGCGGCGACCGCCCACCACCAGCGGGCCGCCCGGCGGCGGGGCTTGACGGGGGCGGGCGCGGGCGCGGTGGACGAGGGCGGAGTGGACGAAGGCGGGACGGCGGGCCCGACGGTGGGTGCGGCGACCGTCGGCGCGGTCGCCGGGACGGTCGAGGCGGTCGTCGGCGCCGTCGCCGTGGCGTCCGGCCGGGGCGCGGGGGCGGGAGTGGGGGCAGGAGTGGGGGCGGGGGCTGGGGTGGCTTCCGCGCCGGCCCGCTGCCCGGCGGACGGGGCGGCGGCCGACTCCGGGCCGGGCGGGGCAGGGCGGGGCGCGGGGGGCGCCGGGGGCGCGGCGAGTCCGTGGGGCGTCCGATGGGCGGCCGTGGTGGCCTCGGCCGCCGGCTCCCGGAGGATCTGCTCGACCAGCTCGGCCGGGGGCCGCAGGGCCGGGTCCTTGGCCAGCAGCGTCTCGATCAGCTTGGTCAGCGGCCCCGCGTGCCGGGGCGGCAGCAGCGGGTCCATGGCGATGGCGTACGCCGTCTCGACGGCGGTGTCCCGCCGGAACGGCGGGCGACCCTCCAGGGCCTGATAGAGCGTGGCGCCGAGCGCCCACAGATCGGAAGCCGGCCCCGGCTTGGCACCCTTGACGCGCTCGGGGGCGATGTAGTCGATCGAGCCGACCATCTCGCCGGTCTTGGTGAGAGTGGACGTACCGGTGGACTGGGCGATGCCGAAGTCGGTGAGGACGACCCGCCCGTCGTACCCGAGAAGGACGTTGCCGGGTTTCACGTCGCGGTGCAGCACCCCGGCCGCGTGCGCGGCACGCAGCGCGGCGGTCATGCCGCGCCCGATGCGGGCGGCGTCCTCGGGGCCGATCGGGCCGCGCTTGAGGACGTCGCCGAGCGTCGTGGACGGCACGTACTCCATCACGATGCAGGGCAGGCCGCCGTCCTCGGCCACATCGTGGACCACGACCACATTGGGGTGGGCGATCCGGGCCGCGCTGCGCGCCTCGCGCCGGGTGCGCTCGTAGAGGGTGGCGAGCTCGTCCTCCTCCAGGCCGGGGTTGACGTGCAACCGCTTCACCGCGACCTGACGGGCCAGCAACTCGTCCTCGGCGCGCCAGACGGTGCCCATGCCGCCCCGGCCTATCCGCTCGGCCAGGCGGTACCGGCCGGCGACCAGCCGACCCGCCTCAGGCGCTGCACCGTGCACCGCGCGACCCCCTCCGGTTCCCCCGCCATATGTTCGATGCGCCACCATAACCGGATCGATCTCAGGGGTGATCTCAGGGAACGTCCAGGGTCGCCACGGGTGCCGTACATACATTCCGGTTGACACCATGTCCTTATGACCGACGCGCCACCCACCTCCGAGCCCGCCGCCACACCACCGCTGCGGCGCAGCCGCGAGCACAAGCTGATCGCCGGGGTCTGCGGTGGGCTCGGGCGCTGCTTCGACATGGATCCCGTCATCTTCCGGGTGGCGCTCGGCGTGCTGGGCGTCACCGGCGGCCTCGGCCTGATCGTCTACGGCTTCGCCTGGCTGCTGATCCCCCTGGAGGGCGAGGAGGAGAACGAGGCGCGCCGGATGCTCTCCGGGCGTGTCGAGGGCGCGGCGCTGACCGCCGTGCTGTGCGCGCTGGTGGGCTCCGGCCTCTTCCTCTCCATGCTCAACAACAGCGGTGTGATGTCCTTCGCGCTGATGCTGATCGTCACCCTGAGCGGCGCCGCGTACTGGTCGCAGCACCGCCGGCTGGCCGAGGCCGGGCCGGAGGACACCGCGGGGGCTGAGGGCACGGCGGCCGGAGCGGCACGGACCCACAAGACGCTCAAGGCGCACAAGGCCATGGAGGCCCCGCCGGAGACCCAGGCCCCCCCGGCTCCGGGCGCCCCCTCCTGGTGGCGCGACTCCGTCCGGGACTCCGCCCCGGGCGCCCCCGGCACGGGCTACCTCTGGGGCCCGGACCACGACGTCCAGGACACCGCGGCCCCGATCCGGGACCGCGTCGCCAAGTGGGCGCACGGCTGGGCCGGAACGGTCACCGGCACCGGGCCGTACTCGACGGCCGGCCCGGCCCATGGCGCCCGCCCGTCCCCGGCCTCCGAGCGCGTCTCCGAGCGCGTTACCGGACCGGCGTCCGGGGCCGGGGTCAGTGCCGGGTCCGGGGCAGGGGCAGGCCAGGGCCCATGGCTGGGCGGCTGGACGTTCCTGCTGGCCCTGGTCGCCTTCGGCCTCGGCACCGGTCTGACCTGGCATCACCGCCCGCTGAACACCTCCCTGGAGTTCGGGCTGGCCGCCGCCCTGGTCGTCTTCGGCCTGGGCATCGCGATCAGCTCCCGGTACGGCCGCACGGGCGGCGGCACGGTCGTCGCGGCCGTGCTCACCGGCGCCCTGCTGACCGGCGCCGCCGCGCTGCCGAAGTCCGTGACCGCCGACTGGTCCCGTACGACCTGGCGCCCGGCGAGCCAGGCCGAGATCCGCGATCACTACGAACTCGGCACCGGCGTCGGCGTGCTCGACCTGACCGGCGTGCCTTGGTCCGGGTCCGGCGGGGCGGCGCCGTCCGGCGTGAGCGCGGAGGTCGGGGCGGGCAAGCTCCAGGTCGTCCTGCCGCAGGACGTCACGGCGGAGCTGAACATCCAGGTCGGCCTCGGCGACATCCAGCTCCCGGGCGAAGGCCCCCAGGACGTCGACGTCCAGCCCGGCGGGCACCGCCGGACCACACTGTCCCCCGGCGCCGGGCACCCTTCGCACGGCACCCTGCGCCTCGAACTCAAGGCCGGCATCGGCCAGGTGGAGGTGATCCGTGGCGCGGCATGACTTCGAACCGGGAAGGCTGGTCATCGGCCTGGTGCTGCTGGGCGGCGGCCTGGTCTATCTGGCGGCGGCCGACGGCCGGTGGCACATCCCCTCCTATCTGCTGCTGCCCGTCCTGGCGGGCGGATTCTGCCTGGCGGGCCTGGTCTCCTCCCTCTCCTTCTCCGTACGCCGCCGCCGGGCGCGGCTCACCGACCGCGACGGGCAGCCGTAGCGACTCGGCTGAACGGCACCCCTCCCCGGGCGCGCCCCCTCCGCCGGCCGGCCAGCACCGCGTCCGCCGAGAGCAGGGGTGCGCCCGCGAGTATCAGCGGCAGCCAGGCCATCAGATAGACGAGGTCGTTGCCGTAGTAGTAGGGCGTGGCCGCCCAGCTGACGGTCAGCCAGAGGCTGAGCGATATCAGGGCGCCTCCGGCGGCCGTGATCCGCGCGAAAAGCCCCAGGAGAGTCCCCAGGCCCACCGCGAGCTCGCCGAACGCGATCGCGTAGCCGAAGCCGACGGGACTCTTCAGCGCGAGATCCACCAGGCCCGGGAGCGCGGCCGTGCCACGCACCGACTCCATCAGGGCGCCGATGGAGCCCTGCCCGTCGCCGCTCGTCAGAAAGGCGGAGTCGGTGAGCTTGTCGAGGCCCGCGTAGACGAAGGTGATCCCGAGGAAGAGGCGCAGCGGGAGCAGGGCATAGCGCCCCAGATCCCCTCGTGCCCTGTATGACGGGCCCGACCCGTATGCCGGGCCCGCCTTGTGTGACATGCCGTCGGCCATCGCCGCCCTCGCCTTCCCTCGCCGTCCCCCGCGCGTCGTACTCCGACCATACGTACGGAACGCGCGACGCGTTCAGCCCTGTGGACAACCCCGGCCGGGAACGGCGGGGGTTGTCCACAGGGCTTGCGCGTCATGGGGACGGCGTGGTGGGGATATGCGTCAGGCTCCGGAGCGGACGCCCAGCGCGCTGCCGTCCAGCCACTGCTCCCAGGTCAGGTTCCAGTCGCCGTAGCCGTTGCCGAAGTGGTCCATGGGCTTGGGCTTGGTGCTGCCGGTGACCTGGACGACGTCGCCCTTGAGGGTCAGCTCGTACAGCCACTTGGCGTCGGTGGTGGACATGCCGATGCAGCCGTGGCTGACGTTCTCCTTGCCGAAGGACTCGGCGTTGTCGGGTGCCGCGTGGACGTACTCGCCGCTGACCGTCTCGCGCATGCTGTAGTCGTACGAGCCGTAGAAGCCGTCGGGGTGGTTGCGCGGGATACCGATGGAGAGCGAGTCCATGACGACGCGGCCCTCCTTGGCGAGGATGGTCTTGACGCCCTCGCGGGTGCCGAAGCCCTTCGATTCGTCGCCACCGCTGACCGAGATGGTGCGCAGGGTCTTGCCGTTGCGGACGACGGTCAGCTTGTGGGTCTTGAGGTCCACGGTGTTGACCATCGAGTCGCCGATGGTGAAGGAGATCGTCCGGTCGCGGTCGGCCGCGGTGCCCTCGGCGAGCTTCACGCCCGCGAGCCGCGCGTCGAGAGTGACCTTGGTGCCGGCGGGCCAGTACTTCTCGGGACGGAAGTGGACGCGCGTGTCGCCCTTGGACTCGTTCCAGTGCCAGGCGCCGGGGACCTGCGGGGAGGTGGAGACCTTCAGCCGTCCCTCGATGCCGGCGCGCAGCTCCTTGGCGACCTTCTGCTGCTTGAAGACGATCGCGATGGGCTGGCCCACGCCGACCTTCTCGCCGTTGGCCGGGGCGATCTCGGGCCGCACGACCTTGGCGGCGCCCTTGAGCAGCGCGGCCTCCGGTGCGGGCTTCTCCGTGACGGGGGCGGGGCTGGAGGGGGTGGCGGCGGACGAGGCCGGCGCGGAGGACTTCGCGGGCCGCTCCTCGGCCTCGGCGCCACCGCCGCACGCCGTGACGGCCAGCCCGGTCAGGGCGAGGGCGGCGGACAGCCCGACGGCACGGGTGAGGCGCATGGTTCTCCTACCGGTTCATGACACGACAGAGCCGAGGCGGGCCGCCTCGGCTTCCGACCATCGTAAACAAGGTAAAAGAACTGCAAAGACGCCCAAAAGAACGAGCCACCCCCGCCGAACGGCGGGGGTGGACGACCCGGCCGGGGCCTCGTTCCGGAGCGGTCCTGATCAGGCCGGATCGGATCAGGCCGGATCGGGCCGGGATCGACCCGGCTCAGTCCAGCAGGTCCGGCTCACTGCGGGTGATCTGCTGATACAGCGGCTGGTAGTTGATCCACGCCACCAGGTCGCTCCCCAGCTGGTCACGGGTGTGCTCGGCGCTCTTCGGATCGATGAGCACGGGCTTCCCGGCGGCCTTCGCCGCCAGCTGCACCTGGCAGGACCGTTCCATCGTGATGAACCACCACGCGGCCGCGTCCACCGAGTCGCCGACGGTCAGCAGCCCGTGATTGCGGAGGATCACCGCCTTGTGCGGCCCGAGGGCGGAGGCGATGCGCCGCCCCTCCTCCTCGTCCACCACGACGCCCGTGTAGTCGTCGAAGAGCGCGTGGTCCTGGTAGAACGCGCAGACGTCCTGGGTGATCGGCTCCAGCAGCTCCCCCAGAGTCGACATCGCGCGTCCGTAGGTGGAGTGGCTGTGTGCGGCGGCGACGACGTCGGGGCGGGCGCGGTGGATCTGCGAGTGGATCGCGAAGGCCGCCTGATTGACGTGATGGCGGCCCTGGACGACCTGCCCCTTGTGGTTCACCAGGATCAGATCGCCGACGGCGATGTGCTTGAAGGACATGCCGAACGGATTGACCCAGAAGTGATCGGTGAACTCCGGGTCCCGCGCGGTGATGTGGCCCGCGACGCCCTCCTCGAACCCGAACCGCCCGAACAGCCGCAACGCGGCGGCCAGCCGCTCCTTGCGATACCGCCGCTCGTCCTCGACGGAGTCGTGCTTGGGGGGCATGGCGAAGTGGAGCTGGTCGGTGGGTATGGGGGTGGGGGGCGATGCGCTGGCGCCGGCCTCGGGCATGGTGCGGCCTCCTCCGTGATCCCTGGCTGTCAGGAAACTACCGCCGGGCATCAAAGGAGGCCAGGGCCCGAGACTCAGCCGCCCTGCACGGGGCGACGCCGATTGATCGCGGTGAGGTCGATGTCGATGCGAAAGGGAACGCTCAGCGTGAGCTTGTCGTGATAGATGCCGGTGAGGGCATAGGACTTGGCGACAGGGGCGAGTTCATAGACATATACGACGGGCAACCCGTCGTTCTTCTCGACCAGCCAGAAGTGCGGGATGCCCGCAGCCGCGTACTTACGAGGCTTGACCTCACGGTCACGCTCGACGGAGTCCTCGGAGACAACCTCGATCGCGAGAATCACGTCTTCCGGCCTGACTCGCGTCTCCTTTGGCCCTGTGTCCACGTCGAGTGGCACCACCAGGACATCGGGCTCCGGCCGGTTTCGGTTGTTCAGCCTGACACTGAAATCCCGGAGAACGTCCAGTTCGTCCGGCGCCTGGTCCAGGAGGGTGTTTTCCAGCAACCGCATGGTCCGCAAGTGGAACTTGATCTGCGGGCTCATGAAGACGAGGCTCCCGTCAATCAGCTCAGTACGCCTGGGCAGGTTCGGAAGCCGGTCGAGGTCGTCCGCCGTCCAGCCACCCGGCGGCGGAACCGGATAGTTGTACTGCTCATCCAGCTCGAACTCGGGTGCGGCGCTCATCATTGCTCCCATACGACGGAGTCTCGCCTCTTCGGCCAGCCTACCCACCCCAAACGCCGCTGCCGCCACCCGAACGAATGACCTATGGCACCGACGTACGACCGGATCAAGCGCGCGGAAACGTCACTCCTCCCGTCGCGCCCCCGGCCCGTTCGCGTAGCCGTGGGCGACGACCCGGTCCGCCATCTGCCGACCGTACGACGCCGGGTCCGCCGGAAGCGGAGCCGCCAGGCCGTCCACGTAGCGGTTGTACATGCAGAACGCCGCCGCGATCAGCACCGTGTCGTGGATCTCCACGTCCGTGGCGCCCGCCTTGCGGGCGGCCGTGACGGACTCCTCGGTGACTTCCTTGCCGCCCTTACGGACAAGGCCGGCGATGGTGAGCAGAGCGCCGATCTTCTCCGGGAAGCCGGAGAAGTCGTGGTCGTCCAGGACGCGACGGACGGCCGGCATGCCGCCTTCGAGTTCGCGGGCGGCGACCTCGGAGTGCCCGCCGGTGCAGAAGGCACAGCCGTTGCCGTGCGAGACATAGGAGGCGATCAGTTCGCGCTCGCCCCGGGAGAGCGGACCGGGAGCGCGGAGCATTGCGTCCGCCAGGTCGTTCAGCGGGTCGGCGGTCTCCGGGCGGAACCGCATCAGGCCGATGATCCCGGGCGCGTCGTTCCCCACGTCTATGTGCGGCACAACGTCTCCTCTCACTGGCGTGGATCCACCAGCATTCCGCACCGGAAGCACGCCGCATAGACAGCGAAACGGCCGTGCCGCCCACTCCACATGAGGAGGGGCGGCACGGCCGTTTGTCATCGCGTGGGGATTACTCCCACTCGATCGTCCCCGGCGGCTTGCTGGTCACGTCCAGCACCACACGGTTGACGTCGCGCACCTCGTTCGTGATGCGCGTGGAGATCCGCGCCAGCACGTCGTACGGCATGCGCGTCCAGTCCGCCGTCATGGCGTCCTCGGACGAGACCGGGCGCAGCACGATCGGGTGGCCGTACGTACGGCCGTCGCCCTGCACGCCCACGCTGCGGACGTCGGCGAGCAGCACGACCGGGCACTGCCAGATCTCGGCGTCGAGGCCGGCGGTGGTGAGCTCCTCGCGGGCGATGGCGTCGGCCTCGCGCAGCAGGTCCAGGCGCTCCTGGGTGACCTCGCCGACGATGCGGATGCCGAGGCCCGGGCCCGGGAAGGGCTGGCGCTGGACGATCTCGGCGGGCAGGCCGAGCTCCTGGCCGACCATGCGGACCTCGTCCTTGAAGAGCTGGCGGAGCGGCTCGACGAGCTCGAACTCCAGGTCCTCGGGGAGGCCGCCCACGTTGTGGTGGGACTTGATGTTGGCGGTGCCGGTGCCGCCGCCGGACTCGACGATGTCCGGGTAGAGCGTGCCCTGGACGAGGAACGCGACGTCCTCGCCGCCGGCCGCGCCCTCGGCGACGATCTCGGCCTGCGCCTGCTCGAAGACGCGGATGAACTCCCGGCCGATGATCTTCCGCTTGGTCTCCGGGTCGGAGACGCCTGCGAGCGCGCCGAGGAATCGCTCCTGCGCGTCGACGACCTTCAGCTGGACGCCCGTGGCGGCCACGAAGTCCTTCTCGACCTGCTCGGTCTCACCCTTGCGCATCAGGCCGTGGTCGACGTAGACGCAGGTCAGCTGGGAGCCGATGGCCTTCTGCACCAGGGCGGCGGCCACGGCGGAGTCCACGCCGCCGGACAGGCCGCAGATCGCGCGCTTGGTGCCGACCTGCGCGCGGATCGCCTCGACCTGCTCCTCGATCACGTTGCCCGTGGTCCAGGACGGCTCGATGCCCGCGCCGCGGTAGAGGAAGTGCTCCAGAACCAGCTGGCCGTGCGTGGAGTGCATCACCTCGGGGTGGTACTGCACGCCGTAGAGCTTCTTCTCGTCGTTCTCGAAGGCGGCGACCGGCACCAGGTCCGTGGAGGCGGTGACGGCGAAGCCCTCGGGCGCGGCCGAGCAGGCGTCGCCGTGCGACATCCACACGGACTGCTCGACGGGGGTGCCCTCGAAGAGCGTGGAACCACTCTTGCTGACGCGCATCGCGGTGCGGCCGTACTCACGGGCGCCGGTGTTGTCGACCGTGCCGCCCAGCGTCGTGGCCATCAGCTGGAAGCCGTAGCACATGCCGAAGACGGGGATGCCGGCCTCGAAGAGGGCGAGGGCGTCGTCCAGGCGCGGGGCGCCTTCCTCGTACACGGAGGAGGGACCGCCGGAGAGGATGATCGCCTTGGGCTTCTTGGCGAGCATCTCAGCGACGGGCATCGTGCTGGGGACGATCTCGCTGTAGACCCGGGCCTCACGGACACGGCGGGCGATGAGCTGGGCGTACTGCGCGCCGAAGTCGACAACGAGCACCGGTTCCGCGGTGTTGTCGTGGACGGCGGCGGGGGGTGCTGCTGACACGGGAGCGGCCTTCCGGCGGTCGGGAGGGGGTCTGTATTTGTCGATTCTACCGGGGAGCGGGGGGTTCCTTTTGTCTCACCATCCGAATACCGGCCCGGGGCGCGTTGGCCACGGGGCCGTTCCCGGGCCATACTGGGCGCCATGCGCAAGCACCTGACCTTCGTCTTTACCTATGGCACCCGGCCCGTCCGGCTGCCATGGTCGTGCTGCTTGAGCAACTGACAAGCGACTTCCCAGGCGCCCCGGGCCGACAAGGCCCGGGGCGCCTGTCGTTTTCCCGGACCTGTCCGCCTCCGGGGGCCCCGGCCCTTTTGGAGAATCCGACATGACCATGAACGCGCTCGGCGCCATCGCCACGACCGCCGGCACCACCGCCCCGGCCACCACGACCCCCGCCGACACCGGCGCCCGTACCCCCGAGGCCGCCGGAGTGATCACTGACGCCCGGGGGCGGATCGACGATCTCGACGGCCGCATCATCGGTCTCGTGCAGGAGCGGATGGCCGTCTCGGCGGTGATCCAGCGCGAGCGCATCGGCTCCGGCGGCCGGCGCGTCAACCTCTCCCGCGAGATGGAGATCCTCGGCCACTACCGCGAGCAGCTCGGCCGGCCGGGCACCGCGCTGGCCATGACCCTGCTCGAGCTGTGCCGGGGCCGCGTCTGAGGGGCTCCGGGGGACGAGGCCGGCGGCCCGCGCCGTCAGCCGGACGGGCGGGGGCCGTCACCCGTACGGCGCCGTGACCGGCGGCTGATCATCTTCGTTAATACCGGTGACCGCACCAGCCAGGAGCGGTCCTCTTGAAATCCACGCGTGGCTTCCGTCCCTGTCGGCCTGGGCGCCCGGCATCGACAGGGCGGATCCGCCGGAGTGGGAGACGCGCGAGCACGCGTGTCGTGGGACCCCCCTCCGGTGGCGAGGCGACCGGTCAGCAGGGGACAGCAGCCCGGCCGCCGCCCAAGGGACGGTCGGTTCCGGGGACGCCTGGAACCGACCGTATCCGGTCGAAACGGTTGCGCCCGGGAGGCGCATCCCCCACGATGCCAAGGGGGACCGCAAGTCCGCACCAATTCGCTTGCGTCCCACCGCCATTGGTTCAACCATCCGGTTCAAACCTCTGGTTCAGGTATCCGGTTCAGATATCCGGTTCAGTCATCCCCACAAGCCCGCGGCGCTCCCCCCGGCGCCGCTCCGCGGCACCGACCCTGCCCTGAACTCGGTGCCGGCAGTCAAGGGCCCCGTGGCCGCCCGCACGCCCCCGCGGAGGCGGCCCGGGGCCCTTCGCCGTGTCCCGTGCGCCCAGTACGTCAGGAATCCCGCGGCACCCTCGGCACCGGCAGCAGCGGCAGGCGCAGCGCCGCGAAGGCGTCCTTGGGCACGGCCGGGTGCCGGGGCTCGACGGCGGCCGTGCGCTCGTACACCCGTCCCTGCTCGGGGCGGGGGTCGGTCTCCCCCTTGTTCGGCCAGAAGGACATCGCGCGCTCGGCCTGCGCCGTGATCGTCAGGGACGGGTTGACGCCGAGGTTGGCGGAGACGGCCGCGCCGTCGACGACCGAGATGCCCGGGTGGCCGTAGAGCCGGTGGTACGGGTCGATCACGCCCCCGGAAGCGTCGGCGCCGATCGGGCAGCCGCCGATGAAGTGCGCGGTGAGCGGCGTGCCGATGAGCTCGCCGACGTTGCTGCCCGGGAAGCCGTTGATCTCCTCCGCGACGAGGGACGCCGCCCGCGCCGCCTGCGGGATCTGTACGGGGTTGGGCTCGCCGTGGCCCTGCCGGGCGGTGAGCAGGCCCTTGCCCGGGCCCTTCGGCCGCCGGTACGTGGTGAGGGAGTTGTCCAGCGACTGCATCACCAGGCCGATGATCGTGCGCTCGGACCAGCGGCGGTTGGACAGTGACCGCAACAGCAGGACGGGGTGGCGGACGCACCGTCCCGCGAAGGCCACCGCCCGGGGCGCCCGCGTCCCGACGGGCACCTGGAGGACGGACAGGAAGCCCATCGCGTTGGAGCCCTTGCCGTAGCGGACGGGCTCGATGTGCGTGTCCGCGTCCGGGTGGATCGACGACGTGATCGCGACGCCCCGGGTGAAGTCGGGTCGCCCACCGTGGCGTTCGCGGTAGCGACGGTCGGTGGTCTGGGCGCCGACCAGCGCCTCGGAGTTCGTCCTGGTCAGCATGCCGAGCCGGGGGGAGATCCCGGGCAGCAGGCCCTTGTCCCGCATCGTGTGCAACAGCGTCTGCGTGCCGTACGTACCGGCGGCGAGCACCACGTACCGGGCGCGCAGCGCCACCGGGCGCGCCCGGTGGCGCCCGTGCCGCCGGTCCGTGGGGACGGTGACGACGCGATATCCGCCGTCACGGTGCTCGGTGACGGCCAGCACCGTCGTCATCGAGTGGATCACCGCTCCGGAGCGCTCGGCGAGGTGGAGGTAGTTCTCGCAGAGGGTGTTCTTCGCGCCGTGCCGGCAGCCCGTCATGCACTCGCCGCACTCGACGCAGGCCCGCCGGTCCGGCCCGGCGCCCCCGAAGTAGGGGTCGGGCACCTCCTCGCCGGGCCGGGCGCGGCGCTCGCCGTCGCCGTCCCGCCCGTCCCCGAAGAACACCCCTACCGGCGCCATGTGGAAGGTGTCCCCCACTCCCATCTTCTCGGCGGCGGCCTTGAGATGGACGTCCGACGGGGTGGTTGTCGGGTTGATCCGCACCCCCAGCATCCGCCGCGCCTGCTCGTAGTGCGGGCGCAGCTCGCGCTCCCAGTCGGTGATCCCGGCCCACTGCGGGTCGTCGAAGAACGCCTTCGGCGGTACGTAGAGGGTGTTGGCGTAGTTGAGCGAGCCGCCGCCGACGCCGGCGCCCGCCAGCACCATGACGTTGCCGAGCAGGTGGACGCGCTGGACGCCGTAGAGGCCGAGGACCGGGGCCCAGAGGTAGTTCCGCAGGTCCCAGGAGTTCCTGGGCAGGGTGTCGCGGGTGAAGCGGCGGCCCGCCTCCAGCACGCCCACGCGGTAGCCCTTCTCCGTCAGGCGGAGGGCGGATACGGCACCGCCGAAGCCGGATCCCACGACGACGACGTCGTAGTCGTACGGCGCGTCGTGCGATGCCTCATGCGGTGCGTCGTGCGGTGCCTCGTACCGTGCCTCGTGCTCTGCCGATGCCATAGCCATCGCCTCCTCAGCGCAGCCGGAGCGCCTTCAGGGCGCGCAGCCCGCCCGTCATCAGCCGTGCGTACGCCTCGTCGTCCAGGCCGAACGCGGGTCCCATCGGCACCAGCCGCTGCTGGGCTATCGTCTGCGCCTCCGTGTACTTGAGGATGCCCTCCGCGCCGTGCCGCCGGCCCAGGCCGGAGTCGCCCATGCCGCCCATCGGCGCGCGGGCGCTGCCGTAGGCCGCCGCGTACGCCTCGTTGACGTTGACCGTGCCGGCCCGCAGCCGGGCCGCGACCGCCCGGCCCCGGCGCCCGTCCGCCGTCCACACGCTCGCGTTGAGGCCGTACGGGGTGGCGTTGGCGAGGCGCACCGCCTCGTCCTCGTCGTCGAAGCGGTAGACGGAGACCACCGGACCGAACGTTTCCTCGGTGCAGACCGCCATGGGTGATTCCACCCCGTCCAGGATGGTCGGCTCGTAGAACAGCGGTCCTATGTCCGGCCGGGGGCGGCCGCCCGCGAGGACCGTGGCGCCCTTGGCCACCGCCTCGTCCACGTGCCGGGTGACGTTCTCCAACTGCCGCTGCGACACCAGCGACCCCATGTCGGCGCCGTAGGCGAGGCTCGTGCCCAGGCGCAGGGCCTTCGTACGCGCGGCGAATCGCTCCAGGAAGAGGTTTGCCACGGAGGAGTGGACATACAGCCGCTCGATGGAGACGCACAGCTGGCCGGCGGAGGAGAAGCAGCCGCGGACCGCGCCCGCCGCCGCCTTCTCGACGTCCGCGTCGCGCAGCACCAGCATGGCGTTCTTGCCGCCCAGTTCGAGCGAGCAGCCGATGAGCCGGGCCGCCGCGCCCCGGGCGACCTCGCGGCCGGTGCGGGTGGAGCCGGTGAAGGAGACGTAGTCGGCGTGGGCGACCACGGCGGGACCGACGACCGGGCCCTCGCCGAGCACCACCTGCCACACGTCTTCCGGAAGCCCGGCCTCTATCAGCAGCTCACGGGCCCACAGGGCGGTCAGCGCGGTCTGGGTGTCGGGCTTCATCACCACGGCGTTGCCCGCGGCGAAGGCGGGCAGGGCGTCCCCGACGGACAGCTCGAAGGGGTAGTTCCAGGGTGCGATCTGGCCCACCACGCCGCGCGGCACGCGCAGTTCGGTGACGCGGGTGAGGGTGGGGAGGACGCCCAGGTGCGCCTTGGGCCGCAGATAGACGGGGGCCCACCGGCCGTAGTGCCGGGCGGCGACGGCGACGGCCTGCACCTCCTCATGGGCGTGCAGCCGGGCCTTGCCCGTCTCCAGCTGGATGAGGTCGAGTATCTCGGCCTGGCGGGCGAGCACGAGGTCGTGGAAGCGCAGCAGTACGGCCGCCCGGCGCCGTACGGGGGTCTCCGCCCAGGCGCGGCGCGCCTCGCGGGCCCGGGCGAAGGCCTCCGTCACGTCCTCGGACGAGGACTCCGGCAGGTCGGCCAGCTTCCACCCGGTGAAGGGGGCGTGGCTCGCCGTGCGGCCGCCGGAGCTCACCACCGCACGCGTGAGCCGGGCGACGAGCTCCGAGGTGACGACGTCGGCCGCGACGCGGGCGCACGCCGGGGCGACGGGATTGCCGTCGGGGGAAACGCCGCCATCGACGGCGTCGCCATCGACGACCGGCTTGCCATCGGCGACTGTTCCAGTGTCCTGCGTGTCCGTCATGCGGGTGAGCGTATGCCGGGCGGGTCGCTTTGAATACCCGGCGGTAATCAACTCTCTTGTCAGGGGGAGGAGACGGGCCTCGTCCGTACGAAGGTGGACAGCGCCGTATCGAAGTACCGTTTGCCCTCGTCCGCCTTTCCCACCGGCGAGGACACCCATACGTCGTACATCTTCTCCCCCTCCTCCCAGGCGAGGTCGTAGGTGTGCCGGGAGCCGGCCGGGGCCTTGTTCTCCTTCTCCTCGAAGCCGTCCCAGGTGAACTCCCAGGACGCCGCCCGGTGGCCGCGCAGTTCGGTCCGTTCGACCTTGCCGTCCCGGTAGCCGGGATAGCGGTCGGGGGCGAGGGCGGCGGAGGCGCGCATGACCGTGATCGGACCGCCTTCCTGGACGTCCTGGATGAGGAAGCCGATGCGGAAGTCCTTGCCGGGCGAGTAGTAGAAGACGCGCGGCGGCTCCAGGGAACGGGTGAATCCGTCGGGCACGGCGAAAGCGAAGCCCGCCGGGTCCTGGACGGAGCGATATCCGGCGGGCGCGGTGACTGAGGCACTGGCGGGTGGTGGCGGTGGCGTGGACGGCGACACGGACACCGCCGCCGACGCGCCGGGCGTCAAGGGTGCGGAGAAGGGCGGTTTCCCGTCGGCGAGCCCCCTCTTCGCGCCGTCCTCGTTCATCAGCAGCGCCGCCGCCCCGGCGCCCATGCCGGCCAGCGCGACCACGGTGAGCGCCACCATCAGGGTCGTGCGGGCGTGGTTTCCGGACAGCGCCGGGGTGTGGGGCGAGAGCGGGAGGGCGGGCCGCGTGGGCAGCCGGTCCGGGGGCAGTCGGCCGGCCTCGAGAAACGCCCTGAGCAGCGCCTCCGCCTCGTCCGCGCTCATCCGTCGCGCCGGGTCCCGCTCCAGCAGGCCGCGGACGACCGGGAGCAGCGGACCGGCCGCGGCGGGCGGCCGGATCTCGTCGTAGACGACGGCGTGGAGGATGCCGCCCAGCGAGTCACGGTGGAAGGGCGACTCACCACTGAGCGCGGTGCACAACAGGACGCCCAGCGACCACAGATCGGACTCCGGGCCCGTGCTCCCGCCCGACATCCGCTCCGGCGCGGTGTACTCGGGCGAGCCGACGAACGCGCCCGTCTCCGTGATCGTCGTGACGCCCGAGACCTGGGCGATGCCGAAGTCGGTGAGCACGACGCGGCCGGTGGTCTCCTCCAACAGGACGTTGGGCGGCTTGATGTCCCGGTGCAGCACGCCCCGCGCGTGCGCCGCGCGCAACGCGCCCAGCAGCGCGATCCCGATCCGCGCCGCCTCCTGGACGCCGACCGGCCCCTCCGCCGACAACAGGCCCGACAGGGAACGGCCGTCGATCAGCTCCATGACGATCCAGGGCCGGCCGTCCTGCTCGACGATGTCGTGCATCACGATCACGTTCGGATGCCTGATCAACGCGACCGCGCGCGCCTCGCGCAGCATCCGTCCGTACTGCGCCCGGGTCTCCCGCTCGGACGGCTGCTCGTCCACGTGCAGCTCTTTGACCGCGACCTCGCGCGCCAACAGCTCGTCCATGGCACGCCATACGGTGCCCATACCGCCGCGCCCGATCTTCCGGCCCAGCCGGTACCGCCCGGCGATGAGACCGCCGTGTGCAGCGAAGGTGCCCATGAGCCCATATTGCCCCACCCCCACCCGCCCGACCGGGCCCGTGCCGGACGCTTCACCCGGCGGCACGCCCTGGGTATCGCTCCGGCGTTTCCCGGCGCGCGGGGGCGCCAGGGGTGGGGATTTCCGCTGGCGCAACATTTGCCCGATTCGCGAACTTCGTCCGCCTGCCCCGCACCGGCCGGAAAAACCACCCTCGACATTCATGTACAGTTGTTCCCGCAACGCCGACCGGCCAGCGGAAACGCCACCGGGACGCCGAGCGCTCGTAGCTTAACGGATAGAGCACTTGACTACGGATCAAGAGGTTGCAGGTTCGAATCCTGCCGAGCGCACTCTCTTCGACGGGAGCCAGACATATCGAATGTCCGGCTCCCGTTCTTCGTTTCCGGAGCCGTCCGTACGCTCCGCCGCCGTGAAGCCGTGGCGCTCGTAGAAGCGGTGGGCCGGGGCGTTGATCTGGAAGGTCCATAGCTCCAGGCCCTCGGGGCGGCGTTCCTTGGCCAGCCCGACGAAGCGGTCGCCCAGGCCCTCGCCCCGGTGCTCCGGGGCCAGGTAGAGCTGGTCGAGGTGGCCGTCCTGGAGGACCATCACACCCACGATCGCCCCGGCTTCCCCTTCCGCCACCCACGTCTCGCGCTCGGGCACGACCACATAGCGGAACCACGCCCGTACCTCGTCGTCCGTGTGGGCGCGGCGGACGGTCGGGAGGGCGGCGTCGTACGAGCGCAGCCACACCTCGGCGGCTCCAGGCGCGTCGGCCGGCTCCGCGCGGCGGATGATCACGATTTTCGCGTCGGTCATACGGCGCACCGTCTCAGCCCCATGGGCGTTGCGCACCCCCATTTCCCGCGCCCTAGGACGGGATCTGTCCTATTTCCCGTCTACCGTCGCCCTCATGAGCAGCAGTGCCCTCCCCCGCATCAGTGACGACGCGCGTCGTGCCCGGCTCGGCAGCCGGCATCTTCTCGCGCCCGCGCATCGGGCCACCGCCGTCGAGGACGTGGCGGACGCGGTCGTCGGGCTGCACGCCACCGACGCGGCGACCGTCTATCTGTCCGCCTGCGCGCGGCTCGCCGAGCCGGATCCGGCCGAGGTGGAGCGGGGGCTGTACGACGACGTGACGCTGATCAAGCTGTGGTCGATGCGGAGCACGATCTTCGCCGTGAGCATCGACGCCGCCCCCTGTGTGGAGTACTCCACCGCTCGCCCCGTCGCTCTGCGCGCACGGGCCGGGCTGCTGAAGGCCCTCGGGGAGGCATGGGACGAGCGGCGGCTCGCGGAGACCGAGAAGGCGGTGCTGGAGGCGCTCGCCGCGCGCGGGGAGGCGACGACGGCAGAGCTGGCCAAGGACGTGCCCGCGCTCCGGGAGAAGATCACGATGTCGCCGGGCAAGCCGTACGAGGCGCGGCAGAGCGTGGGGAGCCGGGTGCTGCGGCTGCTGGCGTCGGACGGACATGTGCGGCGGTCCAGGCCGCGCGGGTCCTGGACGAGCAGCCTCTACGCGTGGGCGCCCGCGCCCCGCGTTCCCGAGCTGCCCGAGCGCGAGGCCCGGGCGGAGCTGGTGCGGCGGTGGCTCGCGTCGTACGGGCCGTCGACCGAGGCGGATCTGAAGTGGTGGACGGGCTGGTCGCTGCGCGATACGCGGGCGGCGCTGGCGGACGTGGGGGCCGTGGGCGTGCGGCTCGACCGGGGGCCGGGGCTCGCACTGCCGGACGATCTCGAGCACGTCGAACCCACCGGTGACTGGGCGGCGCTGCTGCCAGGGCTCGACCCGACGGCCATGGGCTGGCGGGAGCGCGACTGGTATCTGGACCCGGAGCACGTCCCCTTCCTCTTCGACCGCGCGGGGAACATCGGGCCCACGGTGTGGTGGAACGGCCGGATCGTCGGCGGCTGGGCCCAGCGGGCGAACGGCGAGATCGTCTGGCGGGCCCTGACGGACACGGGACGTGACACGGCCGCCGCCGTCGAGGCCGAGGCCGGGCGGCTGGCCACGTGGCTGGGGGACGTACGCGTCACGCCCCGGTTCCGTACGCCGCTGGAACGGGAGCTGGTGCGGTGAGCCCGCCGGGCCCTCAGACCTCCGACTGGCGCGTCGGGCGCTCGGTCCACTCCTCCCCGTACGGCGTGGTCATGAACTCCAGCGCGACCGTGCCGCCCGGGTCGCGGAGGTAGAGGCCCCGGCCGCCGTACTCGTGGTTGATCGTGCCTTCGGCCTCGGCCCTCATCAGCGGGTCGGGGAAGTAGGGGAGCCCGCGCTCGGTGATCCGGGCGAGGATCGCGTCGAACTCCCCGTCGGTGACGAGGAAGGCGAGGTGACTGGTGTTGAGGTCGTCCGGTGCCACCAGGTCGTCGCAGAAGTCGATGCCGACGCCGTTGGAGCTGGTGATCTGGGTGAAGTGGCCCCAGTCGCGGGGGGCCTCGGCGGCCATGAGTCCCGCGACGAAGGCCGCGGTCTCCCGGCGGTCCTTGACGTGGACGATGATGTGGTTCAACTCGTTTGCCATGACTGCTCCTTCGGTTGAGGATCGGTGGAACCGGTGGAACCGGTGGAACGAGGTGGTCAGGGGGTCGGGCGTGCCGGCCGACCCGGCAGGGCGAGGCCGCCGAGGGCCGCGCACGCGGTGAACGCGGCGGCGACCAGCAGTCCCCTTCCATAGCCCGCGGCCAGCGCGGAGGCGATGTCGTGCGCGCCGGAGGCGAGGCGGTCCGCTGTGACGTGCGCGGCGACGGTGCCGACGACGGCGAGGCCGACGGCTCCGCCGACCTGCCGGGAGGTGTTGACGAGGCCCGAGGCGAGCCCGGCCTCGGCGCGGTCGGCGCCGGCGGTCGCGGCCACCGTGGCGGGCATGGTGGCGAGGCCCGTACCGAGGGTGGCCAGTACGAACGGCGCCAGGACGTCGGTGGTGTAGCCGCCGCTCGCGTCGACGCGCGAGAGCCAGAGGAAGCCGATCGAGCTGAGGGCCATGCCGCCGACGAGCAGCGGGCGCGGCCCGGTGCGGCCGATGAAGCGGGTGGCTATCCGGGCGCCCAGGATGATCGCGAGGGAGCCGGGCACGAAGGACATGCCGGCGCGGATCGGGCTGTAGTGGAGGCCGCGCTGGAAGTAGAGGGAGAGCACGAACCACATCGAGAACATGGCCGCGCCGATGACGACGACGACCGGGTTCGCGGTCGCGACGGCCCGGCGGCGCAGCACGCGCAGCGGTACGAGCGGATGGGCGACGCGGGCCTCGACGGCGACGAAGGCGGCCAGCAGGGCGGCGGACGCCACGAGCGGCCCCCACACCTGTGGTGAGCCCCAGACGTGGGTCTCGCTGGCGACGATGCCGTAGACGAGGGCGGTGAGCCCGGCGGTCACGGTCACCGCGCCGGGCAGGTCGAGGCGGCGGAGCCCGCCCTGGCCGGAGGCGGCGGCCGGGACGTACGCGAGCGCGGCGGCCAGCAGGGCAATGCCTATGGGGACGTTGACGAACAGCACCCAGCGCCAGCCCGCGTACTCGGTGAGGATGCCGCCGATCACGGCGCCGACGGCGCCGCCGGCGGCCATGACGGCGCTCCAGGCGCCCATGGCCCGGGTACGGGCGGCGGGCTCGGTGAAGGTCGTCATGATCAGGGTGAGGGTGGCGGGCGCGAGGACGGCGCCGCCGACGCCCTGCACCGCGCGGGCGGCGATCAGCAGGCCGCCGTCGGTGGCGAAGCCGCCGGCGAGGGAGGCGGCGGTGAAGGCGGCCACGCCGGTCAGGAAGGCCTTCTTGGTGCCGACGAGGTCGGCCAGCCGGCCGCCGAGCAGCAGCAGCCCGGCGAAGCCCAGGGTGTAGGCGTTGACGATCCACTGCTGGCCCGCGCCGTCGAGGTGGAGCTCGGCCCCCATGGACGGCAGCGCCACGTTAACGATCGACACATCGAGGATGACCATGAACTGGGCCACGCAGGCGATGGCCAGGATCGCGGCGGTGGAGCGCGGACCGGCGGCGGCCGTCGGGCCGTCCTCCGTCCGCTGGGGGGTGGTGGCGGTGTGCATGCGGGCGATCTCACCCCATCGGGAGCATCGAAACTAGAGCGACTACAAAAATATAGCACCTCTACTTCTGCTTGTCCGGTGGTTATTCTTGACGCCATGACAAAGGCCACGACCAGCGCCGGCAGCCCCTCCCCCGGCGCATCGCCCGCCACGGGGATGCGCGGCCGCAAACGGGAGCGGACCCGTCGCGCCATCTCCGACGCGGCCTTCCGGCTCTTCGCCGAGCAGGGCTTCGAGGCGGTGACGCTCACGCGGATCGCGGCGGAGGCCGATGTGGCGCCAGCGACGGTCTTCACGCACTTCGCGTCGAAGGAGGACATCTTCTTCAGCCGCCGCGAGGAGTTCCGGGAGGGCCTGCCGGACTCGGTGGCCCCGGCCCGGACGGGCGCCGAGCTCATGGCGGGCCTGCGGGAGTTCTACGCCCACGGCATCGAGCTGGTCCTCGACCCGGACCGGCTGGAGACCGGGCGGGTCTTCGCCCGGGTGCTGCGCGGCAGCCCCGCGCTGATGAGCGGCTATCTGCCGATGGGCCGGGAGCGGCAGCGGCTGCTCACCGAGGTGCTGACGGCACGGGCCCCGCGGGCCAGCCGGGCCGAGCTGGAGCTCTTCGCCGCGCTGGCCGTCGCCGCCGGGGAACGGGCCTACGACGTCCTGCACACCGCCCTCGTTGCGGACGAGCCCGTCGAGCGGGTGCGCGCCGCCGCCACCGAGGCCCTCGACCTGGGCTTCTCCCGGCTCGCCCACGCCTATGAGGGCTCGCACGTCCTCGACGCGGACGCGCGGCCCTCATAGGACTGCGTCAGTACTTCGCCTCAGCCCACGACCTTCCACGACAGCTCGCCGCTCAGCCGCTTGGCCAGCTCCGGGTCGCGCACCGCGTCCGTACGGTCGACCGCCCGGGCCGTCAGCGTGTGCGCACGACCGTCGCGGGGGACGCCCAGGGCGGACGGCACGACCGCGGTCTTCCCCCGGAACCAGACGACCTCGTGACCGTCGACGTACCAGTGCACGGTGCTCGTCGCGGCGGGCAGCCGGACGCCCACGCGCGCGCCGCGCCCGACCGTCGAACCGGCGGCCGCCATTCCGTCGGTGGCGGTCAGCACGCTCGCGTGCCGGTAGAAGCCCGCGATCATGGCCTCACGGCCGGGGAGGTTGAACTCCCGCCCCAGCGACCGCATGATCGAGTTCTCGGTGGGGCGGAAGAGGCCCTTGGGGTAGTACCCGCCGCCCTCGAAGGACCCGACCGTGCCGCCGTCCGGCGACGACTGGCCCAGCCAGCGGTACCACTTCGTTCGCTGCGCGGCCATCCGGCCCGCGTCGAGCGTGCTGATGTTGACGTCGCGGGGCTCGGCGCCGGTGTAGGTACCGTACTCGTCGTACTGGTACTCGTCGGCGAGCTTGCCCAGCGAGTGACCGGTCTCGTGGACAGCGATCTGGTCGGAGCGGTCGTTGTCGGAGGAGGCGGTGGCGATGCCGTCGTAGCCGACCCGGGAGACGACGTCGTTGTAGCCCGCCCCGCCGTACTTGGCGGAGTTGGCGAGCACCACCACGAGATCGGCGGCGGGCGCCTTGGCGGCGTACGACTCGACCTTGCCGGTGTCGACGCACAGCAGCCGCTCGACCCCGTCGCAGAAGAAGCCCGAGCCGAGGGCGGTGTCCCGTTTCACGTCCCGCGCCGGGTCACCGGAGACGCCGGAGTCGCGCGAAACGGCGTCCACGGCCCAGACGTTGAAGAGGTTCCGGTACGAGGCGTAGGGCTCGACCGCCGTCATCTTCGCCCACTTGGCGCGTACGGCCGCGTGGAAGGCCTCCTGCTGGGGGGCGGTGTAGCCGTCGCCGATGAAGACGACGTCGAGCTTGCTGCCGACGGCGCCGTTGTTGACGACGGAGGTCACGGCGCCGTCGCCCTTGACGGCCGGGGCCGGGGCGAGCGAACGGCTCGGGGTGGGGGAAGCCGGGACGGTCCTGTGGTGGGGGTGACCGCCGGGCTCGGTGAAGTACTCCACCCGCTGGGTGGGTTTGGGCGTCGGCGTGGCACCAACGGCGGAAGCGTCCGGAGCAGCGGCGAGCGCGGACAGTAAGGCCGCGCCCGCCGCCAAGGATATTCGTCTGTACGTGTGCATGGGGGGGTCCTCCCGAACCGAAACCCGCTGCATTAAGTGGCGAGTTAAGTCGTGTTAAGGCGCGGCTCAACGTAGAGGCCCGGGAGGCTCATGACAATGGATGTGACGGGAAAGGAAGGAGGCCACTACCGAGAGGTGGTCAGGCCTCGTCCCGGACGAGCCTCAGCAGCCGGTCCAGCACCACGCGGCCGCCCGCGCGCACGCCGTCGTGCTCGTACTCGTCCGTGACCCACGTCCGCAGCCCCGCGATCGAACGGGCCGTGCGCAGGGAGTGCTCGGTGTCCACGTAGAGGTCGTCGTGGTAGACGGCCGCCGCCACCGGCACGGTGTTGCGGGCGAGCCTGTCGGCGTCGTAGAGCGGGGTCCAGTCCTCGCGCTCCGCGAGGAGTTCGGCGGTGCGCCGCAGGGGGCGGAGGGCGGGCTGGGTCTCCAGCATCCAGGGGTGGACGGTCTCGCCCGTGAAGAGGAAGCGCCCCTCGGGCTCGAAGTGGCGTTCGAACTGCGGGAATTCCGCGCGGACGCGCTCGGCGGACCAGTGCGTCGCGCGCCCGTCCTGGGCATAAATGACCTCATGAAGGAGGGTGTAGAGCGGGCTGGCGGTGCGCGAGAGCACCGCCGCGGCCTGCTCGCCGAAGGCGTCCGACAGCCGCGGCCCGGCGGCCGTCGGCACGAAGGCGTCCTCCAGGAGGTAGTGCAGCCGGTGGGAGCCGTCGCCGGTGCCCAGCAGGATGCCGAGCTGCTGGAACGCCGCCACGGTCAGCACGGAGCCGTCCGGGAGGGTCTCCTCCGTCTCCGCCAGGTGCTCGGCCATGCGCCGCGCCACCGCCTCGTCGCCCGGGTAACGGGCGTAGTGGGCCAGCGTCTTGCGCTCCATGCGCGGGTAGGCGGCGCGGTAGACGGCGTCCGCGTCGCCGTCCAGCGAGGGCAGCCCGCCGGTGATCACCACCTCGGAGAGGCCCTCCGGCGCGTACGACAGGTAGGTGACCGCGCAGAAGCCGCCGAAGCTCTGCCCGAGGACGCTCCAGGGGCGGCCGCCGGTCAGCAGCGGACGGATGTACTCGCAGTCGCGGACGATCGAGTCGGCCCGGAAGTGGGCGAGGTACGCGGCCTGCTGCTCGGGGGCGCCGCGCAGGGGCAGGGTCTGCCGGTTGGCGAGGGTGGAGCGGCCGGTGCCGCGCTGGTCGAGCAGGAGGACGCGGTACTCCTCCAGCGCGCGGCCCAGCCAGTTCTCCCGGCCCACGGGACGGCCGGCGGGGAAGCCCGGCCCGCCCTGGAGGAAGACCAGCCAGGGCAGGTCCTCCCGGGCCCGGCCCGCGGCGACGACCTCACGGGCGTAGAGGCGGATCCGCTCGCCGCCCGGACGGGCGTGGTCGAGCGGCACGTCGAAGAAGTGGTCGGTCATGACGAGGCCGGGCTGGCGGACCGTGCCCGCCTTGGAACCCCCGATGGGCCCGGTGTTCGTGGTGTCACCGTTTCCGGTGGTCTTCGGTATGGGCGGCACGGACGGCGCAGGCGGCACGATTACATCCTCACGTAAGCAGATTTAACGTACGGCTTGGATCACGGCGCAATGTACCGAGGGGCGGAAGTGGCCGAGAACAGCACCCACGGCATACGGGCGGACGAGCCCTCCGACATCGGCCGCCGCGTCCTGCGGCTGCGGACCGAGAAAGGGCTCACCCAGAAGCAACTGGCCGAGCCCGCCTACACGGCGGCGTACATCTCCACCCTGGAGGCCGGCCGGGTCCGGCCCTCCGAGACCGCCCTGCGCCATCTCGCCGGGCGGCTCGGCACCACCGTCGAGGAACTGGCCACCGGGCGGCCGCCCCACCTGGCCACCGAGCTGCGGATGCGGCTGACGGACGCCCGGCGCACCCTGGCCACCGGGGACGCGGAGGACGCCGCCGCGCTCTTCCGCGCCCTGCGCGCCGAGGCGGCCGCGCTCTCACTGGTGAACGAGGAGTCCACCGCCGTCCTCGGGCTCGGCGACTGCGCGCTGGAGAGCGGCGACCTCACCACCGCCCGCGATCTCTTCGCCGAGGCCGAGACGCTCCTCGCCGACCAGCCGCTGCCGCGCCGCGTGCCCGCCCTGCGCGGCCGGGCCGTCGCCCACCTCCTCGCGGGCGAACTGCGCTACGCCTGCTACCTCCTGGAGACCGCCCTCGACGAGCTCAACGTCTCCGGGATGCACGACCCCGACGCCCTGCTCCTCCTCTACACCGCCTCCATCGCGCCCTACATGGACATGGGAGCGCACGCCCGAGCCGCGCACGCCGCCGAGCTCGCGCTGGCGCTCGCGCCCCAGGTGGACGATCCGGCGCTCGTCGCCGCCATGCACCGGGGCGTGGCCCGCAGCCTCATCGCCGAGGGGCGCATCGCCGACGCGGACGCCTCCCTCGCCAAGGCCCAGGAGCTCTACCAGCAGCTGCACATACGGACCGAGCTCGCCCACTGCCACTGGATGCGCGGCTACGTCCACGCGCAGGACGGCAATCTGCGCAAGGCCGAGAGCGAGCTGCGCACCGCCCGCGACATGCTGGCCTCCAAACGGGCCGTGTTGTTCACCGTGCAGGTGGAAGTGGAGCTCGCGGACGTACTGCGGCGCCGGGGGAAGGCGGCGGAGGCGGCGGAACTGCTGCGCCCGCTGCTCGCGCCCACGGCGCTCGGCGCCGAACGGGGCGCCGTCCACGCGGGCGGGGCGCACCGGCTCCTGGGGCTCATCGCGGAGGACCGGGGCGACACGGACGCCGCCGAGGAGCACTACTGCGCCGCGCTGTCCCTGCTGGAGCGCACGGGCGCGGCGGGCGACCTCGCGGACCTGTGCCGGCTGCTGGGTGATCTGCTGCGGCGCACGGGGCGGACGGAGGCGGCGCTGGACGCGTACCGGACGGGGCTGGGGCACCGGGCGGCGCCGGGGACGACCACGCTGGGGCCGGCGCCGAAGGCACCACCGCAGTGGCCTGCCGGGCGGATCTGACACCTGGAGGGCTCCGGCCCCCGGAGCCCCGGGGGAAAGCGGACAGGCCGCCGCCGGGGGGTGCGGCGGCCTGCGAACATGAGCCGCACCCGGCGGCGGGACCGGCGTCCCGTCCCCGCATGGTGCAGCATGGACAGCACTCTGCCGCCCGGGTCCCGGAAGGTCCATCCGCCCCGGGTCCCGGTTCGCCCCCCGCCGGTCGGCGGGGGTCGTCCGGCCCGCGGGCGGAGCCCTGGGCTCCGGCGGCCGCCGACGGTACGGCAGGCTGGAGGGGCGGGGCCGCCCACGGCCCCGGTGGACGAGGGAAGAGGTAGCGGACGGTGATCCGTGTGGCGGTGGTGGACGACGAACAGCTCGTCCGGTCCGGGCTGCGGATGATCCTGGGCACGGCCCCGGACATCGAGGTGGTCGCGGACTGCGGTGGCGGCGAGGCCGTGGCCACCGTCGCCGCGCACGCCCCCGACGTCGTACTCCTCGACATCCGGATGCCGGACGTCGACGGCCTGACGGTGCTGCGCGCGCTGCGGACCGCCCCCGACCCGCCGCGCGTCGCCATGCTCACCACCTTCGACGCCGAGGAGTACCTCGCCGCCGCGCTGCGCGCGGGCGCCGCCGGCTTCCTGCTCAAGGACACCGACCCCGAGCAGCTGGTGCGGGCCGTGCGCACGCTCGCCGGCGGCGGGAGCGTCCTGGACCCGGGTGTGACCCACGCGGTCATCGGCGGCTATCTCGCCGCGGAGGCCGAGAGCACCGCCGCCGAGGCCGTACGGGGGCTGACCCCGCGCGAGCGCGAGGTGCTGGGGCTGCTCGGCGCGGGGCTGGCCAATCCGCAGATCGCCGAGCGGATGGGGCTGGCGCCCAGCACGGTCAAGGACCACGTGCGCGCGGTCCTCGGCAAGCTGGGCGGGCTCAACCGCGTCCAGGCCGCGATCGTCGCCGACCGGGCGGGGCTGGTGAGTACGGGCCCGGGCGCGCGCGGTGGGTCCCCCGGGACGGGCGGGGGAACCGGGAACGGGCGGCCGTGACGATGCCGTGGCGCGCCTCCCTGCCCTCCCGGGTGCCCGACTGGGCGGCGGTGGCGGGGCCCGCGCTGTTCGCGGCCGGGGACGCGCTGCTGGTCAACGGCGTCACGCCCCGGTTCTCGCTGTGGGCGTCGCTGCTGGCGGCGGTGGCGCTGCTGTGGCGGCGCCGGTTCCCGGCACCGGTCTTCCTGGCGACGCTGCCGGGGATGTACTACGCGTACATCTGGATCGCGCCGATGTTCGCGCTCTACACGCTGGCGGTGCGGCGCACGGCCAGGCCGCGCGCCGACAAGTGGCTGCTGGGCGGCGCGGGACTGCTGATGGCCGCCGCGCAGTTCCTGCCGTACCCGGTGTCCGACCTGGCGCTGGCCGACCGTCGCGAAGCGGGCGTCAATCTGCTCGACTCGATCGTGGTGGCGACCACGCCCATCGCCTTCGGGCTGCTCACCCGCGCCCGCCGCGAGCTGGTCGGCCGGCTCGACGAGCTGACGCGCAGCCGCGCCCGGGAGGACCGGCTGCTGGCGGACCGGGTGCTGGCCACGGAGCGCGCGCGGCTCGCCCGTGAGATGCACGACGTCGTCGCCCACCAGGTCAGCCTGATCAGCCTCCAGGCGGGGGCCGTGCAGATCAGCACCGGGGACGCCACGGCCCGCGAGGGCGCCCGGACGATCCGGGAGCTGTCGGTGCGGACCCTGGACGAACTGCGGCACATGGTGGGCATCCTGCGCGCCGCCGGGGCCGACACCGAGGAGCTCACACCGCAGCCCCGGCTCTCCGACCTGCCCCGGCTGATCGAGCTGAGCGCGCTCGACGTCGCCTTCGAGGACGGCTCCGACCCGGGCGCCGAGCGCCCGGAGGCCGTGGAGCGGGCGGCGTTCCGCACGGTCCAGGAGGCGCTGACCAATGTGCGCAAGCACGCGCCCGGGTCGAAGACGCGGGTGCGGGTCGCGGAGGAGCCGGGGGAACTGGTCGTCGAGGTCCGCAACGGCCCGGCGGACGCGGCGGTCCCGGTTCCGGAGCTGCCCGGCGGGGGCCATGGCCTGGTGGGGCTGCGCGAGCGGGCGCAGAGCCTCGGCGGGACGCTGGAGGCGGGTGCGACGGACGAGGGCGGATTCGCCGTACGGGCCCGCTTCCCGCTGACGGACCGCTGAGACTGACGGATCGCTGACGTCGACGGGGCGCCGCCGACGTTGACGGGACGCCGAATCACCCGTGCCGGTGCCACGGTTCGGTGGATTGTTGACGATGCGACCATTCCCTCGTCCGATGGAACGGCGGGGCGGCCTGATGACGCGTCAAGCTGACATCAGGCCGACAGCGGGTCCGTGCTCTCCTCGGTCGCGCTGTCCAGGTCCGGGTAGACCTCGAAGAGCCTGCGCACCCCCAGCGCGGCGAGCACCCTGTTGACGTGGGAGCCGTCCACCGCACCCTGGGCGGGCAGGATCAGCCGCAGCCGCCCCTGGCAGGAACGCATCAGCCGGCGGGCGGCGATCAGCACGCCCACGCCGCTGGAGTCGCAGAAGCGGACTTCCGCGAGGTCGAGCACCAGACTCCGCCGCCCGTCCGCGACAGCCTCGTGCACGTGCTGCCGCACCGCTGGGGAGGTCACCAGATCCATCTCGCCGCAGACCCGGAGCACGGCCCAGTCCCCCTGCTCGTGCTCCACCACCTTCAACGTCACGCGCTCGAGCCCCTTCACTCGGTCTGTCGTTCCTATGGAATGGACCCTTCCGCGGTATGGCTGCCTGGCGCTTCCCCCGTGCGGCGCCGAGTGAAACACCGCGGTCTCGTACGCGGTACAAGCCGACCACTGTTGAGCCTATGCCCAGCTCGAACCGTTCATCCCCATAGATCCGGTCACACCCGCATAACACATCGGCACATTCGTGCACGTACGATCGACCCCGATCGCCACATACATGGATCATGCACTTACGGTGACCGCCCCAATACCACACGCGACATGGATCAGGCGGCGCCTTTCCGGGATTCGCCCCAAGCGCTCGTGCGGTGTCGGAGCCGCCCGTTACATTCGGCGTGAGGGCGTACAGCAGTGCGTACTTAAGGGGGCCGGACCAATGACGAACGACGCGCCACCGCGCTGGGACCGCAGGATGCAGCAGCGCCTCGCGCACGGCGAGGCGGCGGCCCTCGGCGAGCTCTACGACCGTTTCGCCTCGCTCGTGCACAGCCTCGCCCACCGTGTCCTGGGCGACGAGGCCGGGGCCGACCGCGTCACGCGCGAGGTCTTCGGCCATATCTGGGAGCACCCCGAGGAGTTCGACCCCCGGGAGGGCTCCCTGCGCTCCTGGATCGCCGGCCTGGCCCACCGGCACGCCGTCAGCAGGCTGCGCCGCACAGAGGCCGACGAGGAGCGGCCTGCGGCGGAGATCGAGGAGAAGGTGCGCGCCGCGAGCGCCGCCGCCCGCGCGGACTACATCGTCACGTCCATGCCCGTGCCCCTGCGGGCCGCGCTGGATCTCGCCTACTTCCGCCGCCTCGACTACCGCCAGACCGCCGTACGGCTCGGCGTCACCGAGGACGAGGCGCGGCGCAGACTCCGGCTGGGCTTACAGCTGCTGTCCACGGCCCATGAGGGGCCGCGCGCGGTCTCGCCGCCCGGCGGTGGGGCGGCGCTGCGATGAGCACGGCACCCCGACCGGGCGAGAGCGGCGGGCACGGCGTGCCC
The DNA here is from genome assembly GCF_040636475.1 of Streptomyces sp. NPDC037389. NCBI lineage: Bacteria > Bacillati > Actinomycetota > Actinomycetes > Kitasatosporales > Streptomycetaceae > Streptomyces > Streptomyces sp. NPDC037389. The sequence continues at coordinate 179,189 of NZ_JBEZUS010000007.1, forward strand.
GGGTCGCACATCCCTCCGCAGCGCGCGGCCGTGGAGGACGGCGCGGGCTGGGCCGCGACCCCGCTCGTCCGCTCCCACCCACTGCTCAAGTCGCTGCTCGGCGCCTGGGCGCTGGCAGCCTGCTCGCCCGAGGAGACCGCCGCCGTAGAGGCCCATCTGACCGACTGCGCGCCCTGCGCCGACGAGGCCGTCCGGCTGCGCGACGCCGTCGCGCTGCTCCACCCCGAGGACAGCCTCGATATCGATCCGGGGCTGCGCGGCCGGGTGCTGGCCGGGGCGCTCAGCCGCAGACCCGCGCGGATACCGGTCCCCGAGTGGGCCGCTCCCTACGAGGCGGAGGCGTCCCGGCTCGACGCGCTGCTTCGTGACATCGGCGAGGCGGAGTGGCGGGCCCCGGTACGGCTCGAGTGGTTCGACGGGCGCTCCGCCGCCGCGCGCGAGGTGACGGTGGCGGATGTCATCGGCCATCTCACCGCGGTGGACACGATCGTTGCGGGCGCGCTCGGCATGGCGGACCCGCTGCGCGGGGCGTCGCCCGAGGAGCGGACGGAGGCCCTGTGGGCGGCGGACGCGGCCGACCGGACGCCCGCGTCGGTCCGCGCCGCGTGGCGCGACCAGGAGCAGGCGCTGATACGGACGGTGTCCTTCGCGGGCGGCGCCGCGGCGGAGCTGCCCGTGGACTACGGGCCGTTCGCGCTGCCGCTGCGCGACGCCTTCCTGGACCGGGCCTTCGAGTGCTGGACGCACGCCGGGGACATCGCGGAGGCGGTCGACTACCCCTACGCGCCTCCGTCGCCGACCCACCTCAACGGCATGATCGACCTGGCGGCCCGGCTGCTGCCCGGCGCGATAGCCGCCCGGCGCCGCGCCGGCCTCGCACCGCCCGCGCGCACCCTGGTGGCGGCGGGGACACCGGGTCGTGCGCTCCATCTGGAGATCGAGGGGCGGGGTGGCGGACACTGGTACATCGCCCTGGACTCCCCCGGGGCGACCGGCACACCCGAGGGGGAGGTGGCCCATGTGGCGCTGGACGGGGTCGAGTTCTGCCGGCTGGCCGCGGGCCATGTCCCGCCGGAGGAAGCGGCGGCGGGCTCGCTCGGCGACGCGGAAGCCGTGCGCGACGTCCTGTACGCGACGGCATCACTGTCACGGCTGTGACACGCCGCTGACCCGCTCCTGACTCCTGAACCCTTCCTCGGCCCGCCCGGGCCGAGGAAGGCGGAGGGACGCAGTTACGCGAAGACGACCGTGCGGGTGCCGTTCAGCAGGACGCGGTGCTCGCTGTGCCACTTCACGGCACGGGCCAGCGCCTGGCACTCGACGTCGCGGCCGACGGCCACGAGCTGCTCCGGGGTGACCTGGTGGCCCACCCGCTCGACCTCCTGCTCGATGATCGGGCCCTCGTCGAGGTCGGCCGTCACATAGTGCGCGGTGGCACCGATCAGCTTCACACCGCGCGCGTGCGCCTGGTGGTACGGCTTCGCGCCCTTGAAGCTCGGCAGGAAGGAGTGGTGGATGTTGATGATCCGGCCGGACAGGGCCTTGCAGAGGTCGTCGGAGAGGACCTGCATATAGCGGGCGAGGACGACGAGCTCGACGTTCTCGGCCTGGACGAGCTCCAGCAGTCGCGCCTCGGCCTCCGCCTTGTTCTCCCTCGTCACCGGAATGTGATGGAAGGGGACGCCGTAGGAGCCGACGAGCTCGGCGAAGTCCGTGTGGTTGGAGACCACCGCGGCGATCTCCACCGGGAGGGCGCCGATCCGGGAGCGGAAGAGCAGGTCGTTGAGGCAGTGCCCGAACTTGGACACCATCAGGACGATGCGCATCTTCTCGTCGTCCCGGTGGATCTGCCAGTCCATCTGGAAGGAGTCCCCGACCGCCGCGAAGCTGGCCCGCAGCTTCTCCAGCGTCACCGGCGCCTCGGCGCCGAAGTGGACGCGCATGAAGAACAGGCCCGTGTCGCGGTCACCGAACTGCTGGCTGTCCTCGATGTTGCAGCCGGTCATGAAGAGATAGCTGGACACCGCGTGAACGATGCCCTGCTTGTCCGGGCAGGAGAGGGTGAGGACGTACTGCTGGGGCTGTTCGGTGGTCATAGCCCAATAGCGTCGCACACCCGGGACCCTGCCGATGCCCGTCGGCGCCTCGCCGTCTCGGCAGTACCTCGGCAGTGCCTCGTCGGTACCCGGCAGTACCTCGCCAGTGCCTCGTCGGTACCCGTCAATACCTCGTCGCGAGCTCCAGCACCGCCAGCGGGGGCGGCGGAGCGTCCGGGTCGTGGCCGTCGCCCACGGCCATTCGCACATGCGCCTCACGGGCGGCGCGGACGGCCTCCGGCCAGCCGTGGTGCTCCAGATACGCGGACACCGGCGCGTCCGCCCCGACCTGGTGCATGATCCGCAGCACTCGCAGCACGGCGACGTCGACGAGCGCGGCCTCTCCCGAGTCCCGGAAGACCGTGCCGACGTACTTCTCGGCCGACCAGTTGTCCAGCCAGGTGTCCTCGACCAGGCGGTAGACGGCGTCGGTCAGATCCCCGTACTCCTCCCGGCCCGCCACCCAGCACTCCTGCTGGAAGACCGGGTCCGAGAGCATGTGCAGCGCCGAGCGCACGTTCGCACGCCAGCGCCACCACGGCATGTCATTGAGCGGCATACCGCCCATGGTGGTCGAGCGGCGGCCGCGACGGGAAGACTTCTCTGAACCCTGCACAACAATCGATCGTACGTTCCCGTGCGCCGGGCCGGGGCCCGGCCCCGGCATTCACGGCGCCCCGGCACTCACAGCTGGGTCCAGTCGTGCGGCGTCAGGCCGTACTGCCGTGCGATCGGGTTCCACAGATCGGCCGCCTTCTTCTTCGCGGCCGTCGCATCGGCGCTGGCCCGGTCGCCGTCGACGCTGTCGCGCGTCGGCCGGGCGTGGTCCTTCACACAGCCCTTCTTGTCCTTGGCCTGACGGGCCCAGGCCGCGTAGTGGCTGTCCGCCGACGCGGACGACTGCCACGCCTTCGTCAGCTGGGCGGTCAGGGCGGCGCTGTTGGACAGCTTGTCCGTGGGCGTCTGCCCCAGCCGGCCGACCAGGGAGTTACGGTCGCCCGCGGCGGCGGTGAGATCGGCGGCGGACTTGTCGAGGTCCTTGCAGTTCCGGGTGGAGTCCACGGCCTTGATGACCGCGTCCCGGCTGTTGTTGCTGTCCTTCAGCAACGCGTCCAGCGCCTTGGCCTGCGCCGCCGCCGGGTCGTCGGTCTTGGCCGACGGCGAGGGCGTGGCGCTGGGGGTGTCCGCGGCCTTGGGCGGGGCGGAGGCGGAGGGGGCGCTCGTCGCCGGGCTCGCGGCGGCGGCGTTCTGCTGGTCGCCGCCGTTGTCGTCCCCGCCGCTGAGCAGCGCGCCCGCGCCGAGCCCGGCGACGGCGCAGCCCGCGACGACGGCCGCGATCACCACGGCCGGGGACTTCTTGCGGCCCGCCGGGCGGGGAGCGTCATGGCCGCCGTGCGGTGCCGCCGGGGCGCCGGGCACGCCGCCCGGCATTCCCGGACCGCCCCGGTGGCCCTGCGGGCCCTGATGGCCCTGCGGCCTCTGCGGGCTCGGGTGACCCTGCGGGCCCGTGGGGCTCGGGGGGTAGCCGTACCCACCGCCGACGCCGTGGGACGCCTGCGGCTGCCCGGGAGGCTGCCCCGGAAGCTGCCCGGCAAAGGGCGCGGGCACGGACCCGCCCGGCGGTACGGGCGGCAACTGCTGCGTGGGCGTCGCGGAGCGGAACAGCGTGTCGAACTCGGCGGGCGGCGGCCGCTCCCCGGGCCGGGCCATCACCGAGAAGGGGGTGGCGGGCGTGGGAGTGGAGGTGGTGGGCTCGGCGGGCGGCGGGACGGAAGGAGAGCCCGCGGCGGGTGAGGACGCGGCTCCCGGCGCTCCGGGCCCTGCTGCCGGGGCCGACCCGGCCGGGGGGACGGGCGGCAGGAGGGTGGTCGCGGCCTCGGCGGTCGCCGCGTGCGCGGGGGCGGACTCGTCGTCGCGCTCGTTGACGACGGGCGGGAGGTACTGCGTCGCGGCGACGGAGTCCGCGCCGGGGACGGGCGGCAGATACTGCGTGGCCGCTTCGGCGGGCATGAGGCCCATGGGACCCGTGGGACCCGCGTTGCCCGTGACGGGCGGGAGGTACTGGGTGGCGGCCTCGGCTCCGGCCCCGGTCATGGGCGGCAGAAAGGCCGTGGCCTCCGCGTCCCCGTGGGCGGCGTGACCGGCATGGGCGCCATAACCGCCGTGGGCACCGCTACCGTCATGGCCACCGAAAGCCGGTGGGTCGCCGAAAGCCGGCGGGTCGCCGAAAGCCGGCGGGTTGCCGAAGACCGGCGGGTTGCCGAAAGCCGGCGGGTTGCCCGGGTGCGAGGGCAGCAACTGCGTGGCCTCCGCGGCGGATTCGGGTCCGGAGTGCCCAGGCCCCGTGCCGGGTATATCGGATATCTCGCGTATCTCCGGTATCGCGGGCGGTATCGCGGGCACGTCGGCCCCGGCGCCCGGCGGCGGGTTCTCCGGCGGGAGAGGGGCACCGGCCGTGGGCCAGGGCGTGCCCCAATCGGGGGCAGGCCGAACTGGCGGCGCGGGCGGGGCCGCAGGGCGCTGCGGCTCGTTTCCCTGTCCGCTCTGCGTCACCGGGACTCCTCAGGCTGTAACGGGACTTACGGGACCGGCGGCTCACGCTACCGGGTCCCGCGTCCGGTCGGCCATGTGCCGCCCGTTCGCCCCGAAACGCCCCCTCTGCGAGCCGGTACCGCGCTCCCCGCGGTGTCCTCAAACGCCGGACGGGCTGAAATCAGCCCACCCGGCATCCGACTACGCCGCCTGCATCTCCATTCGCGCGCCGAACTCCCGCACCACCGGCTCGTCCCGGTACGGCTCCAGCCGCTGCTGGAAGTCGTCCAGGTACTCCGCGCCCCGGTTGGACCTCAGCGTGCCCAGCAGTTCCAGGGCCCGGCTGCCCGTGGCGACCGCCTCCTCCACCTCCCTCTGCTGCACATGTGCCGTGGCCAGGAGCAGCAGGTCGATCGCCCGCCGGCGGACCCTGCTCGTCGGGTGCCCGGCCAGCGCCTCCTCGGCGTGGCGCCGCGCCGGTTCGGCCTGGCCCAGGTCACGGTGGCAGTGGGCCAGCTCGTCCGAGAGATACGCCTGGTCGAAGTGGCGGATCCACGGCGGCTCGTCCCCCGATTCCCGGCCGCTGTCGGCGGCTTCGAGCCGGGAGACGGCCCGGCCCGCGACGACCTGGCAGGAGCGCGCGTCGCCGAGCAGCGCGTGGCCGCGCGCCTCGGCGGCGTAGAACATCGCCTCGGCGCGGGGCGGCACATGCCCCCGCGCCCCCTCCTGCGCGGCCTTCGCCAGCTGCGCGATCTCCCGTGGGTTGCCGAGCGACGCGGCGAGGTGGCTCATGCTGGCGGCCAGCACATACCCCCCGTAGCCCCGGTCGCCGGCCGCCTGGGCGAGCCGCAGCGCCTGGATGTAGTAGCGCTGGGCGAGCCCGGGCTGGCCCGTGTCGACGGCCATGTAGCCGGCGAGCTCCGTCAGCCGGGCCACGGCCGCGAAGAGCTCGCGCCCGACCGCCTCCCGGTACGAGCCGGCGAGCAGGCCGGAGACGACGCTGTTGAGGTAGTGGACCACCACCGGACGGACGTGCCCGCTGCCGTAGCGGTGGTCGAGTTCGACGAGGGCCTCCGTGGTGGCCCGGACGGCCTCGACGTCGGCGATGCCGACCCGTGCCCCCGCACTCCGGGCGACCTGCGCGTCGGCGGCGGTGATCAGCCAGTCGCGGCTGGGCTCGACGAGCGCGGAGGACGCGACCGAGGTGCCGCTGAGGAAGTCGCGCCGGCCGACGTCGCTGCGCCACAGCTCGCAGACCTGCTCGATCGCGCCGAGCACGGTCGGGGAGAACTGGAGCCCGACGCCGGAGGCCAGGTTCTTGCCGTTGGCCATGCCGATCTCGTCGATCGTCACCGTGCGGCCCAGCTTGCGGCCGAGGGCCTCGGCGATGACGGCGGGGGCCCGGCCGCGCGGCTGCTGGCCGCGCAGCCAGCGGGCTACGGACGTCTTGTCGTAACGCAGGTCCAGTCCGTGCTCGGCGCCGCACATGTTGACCCGGCGCGCCAACCCGGCGTTGGAGCAGCCGGCTTCCTGGATGAGCGCCTGCAACCGTTCGTTCGGCTGCCGCGCCACAAGTGGCCTCGCGGCCATGCTTTACCCCCTGAGACTGCTGATACCGCTATGCGTTCGCGATGAGTTCCGCCGGATGCGGAACAGCCGGTTCGGCCGTGAACGCTCTCTCCCGTGATCTTTGCCCCCTGGATATCCGGAGAATGCAGGACTTGCCGGTATTCGCGCCAATCGCGGCGATCCACGCCCGTAGCCACCGCCTCGGTGGACTTCGCCGTCAACCGCCGCCCAGGTGGCTACCCCTTCGCGGCGGCGAACCCTCGCCTGCGCCCCCGTACATGCATCCGTGCGCCCCGTGTGCTGTTACCGGCAGGTGCAACTAGCCTGTGCCACTGCCGTAACCCCTGATGTCAAGGGGAGTTGTGTTGAACGTGGAAGAGACCATCGGAGTAGGAGCCCCGCACATTCCCCAACAGCGCGGCGAGCGCGTGCTCGACGCCGCCGTGAGATACGCGGAGGACCGGCACTGGGACGTTATTCCGGGCACCTGGCTGGAGGCCGTCGGGGGACGGGAGCGCTGCTCGTGCGGGGAGTACGAGTGCCCCGCCCCCGGCGCCCACCCGTCCCGGCCCGACTGGGCCTCCCAGGCCACGGGGAGCGCGTCCACGGCCCGCCGGATGTGGACCAAGCAGCCCCGCGCCTCGATCCTGCTGCCCACGGGCCGCACCTTCGACGCGCTCGAGGTCTCCGAGTCGGCGGGCTTCCTGGCACTGGCCCGCATGGAGCGGATGGAGATCCAGCTGGGCCCGGTCACCTGCACGCCCTTCCGCCGGATGCTCTTCTTCGTCCTGCCCGGCGGCTCCGTGAAGGTCGCCGACCACGCCCGCAGGCTCGGCTGGTCCCCCGCCACGCTGGATCTGGTCCCCCATGGCGAGGGCGGCCACGTGGTCGCGCCCCCCTCCCGGATCGGCAACCGGGGCCGGGTCCAGTGGGCCCGTCAGCCCACGCCCGCCAACCGCTGGCTGCCGGACGCGGAGGAGCTGGTCAGCGCCCTCGCCTACGCCTGCGGCCGGGGCACCGCCCCGGCAAGCTGCCGCTGACGGCGCGCCAGGCGGGCAAACCGGCGCACCACACGGACGGACGGGCGCGCCCGGCGCACGCCAGGAAGTCCCGGCAGCCAGCGAACTCCTGACAAACCTCATGCCCCCGCCCCTCGACGCGCCTCTAGGGTGGTTCCGGGGGCAGGGCGGTGCCCGTCCCCCGGAACAGCACTCGGGGATTTGAGGGACAGCACGTGGGACGGGAAGCGACAACGGAGACCGGCATACCGGCGGTCCGCGTCGAAGGACTGTGGAAGCGGTTCGGCGAGCAGGTGGCAGTCGCCGGGATCGACCTGGAGATACCCGCGGGCCGGTTCGTGGGCCTGGTCGGCCCCAACGGCGCCGGGAAGACCACCACCCTCTCCATGGTCACCGGGCTGCTGCGCCCGGACTCCGGCCGGGTGGAGATCGGCGGCGCCGACGTCTGGCAGGACCCGGCCGCCGTCAAGGCCCGCATCGGAGTGCTGCCCGAGGGGCTGAGGATGTTCGAGCGCCTCTCGGGGCGTGAACTCCTCGCCTACACCGGACGGCTGCGCGGCCTGCCCGGTGACGAGGTCGACAAGCGCGCCGCCCAGCTCCTGGACGTCCTCGACCTCGCGGGCGCGCAGAACAAGCTCGTCGTCGACTACTCCACGGGCATGCGCAAGAAGATCGGCCTGGCCGCCGCGCTGCTGCACAACCCCGAAGTCCTCTTCCTCGACGAGCCGTTCGAGGGCGTCGACCCGGTCTCCGCCCAGACGATCCGCAAGGTACTGGAGCGCTACACCGCCTCGGGCGCCACCGTCGTCTTCTCCAGCCATGTGATGGAACTGGTGGAGTCGCTGTGCTCCTGGGTCGCCGTACTGGCCGGCGGCCGCATCCGCGCCCAGGGTCCCCTCGCGGACGTCCGCGGCGACGCGCCGACCCTCCAGGACGCGTTCCTGGAGCTCGTCGGCATGCGCGGGCACGGAGGCGGCGACGACCTCGACTGGCTCGGCGGCGGCGCCCGATGAGCACGGCCACCACCCCCTCCGTCCCCGGCGCCACCGCCACCTCCTCGCCGGCCACGACGGCCACGATCCAGGCCTCCACCGCCGTCTTCGTCCGGCTGAAGCTGTCGCTGCTGCGCAACGGACTGCGGCAGTCCTCCGGCCGCAAGGCCGTCTGGATCACCTCCCTCGTCATCGTCTCGCTCTACGCCGCGCTCCAGCTCCTCGGCTTCATCGCGCTGCGCGGCCACGCCCACGTCGGCGCCCTGACCGTGTGCACGGCGGCCCTGCTGGCGTTCGGCTGGGCGGTGATGCCGCTGTTCTTCCCCGGCGGCGACGAGACCATGGACCCCAGCCGGCTGGTGATGCTGCCGCTGCGCCCCACCCCGATGATGGCGGGCCTGCTGGCCGCGGCCCTGGTGGGCATCGGCCCCGTGTTCACCGTGACGGTGCTGATCGGCGCCGTGATCGCCAGTGCCCATGGCGCCGCCGCCTTCGCCGTCGGCGTCCTGGCCGTCCCGCTGGCCCTGCTGGTCTGCCTGGCCCTGGCCCGGGCCGTGGCCACGGCCAACGTCCGCCTGCTGACCAGCCGCAAGGGCCGTGACCTGGCCCTGCTGAGCGGCCTGCTCATCGCCGTGGGCGGACAGTTCCTCAGCCTCGCCATGCAGAAGCTCAACGGCGCCGGCATGGGCCGGCTGGAGTCCGTGGCCGACGTCCTGCGCTGGATCCCGCCGGGCTCCGCGCTGGACGCCGTCCGGGCCGCGAGCGACGGCGCGTACGGGCGGGCCGCCACCGGGCTGGCCCTGACCGTCGTCGCGCTCGTCGCGGTGCTGTGGTGGTGGCAGCGCGGCCTGACGAAGGTCATGACCGCGGGCGACGCCTCCACCCTCGGGGCGGCCTCCGTCGCCAAGCCCGAGAAGGCCCGCGCCGACGGCTCCGGCCTCGCCCGGCTGCTGCCCGCCGGACGCACGGGCACCGTCATGCACCGCTCGCTGCGCTACATCTGGCGCGACCCCAAGACCAAGGCCTCCTGGGTCTCCGGGCTCGCGGTGGGCGCGCTGGTGCCGATCGTCAACGCGGCACAGGGCATGTCCAACATCTGGTTCGCCATGTTCGCGCCGACCATGCTCGGCCTTCAGATGTACAACCAGTTCGGCCAGGACGGCCCGGCCTTCTGGATGGTCCTCCAGACCATCGGCTCCCGCCGCGACGCCTACGCCGAACTGCGCGCCCGCGCCCTGTCCTTCTCGCTGATCGCCGTCCCGTACGTGGCCGTCGTGGTCACCGGCACGGCGTACTTCACCGGCAAGTGGCAGGACTGGGCCGAGGTCCTGGGCATGGCCTTCGCCCTCCTGGGCGCCCTCTTCGCCACCGGCGCCCTGGCCTCGGTCCTGGCCCCGTACTCGATCCCCCAGGACAGCGGCTTCAAGAACGTCGCCCCCGGCCAGGGCGCCCTCGCCTGGTTCGGCATGCTGGGCGCCCTGATCGGCGCGGTCCTGTGCGCCCCGCTGGGCGCGCTGGCGATCGGCCTCCACATCGCGGACGCGCACAGCTGGCTGTGGATCGTGCTCCCGCTGGGAGCGGGCTACGGCGTCCTCGTGACCTGGGCGGGGCTGCGCCTGGCGGCACCGCGCATGCTGGAACGACTGCCGGAGATCCTCACGGCGGTGAGCAAGGGGTAGCGAGGGCCGGTTCCGAACGCCGGAGGGGCTGGATCCGTCCAGCCCCTCCGGCGTTTTCGGGGGCGGGCCCGGGCTCACTCCTCCGATACGGCCTCGATGTACCCGTCCGGCCGCACGAGCAGCGTCACCCGCTGCGCGTCCGCCCGCGTCACGGTGGTGACGGCAGGCTCGTCCTTCGCCTCGACCCCTCGCGGCACCACCCGTACGTACGTCCCCGCGCGCAGCGCCTCGTACAGCCGCGACGGGTGCCCGTCCAGCTCCGCCAGCGGCAGGTCCGGCGCACGGCGGCCGGTCAGGGGGTGGGAGCCGGGCGGGGCCGGGTAGTGGATGCCGATGCCGGAGACGTACAGCGCCGCCCGCCGCACCGCGAACGGCGCGACCCGTGCCACGGCGCCCACCGCGTTGCGCACGCCCTTTGTGAGCGGCGTGGACGCCAGGGCCGCGCGGATGAGGGCGCCGCTGACGCGCAGCACCATCGCGCCGACCGGGTGCCGCTCCTCGTGGTAGCTGTCGAGGAGGCGTTCGCCGCCCCGGCCCGCGAGGACGGCGGCGAGCTTCCAGCCGAGGTTGGCGGCGTCCTGGACGCCCGCGTTAAGGCCCAGGCCGCCGGCCGGGGAGTGGACGTGCGCGGCGTCGCCGGCGAGGAGGACACGGCCGTCCCGGTAGCGCGGCACCTGGCGTTCGTCGCTGTGGAAGCGCGAGGTCCAGCGGGGGTCGCGCATGCCGAAGTCCTTGCCGAAGGCGGCCCGGGTGACGGCCTTGAGGTTCTCGAAGCCGACGGGGGCGCTGGAGGGCAGATCCTCGCTCCGGTCCCAGGCGATGACGCGGTACCAGCCGTCGCCGAAGGGGACGACGAACGCGAAGCGCTCGGCCGTGCCCCTGAAGGCGGGCACCTCGTCCGGCGCGGCGTCCAGCCGTACGTCGGCGAGCATGACCGAGCGCACGACGGCCTCCCCCGGGAAGGGCATGCCGATCGCCTCGCGGACGGCGCTGCGCACCCCGTCCGCGCCGACGACATAGCGGCCCCGGTAGGTGACGGGCTCCCCGCCCTCCTCGGCGGGCGCCACGTCCACGTCGACGCCTTCCGCGTCCTGCCGCAGCCCGGTGACCCGCGCGCCGCGCCGGAAGTCGGCGCCGGCCGCGAGCGCGCGCTTCTCCAGCAGCCCTTCCAGTTCGTACTGAGGGGTGATCAGGATGCCGGGGAAGCGGCTGTCGAGGGCGGTCATCTCGACGCGGGCGCCGCCGGGGAGCCGCACCCCGGGCAGGAACGTGCCGGTCGCGATCAGCGGCTCGGCGAGCGCGCGGGCGTCGAGCACCTCCAGGGTGCGCGCGTGGATGGCGAAGGCGCGGGTGAGGTTGGACTCCTCGGCGCGCTTCTCCAGCACCACGACCCGCACTCCCGCCGCGGCGAGATCGCCGGCGAGGAGGAGGCCGGTCGGGCCGGCCCCTACGACCAGGACGTCCGCGGTGAACCCGGACGAGGCGGATGGGATGCGTGCGGAGGTCATGACGGCTCCCGGTGAATCGCTGTGGCACGGCCGGGGCTCGGCTCGTACTACCAGTGCACACCCGCCCACCCGAATATGTCAACGCTTGTTGAATTAATGTGGAGGGTCTTGCCCCAGGACCTTCCCCCTACGCCGGAACAGCCGCCTCCAGGAAGGGCTCGGCGACGCGCCGCCAGCCGTCCGGCTGGTCGTAGTGGATCAGGTGGCCGGCGTCCGGCACCTCGGCGTAGCGGCCGCGCGGCAGCACCCGGACCATCTCCTGGGCCTCGGCGCGGCCCAGCGCGCCGTCCAGCCCGCGGACGACCAGCGTCGGGCACTCGACCAGGGCCAGCTCCTCCCAGTGCGCGTCATGGGCGTAGCCCTCGCGGGCCTGGAGCATCTGGCGGCGGAAGAACAACGGCCGCCAGCCGTCGGCGCGCTCGGCCATCACCTCCGCGTAGAAATCCCCGCGGCTGGGGGCGGGCCGCTCCAGCGTCGGATCATCCTCGCCGAACCACTTCCGCACGTCCGCGAGGGTGGCGAACGGCACCGGCCAGGAGCCCAGCCACTGGATCCACTCGCGCTGGGTGGCCGCGCCGAGGGCCGACGCACGCATATCGCAGATGACCAGGGCGCGGACGAGGTCGGGCCGGCGGGCCGCGAGCTGCCAGGCCGTGAGGGCGCCCATCGCATGACCGATCAGGGTGACGGGCGCGAGGCCGAGCTGCTCGATGGCGGCCTCCGCGTCGGCGACATATGCCTCCCGGACATAGGGGCCGCTGACGGGCTTGTCGCTACGCCCGTGGCCGCGCTGGTCGAGGGCGATCGTGCGATAGCGCGTGGAGAGCCAGCGGGCCGTCTGCGCCCAGTGCGCGGCGCGGCCCAGGAGGCCGTGGAGGAGGAGCACCCCGCCCGCCCGGGAATCGGGGCCCGGCACCGGGCCACCGCCGTACCGCCCACGGCCGCCGGCCTTCGGCGGATCGGCGAACTCCCAGGCGGCGAGCCGCACCCCGCCGCTCCCCGTCACCTCGATGCGCCGCACCATGAGCCCTGGCACCCCCTCGTCTCCCCCGAGCAGCTCCACCCTATGGAACTTCCATTCGAATGAACCGTTGTCGCGCGCAACACCCCTCGTTCGAGTGACCGGACGGCAGGATTGACCGTCTGCGGCCAGGGGAGAAATCGATCTGGGCGCGGACCGTTCGGGGAAGAAGGTCCGCGCGGCGCACCCTGGGAGCTCGGGGCTCCGGGTCGCTGTGGGGGAGAACGGGGAGGTGGGGCCCCGGCCGCTCGTCAGGGCGCCGGGGCCCTTTTCCATGCCCTTCGCCGTTTCCTTCGCCGGTTCCTTGTCGACGCCGGTCCGCCGGCCTCATCCCAGCCCCTCCCCCCGGTCGGCTGCGCGCGCATATGCGTTTCGGCACTCAGCGCCAGCGTGGCACGGCTCGGCCCCGGGCGCGCCGATTCCGCCGCGGCTCGGCAGCTTTACGTAAGGCGGTATACGTACCCGGCGCGGCCGGTCCGAGCCCGGCGTCGAGGCAGGTCAGCGCTTGGCGACGAAGACATGCGCGGCGATGTCCGCGGCCAGCTCGGCGGCTTCGCCGCTGCTGCCCACCATCACTCCACCGGGCGACTCCGTCACACTGACCACCGCGCCCGGCTGCACACCGGCCCGGCGCAGCGTGTACATCAGCTGGGCGTCCGTCTGGATCGGCTCGCCGATGCGGCGCACGACGACGGTCTTGCCGTCGGTGCCCGGCTCCAGATCCATCAGGCTGACCATGCCGTCATTGAGGAACGGGTCGGCCTCGGCCTTCTCGCCCAGCTCCTCCAGGCCCGGGATCGGGTTGCCGTACGGCGACTCCGTGGGGTGGCGCAGCAGCTCCAGCACCCGCCGCTCGACGGCCTCGCTCATCACGTGCTCCCAGCGGCAGGCCTCGGCGTGCACCTGCTCCCACTCCAGGCCGATCACGTCGACCAGCAGGCACTCGGCCAGCCGGTGCTTGCGCATCACGCGGGTGGCCAGCTGCCGGCCCTCCTCCGTGAGCTCCAGGTGCCGGTCGCCCGCGACCGTGACCAGTCCGTCGCGCTCCATGCGGGCCACGGTCTGGCTGACCGTCGGGCCGCTCTGATCGAGCCGCTCGGCGATGCGGGCGCGCATGGGGACCACACCTTCCTCTTCCAGCTCGAGAATGGTGCGGAGGTACATCTCCGTGGTGTCGATCAGTCCGGACATGCCGTGCCCCTCGATAAGTCGTGCGCTGGCCCTGGACTCAATTCTGACGCATGGGACCGACAACGGGACCGCCCGCACCTCCGCCCGCCCCGTCCGTATTGACAGCGCCGTGGTCCAGCACGCAACGTGATCCGCGCCACGAGAGTACGCCCCGGGCACACACCGAGCGGATATGTCGAGCCAAGTCGAGATAAGCCCAGTCGAGATAAGGAGCCCCGCAGCGATGAGCGAGAGCGAGCCGGCCGGGCAGTTCTTCGACGCCGCGATCGGCCTGCTGCGGCGGGTGCGCGACGAGGAGGCGGGGCCCGTCGCGGACGCCGGGGCCATGATCGCCGACATCGTCGCGGACGGCGGCCGGGTCTTCGTCTTCGGCGCCGGGCACTCCTCGCTCCCCGCCCAGGACGTCGTCTACCGCGCGGGCGGGCTCGCCCTGGTGAACCTGCTGGCCGTGCCGGGCGTGGTCGGCGTCGACGTCATGCCCGCCACGCTGGGCAGCGCGCTGGAGCGCGTGGACGGGCTGGCCGGGGCGGTCCTGGACACCAGCCCCGCGCGGCCCGGCGACGTCCTCGTCGTCATCTCCCTCTCCGGGCGCAATTCGCTGCCCGTCGAGATGGCCATGAACGCCCGCGCCCTCGGCCTCAAGGTCATCGGCGTCACGTCCGTGGCCTATGCCGAGGAGACCCGATCCCGCCATGTGTCCGGAACGTTTTTGAAGGACCACTGCGACGTCGTCGTCGACACCAAGATCACTGTCGGGGACGCGGAGCTGACCGCCGAGGGGATCGCGGCGCCCTTCGGGCCCGCGTCCACGGTCGTGGCGAGCGCCGTGATGCAGGCCGTGATGGCCGCGGCGGCCGGGGAGCTCGCCGCGCGCGGCATCGACCCGCCGATGCTGCGCTCGGGCAACGTCGACGGCGGGCACGAGTGGAACGGGCGGGTGCTGGAGGAGTACGGGGACCGGATCTTCTTTCGGCACTGAGGAGGCTTGACGGTGGGGGCTTGACAGTGGGGGCTTGACGGTGCGGCCCCGCTCACGCCGTCGTGGCCACCGCCAGGTCGATCGACGCCGCCACTCGGGAGGCGATGTCCTCCGCGTAGATCGCGTCCGCGCGGTCGAAGGCGCGGCGGGAGCCGCCTCGCAGGAAGGTGACCACGCCCACCGTCCGGCCCCGGCTGCGGAGGGCCGTGGACAGGGCGTGGCGGGTGCCCTCGGGCCATTTGCGGGCGGCGGCCCAGTTCTCCGAACGGTCCGCCGCCGCACGTACCGAGCCGCAGCGCTCGACGGCCTGGAGCGCCGGATGGCCGTCGAGGTACGGCACGGGGACGCCGCCGGGCGAGGTCAGCGGGCCCTGGCCGGGCGCCCAGGCGGGCGTCGCCGCGGCGCGGATCAGGCGGAACGGGCCCTCCGGGACGGGCCGGGGCTCGGGCAGCAGGTCGATCAGGGCGTGGTCGGCGAAGCCCGCGAGGGCGAAGTCCATGTAGAGGGCCGCGGCCTCCATGGGGTCCTCGCACTCCGCGACCGCCCGTCCCGCCCGGTGCAGCTGGCTGCCCCGGAAGCGCAGCCGGGCGCTCTCCTGCTCGGCCAGCCGGGCCTTGGTGACGTCCAGGAACAGCCAGGCCACGCCCAGGGGGACGGGTTCCTCGACCAGCGGGGTGGCCAGCCGCAGGAAACCGCTGCGCCAGCAGCGCCGTTCCGGTACGGGCGAGGGGCCGCCGCCGTGGTCGCGGACGGTCACCCACAGCTCGGTGGGCGCGGGCGGCGCGCCGGCCGCCAGGACGTGCTGGAGGGCGTTCTCCACTTCCTCCACGCCCTGGTCGAGGAGTTCGCCCAGGGGGCGGCCCAGCAGGGCCGTACGGCTCGTCCGCAGGGCGCGGGCGGCGTGGGCGTTGGCCAGGGCCGGACGGAGGTCGGCGTCGACGAGCACCACGCCCCAGGACGCGTCGCCGAACAGCGCCTCGCTGAGCGCGACGGACCGTTCCAGGTCGATCTGGGTGTGCACCTCGCTGAACGCGCAGTACACGCCCGCCGGTCTGCCGTCCGTGCCGGGCACGGCGGAGGACTGGACGCGGACGAGCACCCGCCGGCCGTCCTTGGTGAGCAGCGCGAACTCGTCCACCTGGCGGGCCGTCGACTTCATCACGCCCAGCAGCCGCCCGGTGACCTCCTCGGCGTCCGCCTCGCGGGCGGCCCAGCCGCCCAGGCCCCGTCGGCCCACGGCCTCGTCGGGCGTCCAGCCGAGTATGCGTTCGGCCTCACGGTTCCAGTGGGTGACGTGACCGTCGGCGTCGAACGCGCACAGTGCCGCGTCCATGCCGTCGAGAAGCGCCGCCAGGAGGTCGTGGTCCTCGCTCTCCGGGGCCGCCCGGTGGCCGGTGGGGCCGGGCTGGTGTGGAGCCGTCACGAGATACCCCCCGCTGGACGTGTCCGCGTGCCCTGCAAGTCCTGCACGACCGGCATTCAACTCGACCCCGGCGCACCCCACACCGTCTTCGCCGAAATCGATGCCCAAGGAAATTCGGTTGCCGGGGGCGAGCGGCCGTTCCTAGGCTGTGAGGCACACGAGAAGGGAGGTGGTTCGGGACATGATTTCTTTCCGGACGCGTGAGGTGACTGCGGGCTAGCGCCCGTCGTCGCGTTACTACGCACCGCCGGCCGTGCCGGCCAATCCCAAGCAGTCACCCGGTCCGTGGGCCGCCGAGTCGTCCGCTCGGCACCGTCCCGCTCCGCCAACAGGCGGAGGGCGGTAGCAGCCCACGGGCCGTCTGCGTTTTCGCTCGCGGTCGTCGGCTACGGGCAGAGGCGGTCCGCTTGCCAGCCGTTCTTCTCGGTGCGGACGTACCGGAGCCTGTCGTGCAGCCGGTTCTCGCGGCCCTGCCAGAACTCCACCGTCTCCGCCGTCACCCGGAAGCCGCCCCAGTGCGGCGGCACCGGCACCGGCTCGCCCTCCGGATGGCGGGCGGCCATTCGCTCGTACGCCGCGTCGAGTTCGGCGCGGGAGGCGACCACCGTCGACTGCTCGCTCGCCCAGGCGCCGATCTGCGAACCATAGGGGCGCGCCCGGAAGTACGCGGCGGTCTCCTCGGGGGACACCCGTTCGGCCGTACCGGTGACGACGACCTGACGGGCCAGCGGATACCAGGGGAACAGGAGGGAGACGTGCGGGTTTTCCGCGATCTCCCTGGCCTTGCGGGAGTTGTAGTTGGTGTAGAAGACGAAGCCCCGCCGGTCGTACGCCTTGAGCAGCACGGTCCTGGAACTGGGCCGTCCGGCGGCGTCCGCCGTGGAGACGACCATGGCGTTGGGCTCGTGGAGCTCGCTCGCGGCGGCCTCGGTGAACCAGTGCGCGAACTGCTCGTACGGATCGGCCGTGAGCTCCGCCTCGGACAGGCCCGCGGAGCGGTAGTGCGCCCGCATGGCGGCCAAGTCGTGCTGGAGATCGAACGTTAGTCCGTACTCGAGCCCGTCATCGCTGTCGTAGGCGTCATCACTGTCGTAGGCGTCGTCGGATGTGAAGTCGTCGGCGTGGGACACGTGCACATCTTGCAGCACGGGCCGCCGGCGCCGCGGGTGGACCGTGGTTCCTGCCCGCATTCCCGCCCCATAACCCTGTCACCAGCGGAAACTTCGGTGTGCCGGACATCACCTTCCCCGCAAGCCTCGAACCCCCCAAAATCACCGGTGGACAGCTGTGGCTTCCCGGCAGCACCGGCTATCGTGTCCGGCCCCGGTCCCGGCACCGTACTTCTGCGGAGGCCGGGTGATCTCCGGGGTGAAGTACAGCCGCACGGGGCATGACCGGGTAGACCGGAACGGACCGCGAGCCGCGCACGCTGCCGCGTAACCGCGCCGGTACTCCTACCGGAGCGCAGCACCCCCCACCGGAGGGAACCACCCCACCGGAAGCACCACCCCCACCGGAACGCAACAGACGCAAGCCCAACCTCTTTGACCTCGTCCGACCCATCGCCGGCCCCCGGAGACCCCGGACGGCCCGCCGGTCGGCAGCCGCTTGTCGCACACATCATGAGGAGCCGCCTGATGTCCGACTTCGTCCCCGGACTCGAAGGAGTCGTCGCGTTCGAAACGGAGATCGCCGAACCCGACAAGGAAGGCGGTTCCCTCCGCTACCGAGGCGTCGACATCGAGGACTTGGTGGGCAACGTCTCCTTCGGCAACGTCTGGGGGCTGCTGGTCGACGGCGCCTTCAACCCCGGGCTTCCGCCGGCCGAGCCGTTCCCCATCCCCGTCCACTCGGGCGACATCCGCGTCGACGTGCAGTCCGCGCTGGCCATGCTCGCGCCCGTCTGGGGCCTGAAACCCCTTCTCGACATCGACGAGGCCACCGCCCGCGACAACCTCGCCCGGGCCGCCGTGATGGCCCTGTCGTACGTCGCCCAGTCGGCCCGCGGCCAGGGACTGCCGATGGTGCCGCAGAGGGAGATCGACAAGGCGGAGACCGTCGTCGAGCGCTTTATGAAGCGCTGGCGGGGCGAGCCCGACCCCAAGCACGTCAAGGCCGTCGACGCCTACTGGACCTCCGCCGCCGAGCACGGCATGAACGCCTCCACCTTCACCGCCCGCGTCATCGCCTCCACGGGTGCGGACGTCGCGGCGGCCCTGTCGGGCGCGGTCGGCGCCATGTCCGGGCCGCTGCACGGCGGCGCGCCCTCCCGTGTCCTCGGCATGATCGAGGAGATCGAGCGCACCGGCGACGCCGTCTCCTACGTCAAGGGCGCCCTCGACAAGGGCGAGCGCCTCATGGGCTTCGGCCACCGCGTCTACCGCGCCGAGGACCCCCGCGCCCGCGTCCTGCGCCGTACGGCCAAGGAGCTGGCGGCCCCGCGCTACGAGGTCGCCGAGGCCCTGGAGAAGGCGGCCCTGGAGGAGCTCCACAACCGCCGCCCCGACCGGGTGCTGGCCACGAACGTCGAGTTCTGGGCGGCGATCGTGCTGGACTTCGCCGAGGTCCCGGCGCATATGTTCACCTCCATGTTCACCTGCGCCCGCACGGCGGGCTGGAGCGCGCACATCCTGGAGCAGAAGCGCACGGGACGTCTTGTACGACCGTCGGCCCACTACGTGGGCCCGGGCCCCCGCGACCCCCGCGAGATCCCCGGCTACGCGGACATCAAGGGCTGACCTCAAGTCGCCGGCGGGGGTGCCCACCACGGCGCCCCCGTCGGCGGGTGGCCCCGTCTCATTGGTTGTCGGCGGCCCGCGCGTTCGCCTGCATCACCCCGAACACCGATCCGAACGGGTCTCGGAACATCGCCACCCGGGCCACGCCCGGTACGTCGATGGGCGGGATGAGCGTCTCCGCGCCGCGCTCCGCCGCCGCCGTCGCCACGCTGTCGCAGTCGCGGGTCCCGAAGTACGGGTGCCATTCGGAGCGTGAACCCGCTGCCAGGTTTTCCGGGAGCAACTGCATGATGGCCCCGTGCTGGGCCTCCCGGTCGGCTTCGGAGGGGGAGACGGAGGAGCGGATGACGGCGAGGACGTGGGCGCCGACCTCGATCTCCCAACCGGTGTCCCAGGGGAAGACCGCTCCGTAGAAGGCTTTGGAGGCGGCCGCGTCCGTGGTGTACAGCTCGGTCCAGCACAGCGCGCCGGCGGCGTTGATCGCGTCCAGGGAGTCGACCTCGCGCGGCTGCCAGACGGCGAAGCGTGCTCCGGTCGGGTCGGTGAACCCGGCCGCCCGGCCGGCCATCAGGACGTCGTGGGCCGGGAAGCGGACCGTACCGCCCGCCTGCTCCACGGCCTTGGCCGTGGCCTCGGCGTCCACGGTACGGAAGTAGATCTGCCACTCCCCCGCCGCCCCGGGCTCCGCCGACGGGCCGCAGCTCGCCACGATCCTCCCGGCCAGCCGGAACAGCCCGAAACCCCGTTCCTCCGGGCCCACGGGCTCGTACGTCCAGCCGAAGGCGGCCTCGTAGAAGGCGGCGGACGCGGCGGTGTCCGGAGTCGTGAGGCCCAGCCAGTTGGGCCCGCCCGGTACGTGCGTCGCTGTGAGCATGGCGTACTCCTCGTCCTCAGTCAGGAGAAACCGGCTACCCGGCCGTTCGGCTATTCGGCGACTCCATCAGCATGCCCACGTGGAGCCCTCCATGCTCCTGTGCTCAGTCCGCCGTCGGCCAGTCCCAGCCCAGCTGGAGGAACATGCCGAGGCGGTCGCTCACCGCGCGTATCTCGGAGATCAGGCCGTCCCTCAGCGTGAAGATCCAGATCTGCTCCACCTCGAACGAGCGGTGCGTCGGCTCCGGCATCCGGGGGTGCCGACCCGTGTGGGTGCCGGTGACGGTCAGCCGGGCCATCACCGCGTCGCCCTCGGCGATGAGCTGCTGCGGGGCCATCCGGCCCGCGCCGAACGCCTCCAGCTGCCGGCGGAATCCGTCGAAGGCCGCACCCGGCTCGTCCGGCTCGCCGTAAATGATCTTGTTGTGGTCGATGACATCAGCCGCCATATAGCTGGGGAAGTCGGCGATACGCCGCTCGTTCACCGCCCGGAAGAACTCCGTCACGACCCGCTTGTTGTCCTGCGCGACCGACATCGACATCGCCATCCCCGTTCATGCTTCTTACGTCGTAAGAGTTCGTCGTCGACCACTCTGCCCTTACGATGTAAGAAAGTCAACGCCGAGCGAAGGCCGATCCATGACGAGCAAGCGCACCCGAGGCGAACGAGCGGGCCTGACCAGGGAAATCGTCCTGGACGCCGCCCTGGGGCTCATCGACCGCGAGGGGCGCGCGGCGCTGACGATGCGCCGGCTGGGCGCCGAACTCGGCGTCGAGGCCATGACCCTGTACCACCACGTGCCCAACAAGGACGCCCTGCTGGACGGCCTCGTGGAGCGGGTGTTCGCGGAAGCCCTGCCCCTCCCCGGATGTCCCGGAGGCCCCGGGGACGCCCTCGGGGAAGCAGTCGGGGACGGCGAGGTGACGGACTGGCGCACATTCCTGCGCGCCTACGCCGACTCCCTGCGCGCGGCCCTGCTCCGCCACCCCGGAGTTCTCCCCCTGATCACCGGCCGCCCCGCCGTCACCCCCGCGACGCTCGACGCCGTCGAGCGCGGGCTGCGCACCCTGACCTCGGCGGGCTTCGCCCTGGGCCCGGCCGTCGACACCCTCAACGCCCTCTCCCTCTTCGTCGTGGGCCACACCGCCGCCGAGGCCGACGCCCGGCCCTCCCAGCCCTCCGCCCAGTCCGCCCCCGGCACCAGCGCCTGGCTCGCCGAACTCGACTGCGAGCGCTATCCGCTGGTCGTCGAAGCCGCCGGCACCGGAGCGGGCACCGACGACGCCGAACGGTTCGGCTTCGCCGTCGACGCGATGCTCACCGGTTTCGGCGCGGCCGCCGGACTCACGTAGGCCCTGTCGTGCAGACCTGCCGCGTAGGCCCTGTCGCGCCGGTCCGGGCCGCGCGCGATGGCAGGCTTGGGGCATGCGTCCCTTCCGCCCAGCCGCCGCCGTCCCGGGAATCGCCGCATCGGCCCTGCTCCTCTGGCCGGGCGCCACGCCCGCGCGCGCCGACGAGAGCGGCCGCGACACGCCCTCCGGCTTCACCGTCGAGGACTCCCGCATCAAGGAGTCCAGCGGTCTGGCCGCCAGTCGCACCCACCCCGGCGTCTACTGGACGCACAACGACAGCGGCGACGGCCCGTACGCCTACGCCGTGGACAGCCGCACCGGGCGCACGGTCGCCAGAGTGACGCTCGACGGCGTCGACGCCCGGGACGTCGAGGCGATCTCCATCGGCCCCGACGGGAACGTCTACCTCGGCGACATCGGCGACAACCTCGGCGGCACCTGGCCCGACGTGCGCATCTACCGCTTCCCCGAGCCGAAGGAGCTCACGGGCGACATCACCGTCACCCCCACCACGTACACCGTCCGCTACGAGGACGGGCCGCGCGACGCCGAGTCCCTGATGGTCCACCCCCGCACCGGGCGGGTCTACATCGTCAGCAAGAAGCAGTCGGGGAAGGGGGCCCTCTACGAGGCCCCGGAGCGGCTCGCCACGTCCGGCGTGAACACCTTCCGCCGCGTCGCCGACATCGACGTGTGGGCCACGGACGGGGCGTTCTCCCCCGACGGCACCCGGCTCGTCGTCCGCGGCTACTTCGACGCCCGCGTGTACCGCTGGGAGAACGGCCGTCCGGTGAAGGAGCTCGGCCGCCCCGTCGTGCCCCTGCAACGCCAGGGCGAGTCGGTGGCGTTCACACCCGACGGCCGGACGCTGATGTACGGCTCGGAAGGCGCCGACAGCAAGGTCGTCCCGATCGAGCTCAGCGACGAGCTCCTGCCGGACAGCGCCGCGAAGGGGCAGAAGGGCGACGGGAAGGACAAGGGAGGCACGGGTCAGGCGGCCGGCGCGGACCCGGCCGGCGACGGCCGCACCCTGACGATCGGGGCCGGCGCCCTCGCCGTCGTGGCCGCCCTGGGCCTGGGCCTCCGGTGGCTGTTCCGGCGGCGCGCGGACGACGCCAAAGGCACCGGCACCGGCACCGGCACCGGCACGTAACGCCGTCGACGGCGACGTCGGGCCCGCGACGCGGAAAGGGCTGCGGCACGGGAAGGACTGCGGCACGGAAAGGACTGCGGCACGGGAAGGGCTGCGGCACGGCCTCGGCGCGCCCCACCGCCCGGGACGGGACGCGCCTCGATGGCTGATGCCGCTCAGCAGCTGATGCCGCTCAGCCCAGCCGCTCGATGACGTAGTCCACGCACGCCGTCAGCGCCTCGACGTCCGCCGGGTCGATCGCCGGGAACATCGCCACCCGCAGCTGGTTGCGGCCCAGCTTGCGGTACGGCTCGGTGTCCACGACGCCGTTGGCCCGCAGGACCTTGGCTACGGCCGTCGCGTCCACGTCGTCCGAGAAGTCGATCGTGCCGATGACCGCCGACCGCTTCGCCGGGTCCGCGACGAACGGGGACGCGTACTTGGACGCCTCCGCCCAGCCGTACAGCGTCCGCGCCGACGTCGCCGTGCGCCGCACCGCCCAGTCCAGGCCGCCCTGGCCGTTGAGCCACTCCAGCTGCTGGTTCAGCAGGAACAGGGTGGAGAGGGCCGGGGTGTTGTAGGTCTGGTTCTTCAGGGAGTTGTCGATCGCCGTCGGCAGTGAGAAGAACTCCGGGACGTGCCGCCCGGACGCGTGGATCCGCGCCGCCCGCTCCAGGGCCGCCGGGGAGAAGGCCGCCAGCCACAGGCCGCCGTCGGCGGCGAAGGACTTCTGCGGGGCGAAGTAGTAGACGTCGCTCTGGGCGATGTCCACGGGCAGGCCGCCGGCTCCCGACGTGGCGTCCACCAGCACCAGCGCACCCTCGTCGGCACCCGCGACGCGCTTGACGGGCGCGGCGACACCGGTGGAGGTCTCGTTGTGGGTGAGGGCGTAGACGTCGACGCCCGCCTCGGCCCGCGGCTCCGGGTGGGTGCCCGGCTCGGAGGAGATCACCGTCGGCTCGGCCAGCCAGGGCGCCAGCTTCGCGGCCTTGGCGAACTTCGACGAGAACTCGCCGAAGGACAGGTGCTGCGACTTGGACTCGATCAGGCCGTGCGTGGCGATGTCCCAGAACGCGGTGGAGCCGCCGTTGCCGAGGATCACCTCATAGCCCTCGGGGAGGGAGAAGAGCTCCCGGATGCCGTCGCGCACACTGCCGACCAGGTTCTTCACCGGGGCCTGGCGGTGGGACGTGCCGAGGAGGGAGGTGCCGGTCGCGGCCAGGGCGTCGAGCGCCTCCGTCCGCACCTTGGACGGGCCCGCGCCGAAACGACCGTCGGCGGGCTTGATGTCAGTGGGAATCTCGATATCAGCCACGGTCGCAGCCTAGTGCGTGCCCTCTGCCTGCGGAAACGTCTCGTCCACCCGATGAGACGATTCCGCCGGTAACCTCCCCGCTCCTTGGGAAGGGTGACCGTATGGGCGATCACAGCAGCCACGGCAGTCACTCACGAGGCAGTCACTCACACGGCAGTCCCGCCAGCGAGCTCCACTCCTCCCTCCACGCATCCGTGCGCGGAGACGTCGACTTCAGCGTCTCCGCCCGCGCCCTTGCGACCATGGACGCCTCCAACTACCGCCGCGTGCCGCTGGGGACCGTCGCGCCCCGGGACGCCGACGACGTCGCCGCCGCGCTCGCCGTCTGCCGCGAGCACGGGGTGCCGGTGGTGGCGCGCGGCGGCGGGACGTCGATCGCCGGGCAGGCGACCGGCGAGGGCGTCGTCCTCGACTTCACCCGGCACATGGCCGAGGTCGTACGGATCGACCCCGGGGCGCGCACCGCCGTCGTCCGGCCCGGCGTCGTCCTCGACACGCTCCGGGCGGCGGCCGGCGCGTACGGGCTGACCTTCGGCCCGGACCCGTCGACGCACGGCCGGTGCACCCTCGGCGGGATGATCGGCAACAACGCCTGCGGCGCCCACTCGGTGGCCTGGGGGACCACGGCCGACAACGTCCTCGCCCTGGACGTGCTGACCTACGGCGGCGAACGCGCGCACATCGGCAAGGGTGTGGACGGGCTCCCCGCCCGCCTCGCCCACGGCGTACGCACCCTCGTGGAAGGCCACTTGGCCCTCCTCCGCACCAGCTTCCCCGCCCCCTCCCTCCCCCGCCGCATCTCCGGTTACGCCCTCGACGCCCTGCTGCCAGAGCGCGGCACGGACCTCGTCCGGGCCTTCACCGGCACCGAGGGCACCCTCGGGCTGATCACCGAGGCGACCGTCCGGCTCGTCGACGCCCCCGCCGCCCGCGCGCTGGTGGTGCTCGGCTACCCCGACGAGGGCGCGGCCGCCGACGCGGCGCCCGCGCTGCTGCCGTACGGGCCCCTCACGGTCGAGGGCATGGCGGCCGACCTGGTCCCGGGCCCGGACCGGGACGCGCTGCCGAAGGGCACGGCCTGGCTCTTCGTCGAGGTCGGCGGCGCCACCTCCGGCGAGGCGGCGGCCCGGGCGGAGGAGCTCCGCCGCGCCGCCGCCGACGGTACGAGCGGGCACGCCGTGCTGACCGACCCCGCCGACCGGCGCGCCCTGTGGCGACTGCGGGAGGACGCGGCCGGCACCGCGACCCGGCTGCCCGACGGCGGCGAGGCCTGGCCGGGCTGGGAGGACTGCGCCGTTCCGCCGCAGCGGCTCGGCTCGTACCTGCGGGAGTTCCGGGCGCTGCTGGGCCGTCACGGGCTGCGCGGGGCGCCCTTCGGGCACTTCGGCGAGGGCTGTGTGCACGTCCGTATCGACGTCGACCTGCTGACCCCGGCGGGAGTGCGCCGCTACCGCGACTTCTCCCACGACATGGCGGACCTGGTCGTCGCGCACGGCGGCTCGCTCTCGGGCGAGCACGGCGACGGCCAGGCCCGGGCGGAGCTGCTCCCCCGGATGTACGGGACGGAGGTCGTCCGCCTCTTCGAGCGCTTCAAGGACCTGTGGGACCCCGCGGGCGGCCTCAACCCCGGCATGGTCGTCCGCCCCTACCCGCTGGACCGGAACCTCCGCTTCGAGGTGCTGCCCAAGGGGCCGGTCCCCGTGGAGTTCGGCTATCGGGAGGACGGCGGGGACTTCACGGCGGCGGTCCGGCGGTGCGTCGGGGTGGCCAAGTGCCGGGAGACGACGGCCGGTACGGGTGTGATGTGCCCCTCCTACCGCGCCACTCGTGACGAGCGGCACTCCACCCGGGGCCGGGCCCGGCTGCTCCACGAGATGCTGGCGGGCGAGCTCGTCACGGACGGCTGGCGCTCGGAGGAGGTGCGCGAGGCCCTCGACCTGTGCCTGGGCTGCAAGGGCTGCCGC
Organism: Streptomyces sp. NPDC037389; assembly: GCF_040636475.1. NCBI lineage: Bacteria > Bacillati > Actinomycetota > Actinomycetes > Kitasatosporales > Streptomycetaceae > Streptomyces > Streptomyces sp. NPDC037389. Next base: position 204,573 of record NZ_JBEZUS010000007.1, read on the forward strand.
AGCGACTGCCCGGTGGGCGTGGACATGGCCACGTACAAGGCCGAGTTCCTCCACCACCACTACGCGGGCCGGTGGCGGCCCGCGGCCCACTACGCGCTCGGATGGCTGCCGGTCTGGCTGCGCGCGGCCGCCGCCGTACGGGCCGCGCCCGTGCTCAACGGCCTGGCGCGGGTACGGCCGCTGGCGGCGGCCGCCAAACGGCTGGGCGGCATCGCCCCGGAGCGCGACATCCCACCGCTGGCCGCGGAGCCGTTCACCCGGTGGTGGCGGGAGCGTATTGACAGCACCCATCACAAGGGAATCCCCTCGCCCGATGCCGCGAACCGCGTGATCCTTTTCCCCGACACCTTCACCGACCACCTCTCCCCCGGCGTGGGCCGCGCCGCCGTCGCCGTACTGGAGGACGCCGGGCTGCACGTGACCGTCCCGGCGGGACGGCGGCCCTGCTGCGGCCTGACCTGGCTGAGCACCGGCCAACTGGACCGCGCCCGCGCCGCCATGCGGCACACCCTGGACACCGTCGTCCCTGGTGCGCCCGTCGTCGTCCTCGAACCGAGCTGCGCCGCCGCCCTCCGCACCGACCTCCCGGAGCTGCTTCCGGACGATCCGCGCGCCGCGCGCCTCGCCGCGTCCGTCCGGACCTTCGCGCAGGTCCTGGAGGAGCGCGCCCCGCACTGGCGGCCGCCCCTCGTCGACCGGCCCGTCACCGGGCAGACGCACTGCCACCAGCACGCCGTGCTCGGCGACGCGGCGGAACGGCGACTCCGGCAACGCGCCGCGCTCACCGGCGACTTGACCGGCGGATGCTGCGGCCTCGCCGGTGACTTCGGCTTCACGCGCGGCCACTACGACGTGTCCGTCGCCTGCGCCGAGGAGCAGCTGCTCCCCGCCCTGCGCCGGGCAGCCGACGGGGCGGACGGGGCGTACGTCCTCGCGGACGGGTTTTCCTGCCGTACACAGATTCGTCAACTCGCGGACACCGAAAGCCTCCACCTGGCCGAGGTACTGGCCCGCCACCTCCCCTCCGCGCCCTCCTCGCCCGGCCGAAAATGATGCAAGCGCGCTTGCTTGTTTCCGGGCCCGCTGTCACCCTCCGGTGCCATGCCCGAACCCGCTTCCGCCCCGGTGCTGCGTGTCGGCAACGCCTCCGGCTTCTACGGCGACCGTTTCGACGCCCTGCGCGAGATGCTCACCGGCGGCCCCCTGGACGTCCTGACCGGCGACTACCTCTCCGAGCTGACCATGCTGATCCTCGGCAGGGACCGGATGAAGGACCCCGGCGCCGGCTACGCGCGCACCTTCCTCGGCCAGTTGGAGGAGGGCCTGGGGCTGGCCGCCGACCACGGCGTCAAGGTCGTCGCCAACGCGGGCGGCCTCAACCCCGCCGGGCTCGCCGAGCGGATCGCGGAGCTCGCCGACCGCGTCGGCGTACCGGCGCGGGTCGGCCACGTCACCGGTGACGACCTCCTGGCGGACGGGCTCCCCGAGGGCCTCGCGGACGCCCCCTGGGCCAAGGGCGCCCTCACCGCCAACGCCTACCTCGGCGGCGCGGGCATCGCCGAATGCCTGCGGGCGGGCGCGGACATCGTCGTGACCGGCCGGGTGACGGACGCGGCGCTGGTCACCGGCCCGGCGATGGCCCACTTCGGCTGGACCGACGCCGACCTGGACCCGCTCGCGGGCGCGGTCGTCGCCGGGCACATATTGGAGTGCGGGACACAGGCGACGGGCGGCAACTACTCCTTCTTCCAGGACGTCCTCGGCGAGCACGACCCCCTCCGCCCCGGCTTCCCGCTGGCCGAGATCCACGCCGACGGCTCCGCGGTGATCACCAAGCATCCGGGCACGGGCGGCGCGGTGACCGTCGGCACGGTCACCGCGCAGCTGCTGTACGAGACGGCGGGCGCCCGCTACCCCGGCCCCGAGGTGACCGCCCGCCTGGACACCGTCCGGCTCACCGCCGACGGCCCGGACCGGGTGCGCGTCGACGGGGTGCGCGGCGAGTACCCGCCGCCCACGCTGAAGGTGGGCGTCACCCGCGCCGGGGGCCACCGCTACGAGGTCGCCTTCGTGCTGACCGGCCTGGACGTCGAGGCCAAGGCCCGGCTCGTCCGCGCCCAGCTCGACGGCGTCCTCGCCGCCCGCCACCCCGCCGAGGTCCGCTGGACCCTCGCCCGTACGGACCGGACCGACGCGCCCGTCCAGGAGGAGGCGAGCGCGCTGCTGCGGCTGGTGGTCCGCGACCGCGACCCCGAGGTGGGCCGGGCCGTCCGGGCGGCGTGCGTCGAGCTGGCCCTGGCCAGCTACCCCGGCTTCCACATCGCCGCGCCGCCCGGCAAGGGCACGCCGTACGGGGTCTTCGAGGCGGCGTACGTGGCCCCGGAGGCGGTCCGGCACGTGGCCGGGCTGCCGGACGGCACCCGGGTGCCGGTCCTGCCGCCGCCGGCCCGGACCGGCGGCCGGGGCGCGGCCATGGGCCGGCCGGCGGTGCTGCTGCCCGACCCGCTGCCCGCCGGGCCCACGCGCCGGGCGCCCCTGGGGCTGATCGCGGGGGCGCGCAGCGGCGACAAGGGGGGCAGCGCGAACATCGGTGTGTGGGCGCGCGGCGAGGGTGCGTGGCGCTGGCTCGCGCACGAGCTGACCGTGCCGCGGCTGCGGCAACTGCTGCCGGAGACGGCGGGGTTCGTCGTGGAGCGGCACGTCCTGCCCAATCTCCGGGCGCTGAACTTCGTCGTGCACGGCCTGCTGGGCGAGGGCGTCGCCTCCCAGGCCCGCTTCGACCCGCAGGCGAAGGCGGTGGGCGAGTGGCTGCGCTCCCGGCACGTGGACCTTCCGGAGTCGCTGCTACGGGAGTTGCGGGAGACACGGGAGCTGAGCGAGTTGCGGGAGGACGTCCTGTGACCGTCCTGCCCTCCGCCCTCGACCCCGCTTCCCCCGGCCACGCGGCCAATCGCGCCGCGATGCTGGCCAGGCTCGCCGAGGTCGAGGCCGAGCACGCCAAGGCCGTCGCGGGCGGCGGGGAGAAGTACACCGCCCGGCACCGCGCCCGCGGCAAGCTCCTCGCCCGCGAGCGCGTCGAGCTGCTGCTCGACCCCGACACCCCGTTCCTGGAACTGTCGCCGCTCGCGGGCTGGGGCAGCGACCACACCGTCGGCGCGTCGATCGTCACGGGCATCGGCGTCGTCGAGGGCGTGGAGTGCCTGATCACCGCCAACGACCCGACCGTACGCGGCGGGGCCAGCAACCCCTGGACGCTGAAGAAGGCTCTGCGGGCCAACGAGATCGCCCGCGCCGACCGGCTGCCGGTGATCTCGCTGGTGGAGTCGGGCGGCGCGGACCTCACCGGCCAGAAGGAGATCTTCATCCCGGGCGGCGCGCTCTTCCGCGACCTGACCCGGCTGTCGGCCGCCGGGATCCCCACGATCGCCGTCGTCTTCGGCAATTCGACGGCGGGCGGCGCGTACGTCCCCGGGATGTCCGACCACGTGATCATGGTGAAGGAGCAGGCCAAAGTCTTCCTGGGCGGCCCTCCGCTGGTGCGGATGGCCACGGGCGAGGAGAGCGACGACGAGTCGCTGGGCGGCGCCGCGATGCACGCCCGGACGTCGGGGCTCGCGGACCACTTCGCCGTGGACGAGCGGGACGCGCTGCGCCAGGCGCGCCGGATCGTCGCCCGCCTCAACCGGCGCAAGACCCACCCGGCACCGCCGCCGTCCTCCGTCGTGCCCCCGCTGTACGACGAGGAGGAGCTGCTGGGCGTCGTACCGGACGACCTCAAGGTCCCGTTCGATCCGCGCGAGGTCATCGCGCGGATCGTGGACGGCTCGGACTTCGACGAGTTCAAACCGCTCTACGGGCCGAGCCTGGTGACCGGCTGGGCCCGGCTGCACGGATGGCCCGTCGGCGTCCTCGCCAACGCGCAGGGGGTGATCTTCAGCGCGGAGTCGCAGAAGGCCGCGCAGTTCATCCAGCTCGCCAACCAGCGCGACATCCCGCTGGTCTTCCTCCACAACACCACGGGCTACATGGTCGGCCGCGCCTACGAGCAGGGCGGCATCATCAAGCACGGCGCGATGATGATCAACGCGGTGTCCAACTCCCGGGTCCCGCACCTGTCCGTCCTCATGGGCGCCTCCTACGGCGCCGGGCACTACGGGATGTGCGGCCGGGCCTACGACCCGCGCTTCCTCTTCGCCTGGCCGAGCGCGAAGTCCGCCGTCATGGGCCCGCAGCAGCTCGCGGGCGTCCTGTCGATCGTCGCCCGCGCGTCGGCGGCGGCGAAGGGCGCGCCGTACGACGAGGACGCGGACGCGGCGCTGCGCGCGATGGTGGAGGAGCGGATCGAGGCGGAGTCGCTGCCGCTGTTCCTGTCCGGGCGGCTGTACGACGACGGCGTCATCGACCCGCGCGACACGCGGACCGTGCTGGGCATCTGTCTGTCGGCCGCGCACGGCGCCCCGGTGGAGGGCGCGCGGGGCGGCTTCGGCGTCTTCCGGATGTGAGGGCGGAATGATCGCATCAGTTCTGGTGGCCAACCGCGGCGAGATCGCCTGCCGGATCTTCCGTACGTGCCGGGAGGCGGGCATCGCCACGGTCGCCGTCCACGCGGACCCGGACGCCGGCGCCCTGCACGTGCGCTCGGCCGACACGGCCGTCCGCCTTCCGGGCACCACGGCGGCGGAGACGTACCTCCGGGGCGACCTCGTCGTACGGGCCGCGCTGGCGGGCGGCGCTGACGCCGTGCACCCGGGGTACGGCTTCCTGTCCGAGAACGCCGGCTTCGCGCGGGCCGTCACGGAGGCGGGGCTGGTGTGGATCGGCCCTCCGGCGGCGGCCATCGAGGCCATGGCCTCCAAGACCCGCGCCAAGCAGATCATGGCGGCGGCCGGGGTGCCGCTCCTCGCCCCGCTGGACCCGGCGGCGCTGACGGCGGACGAACTCCCGGTGCTGATCAAAGCGGCGGCGGGCGGCGGCGGACGCGGGATGCGGGTGGTACGGGATCTCGCCGTGCTGGAGGAGGAGTTGAGGTCGGCGCGCGCGGAGGCGGTTGCCGCGTTCGGCGACGGCGAGGTCTTCGTCGAACCGTACGTGGAGGGCGCGCGCCATGTGGAGGTGCAGATCCTCGCCGACACCCACGGCACCGTATGGACGCTGGGCACGCGCGACTGCTCCCTCCAGCGCCGCCACCAGAAGGTCGTCGAGGAGGCCCCGGCGCCGGACCTGCCGGACGCGGTGCGCGCCGCGCTGACCTCGGCCGCCGAGGCCGCGGCGCGGGCGATCGGGTACGTGGGGGCGGGGACGGTGGAGTTCCTGCTGCCGGGGGACGGGAGAGGCCGGGGGCCGTACTTCCTGGAGATGAACACGCGGCTCCAGGTCGAGCATCCGGTGACGGAGGCGGTGTACGGGGTGGATCTGGTCGCCCTCCAGATCAGGGTGGCGGAGGGGGAGTCGCTGGGGGCGGCACCCGAGCCGTACGGCCACGCGGTGGAAGCGCGCCTGACAGCGGAAGGGGGCCTGAATCAGCCCGTCCGGCGCTTGAGGACGCAGGGCCCCGGGGCCTCCATCCGCCTGGACGCGGGCTACGACGAAGGAGACGGCGTCCCCCTCCACTACGACCCCCTCCTGGCCAAGCTCATCGCCCACGCCCCCACCCGCCGCGAAGCGATCCGCAAGCTCGCCCACGCCCTCGAACACGCCGCCGTCCACGGCCCGCACACCAACCGCGACCTGCTCGTACGAACCCTCCGGCACCCGGAGTTCATGGCGGGCGCGCCGGACACCGGCTTCCTTGAGCGCCACTTCGCGGAGCTGACGCGCCCCCGTGACGCGCGGCTCGCCGCCCTGGCGGCGGCCCTGGCCGTCCCCCACGCCCCCGGCGCCTGGCGGAACGTTCCCTCGCAGCCGCAGGTCAAGCGCTACCGTTCCGAGCCCGACGGCGCGGAGTACGAGGTCCGCTACCGCCGCACCCGCGACGGCCTCGTCCCGGAGGGCTTCCCGGGCGTCCGCGTGGTGTCGGCCGCGCCGGGCCGGGTCGCCCTGGAGGCCGACGGCGTCACCCACACCTTCGAAGTGACCGCGTACGGCACCCGGGTCCATGTGGACACGTACGCCCTCACCGCCCTCCCCCGCTTCCCGGACCCCGCCGCCCGCGCGGTCGAGCCCGGTTCGCTGCTCGCTCCCATGCCCGGCACCGTCGTGCGTGTGGCGGACGGAATCGCGGTCGGAGAGCCCGTGAAAGCGGGACAACCGCTGTTGTGGCTGGAGGCGATGAAGATGGAGCACCGTGTGACCGCCCCCGTCGACGGCACGCTGACCGCGCTGCACGCGACGCCGGGCAAGCAGGTGGAAACGGGCGAACCACTGGCCGTAGTGACCGAGACGGAGGAAAAGCCGTGAGCACGCTCATCGAGTCCCCCGAACAACGCGCCCTCCGCGCCGCCGTGGCGGCCCTCGGCGCCCGCTACGGCCGCGCGTACTTCGCCGCGTCCGTACGCGACGGCAAACACGCCGAGGAGCTGTGGGCGGAGGCCGGCAAGCTCGGCTACCTCGGGGTCAGCCTCCCGGAGGAGCACGGTGGCGGGGGCGGCGGGATCACCGAACTCGCCGTCGTGCTGGAGGAGCTGGGCGCCGCGGGCTGCCCGCTGCTCCTGCTGGTCGTCTCCCCCGCCATCTGCGGCACCGTGATCTCCCGTTTCGGCACGGACGCGCAGAAGCGCGCCTGGCTGCCGGGGCTCGCGGCCGGGACGACGAGGATGGCCTTCGGGATCACCGAGCCGGACGCCGGCTCCAACTCCCACCGGCTGACCACCACCGCCCGCCGCGACGGCGCCGACTGGGTCCTCACCGGCCGGAAGGTCTTCATCTCCGGTGCCGACATCGCCGACGCGACGCTGATCGTCGGGCGGACGGAGGACGCGCGGACCGGCCGGCTGAAGCCCTGCCTGTTCATCGTCGACCGTGACGCGCCCGGCTTCACCCGTCGCCCGATCCCCATGGACATCGCTTCCCCGGAGAAGCAGTTCGAGCTCGTCCTCGACGAGGTCCGGCTGCCGGCGGACGCGCTCGTCGGCGACGAGGACGCGGGCCTGCTCCAGCTCTTCGCCGGGCTCAACCCGGAGCGCGTCATGACGGCGGCGTTCGCGATCGGGATGGGCCGGTACGCGATCGCGCGGGCCGTCGAGTACGCCCGCGACCGCCGGGTGTGGGACGAACCGATCGGCGCCCACCAGGCCATCGCCCACCCGCTCGCGCGATCCCACATCGAGATCGAGCTGGCGCGGCTGATGATGTACAAGGCGGCGCACCTCTACGACGCCGGGGACGACGAAGGCGCGGGCGAGGCGGCCAACATGGCGAAGTACGCGGCCGCCGAGGCGGCGGTCCGGGCCGTCGACCAGGCGGTGCACACCCTCGGCGGCAACGGCCTCAGCTCGGAGTTCGGGCTGGCCTCGTTGATCACGGCGGCGCGGGTGGCACGAGTGGCGCCGGTGAGCCGCGAGATGATCCTCAACTACGTCTCGCACCGGACGCTGGGCCTGCCCAAGTCCTACTGAAAGGAGCGCTCATGTTTGTCCGCGGCGCGTACGAGCAGGGCGTCACCACCCTGACCCTGGACTCCCCGCACAACCGCAACGCCCTCTCCACCCGGCTGGTGGGCGAGTTGAGGGAGGGGCTGGCGCGGGCGGCGGACGACGCGAACACCCGCGCGGTCGTGCTCACCCACACGGGCGGCACGTTCTGCTCGGGCGCCGACCTCGGCGAACAGCCGGCCCCGACGGGCCCGGAGGCGCTCGTGGCCCTGTTCCGTACGGTCGTGGAACTGCCCAAGCCGGTGGTGGCGGTGGTGCGCGGGCATGTACGGGCGGGGGGCCTGGGGCTGGTGGGGGCGTGCGACATCGCGGTGGCGGACGAAACCTCGACGTTCGCGTTCACGGAGTCGAGGATCGGGCTGGCACCCGCGGTGATCTCCCTGCCGCTGCTGCCCCGCCTGGACCCGAGGGCGGCGAGCCGCTACTACCTGACGGCCGAGCGCTTCGGCGCGGCGGAGGCGGCGAGGATCGGGCTGATCACAGCGGCGACGGACACTGTGGACAAGACCCTGGAATCGATCCTGGAGGGCCTCCGCCGGGCCTCCCCCCAGGGCCTGGCGGAGTCGAAACGCCTGGTCACGGCGGAGGTTCTACGTGCCTTCGACCGCGACGCGACGGAGCTGGCGGAGCGGTCGGCGCGGCTGTTCGTCTCGGCGGAGGCCCGGGAGGGCATGACGGCGTTCCTGGAGAAGCGGGATCCGGTATGGGCGCACTGACCAGCCGCCCCAGCCACCCCAGACGCCCTGGCCACCCCGATCGCCCCAGCCCCGTCGGCCCCAAGCAGGACCGCAGCCGGGCCACCCGTCGCGCCCTCCTGGAGGCCGCCGTCGCATGCCTGGCGGAGCACGGCTGGGCGGGCTCGACGGTCGCGGTCGTCGCCGAGCGCGCGGGGGTGTCGCGGGGCGCGGCCCAGCACCACTTCCCCACCCGCGAGGACCTGTTCACGGCAGCGGTGGGGCACGTGGCGGAGGAGCGCTCGGCGGCGCTGCGGGGGCTGCTGTCCGCCACCCGTCCGATCGTGACCGGTCCGGTCGTGGGCCCGGCCCGTACGTACGTCGTGGTCGAGGGCATCGTGGGCCTCTGCACCGGCCCGCTCTTCCGCGCCGCACTCCAGCTGTGGGTGGCGGCGGCGAACGAGGAGCCGCTCCGGGCCCGGGTGGTGGACCTGGAGACACGGATGGGACGGGAGGTGCACCGGATGGCCGTGGAGCTGCTCGGCGCGGACGAGAGCCTCCCCGGCGTACGGGAGACGGTCCAGGGCTTCCTCGACATGGCACGCGGCCTCGGCCTGGCCAACCTCCTGACGGACGACAGCGCCCGCCGCGAACGCGTGGTGGCCCACTGGGCGAGCCTTCTCGACGACGTACTGCGCGCCGGCTGACGGGGCGCGTACCGGCTCCACCAGCGTGTTTCGAACACCGCCGAAGCTACGGGCGCCACCTGACACCTCCGTGGACACTGGCTGGCATGCCCACCGCGAGCGACGGGTGGGCATCGGCCGGAATCCGTAAGGGGGAATCCCGAATGGCACTCCGCAAGTGGGCGGCGATGGCCTTCGCCACCACCGCACTGGCCGGTTCGCTTATCGGAGCGACCGGCACGGCCTCCGCGGCAGGCACGCACAAGGACTTCGCCGCCCAGGCGAAGCAGGCGGGGCTGACCGCCCCGCAGGCCAAGGTGCTGCAGAACAGAGTCGACGGCTATCTGAAGACCCTCGGCGGTCGGCAGGTGGCCGCCAACAAGATCGAGATCAAGGGCGGCACGGTGCTGCTCACCCTGCCCGGCGAGGAGCGGGCGCGCGATCTGAGCGCCAAGGACGCGAAATTCGTCGACTGCCCGTACGAAAACTTCTGCATGTTCCGGGGCACGTACTACACCGGAGACCAGCTCAACCTCTACTACTGCCGTGACCAGGGCCTGACCAACTGGGTCGGCAACGGCTCCTGGTGGAACCGCCAGACTCCGGGCACGCAGGCGCGGCTCCTCGGCAAGGGCGGCAACCTCGTCACGCTTACGGCCGGTGCCGAATCGTGGGAAGCCGTCTACAACTGGGACCCGATCTGGACCGTCCGCCCCTGCTGACGTGACCGCCTTCCGGGCCCGTGCGGCGTGCGGCCGCGCGGGCCCGGAAGTCATGACCGCCGAGATGTCATGACCGGCTAATGGACGACCCCGCTCTTGTCGACGGTGTACTTCCCGCTCGACGCCCCGTTGAAGGTGCCCTTGGTGATCCACTCGGTGAGCGCCGCGGTGACCGTGCCGTGCGGCCCCGCCCACGGCGTACCGGGTTCCTGGCCGTAGACGTTCGCCGGGCTCGTGGGCATGCAGCGGTCACCGTCGCAGCCTTCCCACCCGAGCACATGGCTGGCGCAGGTGACCTGGACCATCACCTTGTTCGTCGTCGACGCCGGAAGCGCGTTGTAGATGGACGACGCGTTGGCCACCGGCACGGTGCCGTCGCCGGTGCCATGGAGCACCAGGACCGGCATCTTCAGTTGCTGCGCGACGGTGGTGTTCCAGCCGTAGGTGGTGAAGGTCGGCGAGCGGACCAGGCCGTCGGGGTGATGAGGGTCGTCGCCGCCCCACTTCTTCCCGATCTGGTCCCCCTGCGTGAGCTCCTTCCAGACGTTGTCCTGGCTGCCCGGCGGGATGCGGCCGGTGCAGTCCTGATCGCTCGGTCCACTGGCTGTGGAGAGCGTCCAGGTGGTCGCCTCTTTCTGGTTGGCGACGACCAGGGGGAAGGAGACGAGGTTCGGCGGCTTCTGTTCCTCGGTCGGCAGGCCGTTGAAGAGCGACGACATGAAGACGGCGCTGTTGACCTTCGCGATCGTGGCCTCGCTGCCGGGCAGTGCCGGGTTGGGGTTGGCCGCGTAGAGCGTCCTCCCGACACGCGGTCCCCCGAGCGAGTACCCGACGAGGGTCACCTTGCCGTCCGTCGGCTTGGCCTTCGCGACGGCGTCGTCGATGGCCTGGCGGATGTCACGTACCCATGTGTCGATGTTCGCGAAGCGCACCTTGCTGGAGTGGGGGTACAGCTTGTCGAGCGGGTTCGGCTTGAGCTTTTCGGCCTGCTGCTTGAGCGGAAAGATCGAGTTGTGCGTACGGTCGCACAGCCCCGAGGGCTCCGGGCAGGTGCCGTCGCCGTTGTAGGGCGTGAGGCTGGCGTTGTGGGGGTCGTCCAGGCCGTGGTCGAACCGCGTGGAATAGCCGTAGCCGAGCATGTCCGGCGCGAAGGTGTCGATGCCCGCGCGGGCGAGCCCTTCTTGCATGCTCATCTTGTTGTTGTGCTGGTCCTTGCCCTTCAGGTCGAAGGCCGGCCGCCCGGGAATCCCGCGTCCGTGGATCAGCACGGCGGCCTTGGAGGGCGTGTTCGGGCACCGCCCGTGCGCGTACTCCGGCCCCACGCGGTGCACGGCCACGTGCGCCTTCTGTCCGGTGAACTGCGTGTCCGGCATCAGTCCGCTCGGCACGGTGAAGCCGAGCTCGTAGTCGCTCCTGACGATGTCGGTCGGCTTCTCGTCGCAGGGCGGATCCGCCGCGAACCGGATGGCATCGGTCATCAGCAGCCCGCCCACGCCGAAGGCGCCCACGGCCAGGCAGGTCCCCAGCGCGATCCACCGCCTGTGCACGACGGACCTGCTCCGCCACCACCGGGCCGGCGCCCATCCACGCCGTGTGTCGTCGTTCTCCTGATCGCCGTCCACCGCGCCTCCTGACCGGGCCGCGTCGCTGATCTGCTGTACGCCGCATCCTTCGCCGGGGGCACGGGGCCCGCCACACGGGCGGGGCCGAATGGACGGGTACGCGAATGGACTGGCGCGACCGATCCTAGATCTACTAGTTTTCCCCCTAGGAGTCCTAGGAAAAGGAGGCGCCCGAGTGGTGCGCGCAGGAATCACCGCCGCCAAGCTGACGGCCGCGGCCGCGGCGATGGCGGACGAGAACGGCCTGGAGAAGGTCTCGGTCTCGGCGCTCGCCCGGCAGTTCGGGGTCAAGGACGCCAGCCTGTACTCGCACATCAGGAACCTGCGGGAGCTGCGCGTACGGATCGCCCTGCTCGGCGCCGAGGAGATGACCGACCGCATCGCGACGGCGGTGGCGGGCCGCGCCGGCAAGGACGCGCTGATCGCCTTCGCGGACGCGTACCGCGACTACGCGCTGGCCCACCCCGGCCGTTACGCGGCCACGCAGATGCAGCTCGCGCCGGAGGAGGTCGGGGACTCCCCCGGCTTCCTCCGCAGCGTCGAGCTGACGTACGGCATGCTGCGCGCGTACGGCCTCGACGAGCCGGACCTGACGGACGCGGGACGGCTGCTGCGCAGCACGTTCCACGGCTACATCCACCTCGAACTGAGCGGCGGTTTCGGCCACTCCCGCCCCGTGCGGGAGTCGTGGTCGCGCTCGCTCGACGCCCTCCACCTGCTCCTGACGACCTGGCCGGCCCACGAGGGGGGAGACAAGTGATGGACAAGGCGATGGACAAGCCCGCGATCGGCACGCTGGAGGTGCCCGGCGCCACCCTGCACTACGAGGTGCGGGGCAGCGGCCCGCTGCTTCTGCTGATACCGGGCGGCGCGGGGGACGCCGGCATGTACGCGGGCATGGCCGCCGCCCTGACCGCCGCCGGGTACGCCGTGGCCTCCTTCGACCCGCGCGCCCTGTCGCGCAGCAGCCTCCACGGCCCGCTCGGCGACCAGCGGGTCGCGGAGTGGAGCGAGGACGCCCGAATGCTGATCGACCACCTGTCGCCGGACGAGCCGGTGTCCGTGATGGGTTGCAGCTCGGGCGCCATCGTCGCCCTCGACCTGCTGGCCCGCCACCCGGAGCGGGTTCGCCGGCTCGTCGCGCACGAGCCGCCGCTGCTGGGCTTGCTGGAGGACGCGGCGCCTCATAAGACCCTGTTCGCGGACGTGCGCGAGGTGTTCCGCGCGGAGGGCGCGGGCGCGGCGATGGCACGTTTCGCCGAGGGGGTGGGTGAGCAGCGCTCGGAGGAGGGTACGGAGGGGCCGTCCGACGACCGGGACGCGACGGATCTCCCCCCGGAGATCCAGGAGATGGCCCCCCGCATGCACGCCAACCTCCCCGTCTTCCTGGAGCACATGCTGGTCCCGTTCTCCTCGACCGTTCCCGACCTCGCGGCGCTGCGCAGCGCTGCCGCGAAGCTCGTCCCGGCAGCGGGACGCCTGTCACGCGACCAGGTGCCCCTGTACGGGCCGGTCGCCCGGCTGGCGGAGCTGCTCGACCGGCCGTTGGAGGAGTTCCCGGGCGGGCACCTGGGCGCGGTGGAGCGACCGGGGGAGTTCGCGGAGCGGCTGCGGGGGGTGCTGGGCTGACGTCAAGGGCGCGACCCGCAGCGCCGGGGAATCGGGGCGCTCGGCTCCGGTCCGTACGGTCCGGTCAGCCCGCATGACCGTGCCCTCCGGGCCCGTCCGCGAGAGGCGGGACCGGAGGGCACGGTGTTCCCGGTCAGTGGGTGGAGAGGGCGTGCTCCGCGGTGTCCTGCCAGGGCGAGTTGACGAACGGGGAGTCGACGGTGACCGCGGCGGGGATCGTGATCGTGTCACCGCCTTCGAGCCCGAGGGTCACGGTGCCGGTCCGGACGATGCTGCCGGGGGTGTACCGGTGGGCGAGGGTGACGGCCTCGTAGTTGGAGTCGCCGGGCCGCAGGATGTTGGGGCCGCCGCCGATGCCGTCCGGGAGCTCGGCGCGGATCTTTCCGTCGAAGGTGACGTCACCGATGATGCCGAGGTCGCAGGGCTTGCCGCTGACATTCTGAGCCGCTATCAGCAGGCGGTCGCTCGGGCCGGTGACCGTGGTGGTGGTCACCTTGATCTGGGAGGCCTGGCAGTACGGAACCCGGGCCTCCGCCGCGGAGGCGGAGGACGTACCCACGAAACCGACGAGCGCGGCGGAGCCGAGGGCGAGAGCCGTGAGCGAGGTGACAACGCGAGGCGTGGACATGATGAGGCTTCTCTCGTGAGGTCGCACGGGGCGACGGTTCGATCGGCGGGCCGACCGGCTGACGAGAGCAACTTTGCGCCCGGTTTCGTCCCAGTGGCCACGAACCGGGGGAAGTTGGAACCTTGTACCGTTCCACCCCCTCTCACCTGGGGAAACATCTGAGCCTGGAACGCGCGTCCAGGGTGAGGGGGAGGGTGGAATGGCCACGGAGACCGAGCGGTTCGCGGAACTGATGAGTGAGCTCAAGGAACGCTCAGGGCGCAGTTACGGCACCCTCGCCAAGCGGCTGCACTCCAGCAACTCGACCCTGCACCGCTACTGCAACGGTGCGGCGGTGCCCATGGACTTCGCGCCCGTGGAGAGGTTCGCCAAGGTTTGCGGAGCGACGGCCGACGAACTGCTCGTCCTGCACGGACAGTGGCACCGGGCGCTCACCGAACGTCGCAGGGAGAACGCACCCGCGGCGGACTCCAAGCCCGAGGCACCGGAGGTGAGCACGGCGGCCGCCGCCGAAGCGACACCCGAGCCGGCCGGTCCCGACGAGGCCGCCTCGGCGGACGGGGAGACTCCCGCTGCCGGGGCGAAGTCTGGGGCGAAGTCCGAGGCGAAGCCCGAGGCGAAGCCCGAGGCGTGGGCCGGGCGCCGCCGTCGGCTGCTCCTCGCCGCCGCATCGGCCTTGGCCGTCGCCGCTGTCGCGGGCACCGTCGTCACCGTCTCGGCGCTGGGGGGCACGAACACGGGACGCATCTCCCCCGAGGCCCGGCACGACACCGCGCGTACGGCATCGCGTGAAGGCTTACCGCCGGGCTCGGCTGCCCCGGACGCCTCGCACGGTGCGTCACCGTCGCTGTCACCGACGTCGTCGCCGTCGCCGTCGGACACGGCGACAGCGACTGGATCCGCCTCCCCCGTCACCGTCAAGGAGGAGGAGAAGGAGGAGGAGAAGGAGGCGGCGGCCGGGAAGGGCACTTCATCCGCTACCGGGGCGACCCCCTTCACCGTCAGCGTCATGCCCGACAACTGGGGCAGCCCCTGCGATCAGTGGTTCGCCCTGGACCAGGCACCCGGCAAGGTCCCGCCGCCTCCCAACCGGAACGCGACCGCGGGATGGGCACAGACCTTGCAGGCCGTCCCGGCGGGTCATCTGCGGTTGCAGCTGACCGTACAGGGCACCGGGAGCAGCACAACCGTGCTCCACGGGATGTCCATCCACGTGGTCGGCAGCCGCAAGGCACCCCGCTGGAACACGTACACCATGGGGGCGGGCTGCGGCGGCGAACTGGATCCCGCGTCCTTCGCCGTCGACCTCGACAACCCCTCGCCCCGGCCCAGACCCGTCCCCGGCAAGGAGGGCGAGAGGCCGACGACCTCGACCGACTTCCCGTACAAGGTGTCCGCCGACGACCCCCAAGTGCTGAACGTCGACGCCTACACGGTCGGGCAGGACGTCAGCTGGTACCTGGAACTGACCTGGAGCAGCGGCGGCCGCCAGAGCACCACCATCGTCAAGGACCGCGGCCGCCCCTTCCGAACGGTCGCCCTGAACACCGAGCAGCGCTACTGGTACAACGCGAATACGAACGCCTGGCTGTCCCTCAGCTGACCGCCGGGTCCGTCTGGGCCAGCTCGGCGAGGTCGGGCACGGTGGCCGTGCCCGACCGGACGACCCGGACGCCGCCGCCCTTGTCCTCCGAGCGGGTTTTGAGGTCGCCGACGTCCGACGTCGCGGGCCACCGTGTTCCGCTCTCCGGCCGGCGCACGCCACCCAGGTCGACGCCGACCAGCTCGGCCGTACTTCCGCAACGACAAGTGTGGCGATGGTGGTAACCGCTGTGGCAGCATCCATGGTTGGGGACCGCCTCCTCGGCGACACGGCCTCGGCGGAGGCCCGTCACGAGTAGGAGCCCGAGCGGGGCTTGATCGTGAACTCGGTCCTCAGATCAGCCCTCCCGGCTCGTCCGACCACGCCCGCTGCCCGGCCCGGTCGACCGTCAGCCCCAGCCGCCCGAACCCGGGCCGACCACGCTCGATCCACCACTCATACGCCTCCTCGAGCTCGTCCCACAGGCTGCGGGGACCGGCTTGATGGACGGTGAATTCCCTTCTGCCGTCGCGGTGGATGACGCACGCCCAGGGCCGGTCCGACAGGCTGTAGGGCCAGACGGGCCGCCTGCCCTCGCGCGGCCGGTCGACGAGGTACGTACAGTCGGGGACGCGCAGGCCGAGCACGAAGCGGTTCACGTCGTACGTGTCAGCGAAAACCTCCCGGTGGGTGCGGGATGTCGTGGAGATCCGCGCTGTCTCCCGGCTCTCCTCGGTGACGTATGTGTCGTACGAGGCGTGTGCGAGCCGCTGGGAGCGCAGGCGCATAAAAGTGACGGACCGAGTGAACGTCCCCTGGGCGCTCCGGCCGTCCTCGGCGACCACGAGCCGGGCCGTGGCCTCGGTGGAGGAGAAGTGGGTGCCCCAGGGGACGAGGACGACGCCGCCCGGCCGCGTCTGTTCCACCCACGCGAACGGCAGCGTCCGCACGCCGCACGTGACGACGATCCGGTCGTACGGCGCCCCCGGCCCGTACCCGGCGAAGCCGTCTCCGTGTACGACGTCGGCCACCGGCCCCAGCCGACCGAGGCGGCCGCGCGCCGCCTCCACGGCGTCCTCGTCCACGCCCACGGACACCACGGATCCGGCGCCCAGCCGGTGGGCGAGGAGCCCGGCGTTCCAGCCGGTCCCGGTACCGATCTCCAGCACCCGCTGCCCTGGGCGTATGTCGAGGTCGGTGAGCATGGCGGACACGAGCGACGGCATGGACGACGAGATCGTCGCCACCCGCCCCCGCTCCCCTTCGTGCCGCCCGTCGTCCCACTGTGTCACCAGGGGTGTGTTGGCGGTGACCGCCGTCTGCCACGCGTCCGGGTCGGCCCGGCGGTCGATCGCGGACACGTCGCCGGTGTCCAGGTCGTGCCGCCGGACGAGGTCCGGCAGGAACGCCGACCTCGGCACGGCGCCGAAGACGGGCATTCAATCAGTGATCAAGTTTCGGGGCACTCCTGTTCAGGATCCGCGCGGTTCGGGGAACACACGACCACGGCCAGGCTGAGGAAGGACGGACGTCCCAGGTAGTACCCGAGCGAGACGTCCCCGCCCCAGCCGAGCGTCTCCGCCGCGTACGCGACCCTCTGGGCGAGGCGGGTGCTGTCACGGTCGGCCGGCGAGGCGAATCGCGGCGCGTGCTCGGCCAGTCGCTCCCCCAGCCACTCGGCGGCCTCCTTCGGATGCGCCCAAGTCCCCCGGATCAGTCTCCCCGGCTTCACCAGCCAGTACTTGGTCTCCAGGGGCGGCACCTCGGTGACCCGCCACTCGGCCACCGCCTCCTTGTACCTGTCCACCACATCGGGCGGACTCGTCGCCGTCGGCTCCACGCGCGACGGCGGGCGCCGGGCGCTCTCCTTGTCGAACACCGCTTTGTCGCCGACCCACAGATAGCCGTGGAAGTGCACGAGCGCCCCGATTCCGCGCAGGTGGGAGCAGCTCCCGCCCCCATGAGCCGGGGGGGCAGGGGCTGCGGATTCTGGGGGGGTAGAGGTCAGGCCGTCAGGCCGAAGCGGCCCGGGTCGATGCCGGCCGCGTCCAGTTCGGCCGTGGTGAACCTCAGCGGTTCGGCATCGGGGCGCTTGCTGTCGCCCATGGCCCAGGCGTTCTCACCGATCCACGCGAGCGTCACACACGATTCCCCGTCCGGGTGGGTGTTGCCTCCGCACGCCTTGGCGAACGAAGCCCCGGCGATGTCGAGCGCGTACAGGTCGGTTCCGGTCATGGTCGTACCTCCCTAAGCGATGGAATCTGGCACACCAGGACGCTAGGGATGAGCAAAGCCTGGCAGCCACGCGATTGCGCGCAATTGCTTCCCTGCCACCATCCGGCTTGCAATTTCAAGCAATCGGCAGGCGCTGCCTGAAGGGGACCGGGCAAGCTGATGCCCCGCTCGTCTTCACAGAGGGGAACAGCCCATGACGCTCAAGTTCATCGGCACCACGTCCGACAACGGCAACTGTCCGACGCTGTACGAGATCGAGGAGACCGGTGACATCGTCGTCCAGGGCGATCGCCTGATTGATCCCGCGCACTTGGCACAGCTCAGGGACATCAAGGACACGGAAACCTTCGTCGTCGTTCCGCGTGAACTGCTGACCCGCTACGCCCCCAAGGAGTAGACACCTTGCCGAACATCGTCCCGTTCGAAGACATCTCCCATGTATTCGAGGAGTTCGAGCACACGGCCTGGAGGCTGGAAACCCAGCGTGGGTACGCGGTGGACCGGGACAGCCCGAAGTGGCAGCGCTGGCTGGACGGCGATCCCCTCGGCTACGACCCCGACCATCCGTGGCACGCGCAGGTACGCGCTCAGACCAACGCGGGCAAGCGGATCGAGCGAGTCCGAATCGTGGACGACCCACCCACCGAAGGTCAGCGATTCCTCCTGGCGAGCGGCCTCGGCAACGTCGAAGCGGGTGAGGACATCCGCAACATCCACCGCACCGACGCCGAGCGACACGGCTTGCCCGACTTCGATTTCTGGCTATTCGACTCCCGCCTCCTCGTCCGCTTCCACTTCGACGACCAAGGCACGACGTTGGGAGTCGAGCTGGCCGAGGATCCGTCGCTGGTCACCCAAGGGTGCCAAGTCCGCGACTTGGCATGGCATTACGCCCTCCGTACTGCGGAATTCCAACGCGGGGTACGTTCCACGGCGTGAGTACGGACTTCCAGACGGCGCGGGTCGCCCTCGGCGCGCGGCTGCGTGAGCTGCGCGCCGAGGCCGGCTTGAACGGCAAGGAGCTGGCCGAGAGACTCGGCTGGCCTCCCTCCAAGGTTTCCCGTCTGGAAAACGGCAAACAGACCCCGACGCGGGAAGATCTCAGCGCGTGGGCGGCAGCGGTCGGGAGAGACCAGGCCACGACCGAGCTACGAGGGCGCCTTCACAGTCTGGAAAACCAATACCGCACCTGGCGACGCCAGCTGGCCCACGGGCACCGGCCCCGACAGGAACTGGCCTTCGTGGAGGGCCAGAAGACGCAGCTCACCCGAGGCGTGGAGACCGCCCTTGTCCCAGGGCTCTTTCAGACAGCGGACTACGCACGCCACGTGTTCCGCGCGAATGTGGAGTTCCGGCAGTCGCCGCGCGACACGGAAGAAGCGGTCCGGGCACGCATACGGCGTCAGGAAGCGCTGTACGAAGCTGGCCGTTCCTTCCGGTTCCTGCTCTGGGAGAGCGTCTTGTACGCTCGCGTGTGCCCTCCGGAGGTGCTGGCGGCCCAGCTCGACCGATTGATCGGCCTCATCGGCTTGGACACCATCGAGCTCGGGATCGTCCCGTTCAGTGCGCCGCTGAGACGTACGCCCTCACACGGCTTCTGGATCTACGACGACCGGCTGGTGATCGTCGAGACCATCAACGCGGAGCTCTGGCTGGACGACGCGGACAGCATCGCCTTGTACGTGCGCGCGTGGGACTGGCTCGCAGAGTCCGCCGTGTACGGACATCAGGCCCACCGTCTCATCGCGCGCTCGCGGGCCGCCCTCGACGTGGGGCGATAGCGCGCTACCGCTTGGCGACGAAGGAGCCCATGCCGGGCGTGGTGACGATCAGGCCCTCGACGCGGAGGGCGGCCGTCACCTTGCGGACCGTCACACGCGCGACGCCGAACTCCTGCTGGAGCTGCGCTTCGGAGATCAAGTGGTGCGTCCCGTATTCGCCCGTGGCGATGCGCCGCCGGATGACTTCCGCGATCTGGGCCCACTTGGGCTGCGTCGGGTCGAATTCCATCACCCTAAAGACTGTATGTATTCGCACACGGTCGAACATAGCGGCCTCCGAGCGTGACGGGCTATAGACAGCCCCATACGGCCGACCTAGCCTGGCCGCACAAAGCACCCCCGCGACCGCTTCACCGGCCCGGGGGCATGGCCACCAGCCCAAGGAGCTGATGACATGCGCGACCTTATCTCCCGCTTGCTCCGCCGGAACAGGGCTCGTGGCGCCGTTCGCACGGCGCCCACGCCCCCGACCCCCACGCCCGCCGTTCCAACCGTCCTCTCCCTCCCCCACACCAGCGGTGTCCACCGCCCGTCCCCGCCGCCCCTCCCCTGCACCTGCCCGCAACCCGCACTCGCCCCCACCCCCGGAACGTTCGTCTACGACACACGCATCGACCGCGTCGGTCAGGTCATGGGCCACGAAGGCCCCCGCCTCCAACTACGCCCGCCCGCCGGTGGGTGCGAGTGGGAAGCGGAACCGCGGGCCGTACGGCCCGCCACGGACGCCGAACGCCTCAGCGCCGAGCTCGCCACGGTGAATTCGCGGGGACGGTGGGGCAAGTGAGCGTGCCGGACGTCGCACTCGGCACCGTCGCCGTGGACACTTTCAGCAGCGCCGTCGGCGTGGTGATCGAGTCCGTGAACGGGTTGGTCCGGATGCAGCACCCCAATGGGTTCAGCCGGCGGGCCTACGCCAGCAATCTCCGGACGCCCGAACCGGCGGAGCGACAGCAGTTCGAGGCCGCGGAGCGGGTCTGGTCGCCGATCGTCGTACCGGCGTCCGTACCGGCATCCGAGTCGCAGACGAAGGGAACATAGAACGCCATGAGAGTGTCGAGCCGCACCCGGAACCGCGAATGCGAGCACGACTGGGTCCAGTGGAGCGGCGCGACACGCTGTCGCAAGTGCGGGGCGACCCAGCAATAGCCGTCCGTCAAGACGTCAAAGGGGCGCCATGACGTCGCGCACCGAATGGCATGACCTGCCCCGCCCCGTACGGGCGGCCGTCGAGGAGCGCACCGGGCCGATCGCGACGGCCCGGGCGCTCTCCGGCGGGCTCAACTGCGCCATGGCCGCCGCGCTGACGGCAGCGGACGGCACGGCAACGTTCGTCAAGGGCACGCCCCTGACGAACAGCGCCGCCCGCGCGGGCCAGCGCTGGGAAGCCGCCGTCAATCCCTACACCCGCCCCCTCGGGCCCCGGCTGCTCTGGCACGTCGCAACAGCCGGCTGGGACCTGCTCGGTTTCGAGTACGTCGGCGGCGCGCGGCACGCCGATCTGTCGGCCGACGCAGCGGATCTCGACCTGGTCGCCGAGGTGATCCGGGCCGCCTACCGCCTCCCGTCACCACCCCCGCACCTCCGCGTGCCGTCGTTCGCCGGCCGCTGGGCCGGGTTCCTGGAGACGAGTGAACTGCCGCTCCTCCACGGCCGTACGCTCCTCCACACGGACACCCACCCCCACAACCTCCTCGTCACCGCCGACCGCGCGCACCTCGTCGACTGGGCGATGCCCGCCCTCGGCCCGGCATGGGTGGACGTCGCCAACACCGCCGTACGGCTGATGGAGGCCGATTGCCCGCCCGGGACCGCGCTCACCTGGGCCGCCGATGCCGGGTTCACGGCGTGCTGGGAAACGGCCAACGCCGCCGCCCTCCGCGCCTTCGTCGCCGCCAACTGCCGGGCCTGGACCTCCCGCGTCGGCCCCGTCGACGCCCGGCCCAGCAACGCCCGGTTCACCGCGCTGCTCGGCCTCCTCCCCCAGACGAGGCGATGACGGCGCCTGTCGGCCGACGCACGGCCTGGCACGGATGCGCGAGAGACGACCAAAGTTACATATGGCTACTTTTGATTACACGGGGTAGCGATGTCTCGTATCCCCGCACTCGCGTCTCCAGATGGGACCAGCATGAGATTCCACACCCGACGGCGCGCTGCGTCGCGGTTCCTCGCCGGGCTCGCCCTCTGCGGATCGTTCCTGATCAGTGCATTGCCGAGTGCCGCACCCGCGGCAGCGTCCGGGGCGACGCAGGCCGGGCACGCCGATCTGGTGCGCGAGCGGGCCGACTTCCTCATGGCGAGGACCTACCGAGAGTTCCCCGCCTACGCGCGCCGGCACGAAAAGCCCTTCGACTGGGACACCGACGGCTGTTCGCCCCCCACCCCTCGCTCGTGGGCGAAGGTCTTCCATGACGCCTGCGTCATCCACGACTTCGGCTACCGGAACTACGGCGGAGGGGGCCTGCGCCTGGACCCCGTCGAACCCCGGCGCGAGCGCATCGACGACCGCTTCCTTGAGGAGATGCTCCGGATCTGCCGTGACCGGCCGGACGTTCTCGCGAACTGCGCCGGCACAGCGCGGACGATGCACCAGGCCGTGCGGCAGTACGGAGGCTCGGCGTTCTACGGCGAGTAGGCGTTGTGAGGCACAGCCTCGGCCGGACCGGCAGACCACGCAGGCCGCAGGTCCTTCTCCCACAGCGTGAACGACTTCGGTGCCCCGCCCGGCTGCGGCTTGCCCTCCTTGCGGCCCACGACCCGGTAACCCGCCTCCCCGTAGTACGCGTTCAGCCGTTCGTTGCCCGCCAGGCAGTCCAGCCGCACACAGGTCCGTCCACAACCAGGCCGGGCAAGGTAACGGTACGGGCCCGACGTTGCCGATTCCGCCCACGCCACCTTTCGGCCAGAGCTATACCGGTGGCGTGACAGTGCCGAGGGATGTGGATGAAACGCGCGGTGAACTGCGCGACGTTCTCGACCGGTCCGAGGCGTGGCTGCGCGACGCGGCCGGCCTCCCCGAGGTTCCGGCGGAGTGGCCGGAGGAGTTACGGGCGGAAGCCGCGACCGTGAAGCGGTTGCGGACGCGTGCCGCCTCGACCCTGATCAACGTGGCGCTCCTCGGGGCCTTCTCGTCCGGCAAGAGCTTTCTGCTGAGCGGTTTGCAGGGCGGGCTGGAGCTGGTCGAGGTGCAGACGCCCGACGGGCTGACGGCGGACAAGTTCGTGGGGCTGCTGCCGTCCTCCCCCGTGCCGACCACCGCCTGTCCCGCGACCGTCGTACCGGTCGACGGGCGCCAGTCCGCGGTCGACGCCTCCGGGACCGGCTATCTACGGGTGCGCTTCACGGACTCGGCCGACGGCGAGTGGCAGGACGTCGGGAACTCCCCGGCGCCTTCCGTGGTCGCGGCGTACGCCATGCAGGACGCGGACGTCACCAACCGGCTCAGGGAGCACCGGGGCCGCGAGGTGGCCGAGGTCGAGGTGCTCCTGGCGGACGCCAGGCTGCCGGCGAAGTTCTACGACCTGCCCGGATACGGTTCGCCGAACCCCGTCCACGATCTGATCGTGCGGGCCGCGATGGCCGACGCGGACTGCTTCATGTACGTCTCGCACGCCAGCCGGACGCTCTCCGAACGCGACCTGGACCTCATCCGCTTCCTCTACGAGCACTACCTGCTCTCCGGCAAACGGGTCGTGTGGGTGGTCACCGCGATCGACTCGGCGTCGAACCTCGACCTGAACGACGTCGTCGAGTGGAAGGCGACCATCGCCCGCAACAACAGCTATCTGAAGGAGAACTTCACCCTCCCCGACGGCCAGCCGGAACTGGGCTTCATCGGCGAGGGGTTCATCCCCGTCTCCCCGGCCCTGGAGGCGCGCGCGGCGAAGCTCGAGGCCGAGGAGGCCGAGTCGCCGGCGCGGCGATGTCGCGCGGAGAGCCGGATGGACACCCTGCGCCAGGCGATCGAGGACCTGATCAGAACGGGGACCGGTACCCGGCACATCGCGGCCGTGGCGGCCGAGGCGCGGGTGCTGCTCGTGCCCCGGCTGCGGGTGATCGAGGACCGGCTGCGGGCCGAGCGGCTGGAGATCGACGGGCTGAAAGAGCTCCTGGACGGTCATCAGCGGCGGCTGGAGCTGCTGGACCGGGTGCTGCCGGAGCTGCGCGACCAGCTCGAACGGAAGCTCCAGGCCCGGGTGGGGCGCGCCGTCCGGCCGTTCGGCCGCCTGGCCTCCCACCTCCACGGCGCGCTGGATGCCACCATCCGGCAGACCGACGTGAGCAAGGCGGCCAAGGCGCACCAGGTCGAGATGTCGAAGGCCCAGGCGCTCCGGACGTGGATGGAGGCCCCGGCCGGCCCGGCGACGCTGTGGACGGAGCAGTTCGAGGCGTTCAAGCAGGACGTGGCCCAGGCCGTCGAGCACGCCTTCGGCGACAAGGACCTCACGGGGCGGCTTCCCGACTCCGTCTTCGACGTGAACGACCTGTCCCTGCCCCGGCGGGCACAACGCACCGCCACCGCGCAGGACACCGTCCAGCGCGCGGCGGCGCTGGTCGGCCTCGTGGCACCCATCGCCGCGGGCGGGACCTACTTCTACGGTCTGGCGGCGGCCGGCACCGTCTTCCCTCCCGCCGGAGTCGTCGCGGGTGTGGCCGGGATGGTCTTCATGGGGATCGAGTACCGCAAGAGGAAGCTCAACTCGCTCCAGGTCCTCCAGGAGGAGTGGATCGGCGCCATCGACACCGAGGCCCAGGCGGTCAAGGAGCAGTTCGCGCTGTCCGCCGCCGTCCAAGGGACGGACGTCATCGATCATCTGAGCGACAACCTGGCGCAGTACCGGGAGCAGTTGGAGAGCACGCGCGACTTCGTACGGCAGCGCATCGCCAACCCCGAGAACCAGGTCCGGCAAGGCCTGATCGAGCAGCTCGAACCCGTCGACGAGGAGGGCCGGACCCTTGTGGAGGCCCTGCGGAAGCTGGAGAAGAAGCCCTGACGGATCCCGGCCGCCGCATGACGGCTCCCGGCCCCCGAAGCCGCCGATCGAGTGACACCCTTGCCCACACCCCGCTCCAGGGCGTTGGCTTAGGCGCCATGGAGTACACGCAGCTCGGACGTACGGGACTGAAGGTCGGCCGGATCGTGCTGGGGACGATGAACTTCGGGCCCCACACCGACGAGGCCGACAGCCACTCGATCATGGACGCGGCGCTCGACGCCGGCGTCAACTTCTTCGACACCGCCAATGTCTACGGCTGGGGCGAGAACAAGGGCCGCACCGAGGAGATCATCGGCAGCTGGTTCGCCCGGGGCAACGGGCGGCGCGACAAGGTCGTCATCGCCACCAAGGTGTTCGGCGGGATGAACGCCGACGGGGCGGAGCCGTGGCCCAACGAGGACCGGCTCTCCGCGCTGAACATCCGCCGCTCCGTCGATGCCAGCCTCCGGCGGCTGCGGACGGACCACATCGACCTCTACCAGTTCCACCACGTCGACCGGCGCACGCCCTGGGACGAGATCTGGCAGGCCATGGACGTCCTCGTCCAGCAGGGCAAGATCCTCTACGTGGGCTCGTCCAACCACGCCGGCTGGCACATCGCCCAGGCCAACGAGACCGCCCGGCGCCGGGGCTCGCTGGGCCTGGTCAGCGAGCAGTGCCTCTACAACCTCGCCGAGCGCCGCGCCGAGATGGAGGTCGTCCCGGCGGCACGGGCGTACGGGCTCGGGGTGATTCCCTGGTCGCCGCTGCACGGCGGGCTGCTCGGCGGCGTCCTCCGCAAGGAACGGGAGGGCGGCAGCGCCCGTTCCGCGTCGGGCCGTTCGGCGGACGCGCTCGCGAACAGCAGCATCCGCAACCAGATCCAGGCGTACGAGGACGTGGTCGACAAGCACGGCCTGGCACCCGGCGAGGTGGCGCTGGCGTGGCTGCTGACCCGGCCGGGCGTCACCGGGCCGATCGTGGGGCCGCGTACGGCGGAGCAGCTGGAGTCCGCGCTGCGGGCGGTGGAGCTGAAGCTTCCGGAGGAGCTGCTCACTTCGCTGGACGAGATCTTCCCCGGGCCCGGTCCTTCGCCGGAGGCTTTCGCCTGGTGAGCGTCCCCGGAGGAGATCAGTCCGGCGGCCCGCCGCCCATCATCCCGAGCATCGCCTTCCCGCCCGTCCTCGCGAAGCGCACCAGCAGGACCGCCGCCAGCGTCAGGAAGGCGATGTTCAGAAACGTCGTGTAGTTCCAGCTCACCCCCTCCATCGGCACCTTCGCGGCCGACTGGTCCGGGATCAGTCCCAGTCCGCCGAAGACGGACTCGACCACGTATCCCGCGATCACCATCGCGACGTAGAAGGTGCCGAGGAGGAACAGCGTGACCCGGCCGCCGTAGTACTTCCGGTAGATGGCGAGGATCGGCAGGATCAGCAGGTCGGCGAAGACGAACGCCACCACGCCCCCGAAGCTGATGCCGCCCTTCCACAGCACCACCGCCAGCGGCACGTTCCCGATCGAGCAGACGAACGACACCATCGCCACCAGCGGCCCCACCAGCGGCCCCCACAGCTTCACGGCCAGCGGATGCCCCTCGAAGAAGAACGCCCGCCAGAAGGAGTCCGGCACCCACGCGGCGATCGCCCCCGCGATGAACAGGCCCAGCACGAGATCGCGCAGGATCGCCGCCCACTCCATGACGAAGACGTGGGACGTCGCGGTGAACCCCTCGCGCGACAGCAGCCGCCGGACGAACGAGCCCTCGCCGCCCACGGACATGTCCATCGCCGCGTGCCCCTCCATCGCGCCCGCCACACCCCGCTCGGCCTGCTCCCTCGCCCGGCGCAGCAGCGGCTCCCGCAGCAGCGGCCGGAAGAGCACCGCCAGCACCGCGATCATCACGGGCCCGCCCAGGAACTCCGCCGCCGTGAACTGCCACCCCATGAGCAGGGCCAGGATCACCCCCAGCTCCACGACCAGATTGGTCGAGGCGATCTCGAAGGCCATCGCGGCTGTGAAGTCCGCGCCCTTCACGAACAGCGAGCGCGCCAGCGCCACGGCGGCGTACGAGCAGGAGGACGAGGCCACCCCCAGGCCGGCGGCGACGGCGAGCGTACGGGGCCGGTCGTCGCCCAGCAGGGAGACGACCGCTTCCTTGCGGACCACGGCCTGAACGACGGCGGAGAGCGCGAACCCCAGGATCAGCGCCCAGGTGATCTCCCAGGTCATGGACCCGGTGACGGCCAAGGCGCGCAGGACGGCGTGGAGCACCCCCTAAGCATGGCCGAGCGGCACCCGGCCGGGGTGCGGAAAACGCGGGGCCGTTCAACTGAATCGATCCCCCCGGAACTCGTCCTCCGGCTGGCTATCGTGAGCGCCATGGTGAACGGTATAGCGGCTCTGCGACGGCACCGGGTCCTCGGTGCGGCCTCGGTCTCGGCGATCGCGACGGTCGTGCTGGCGGGTTGTTCGGGCTCCTCCTCCGACGAGGGGAAGGAGGTCCGGTTCGGTGAGACGGCGAGCGTCACCGGCTACAAGGACGCCAAGGTCGACGTGACCGTCGAACGCCTGGAGCAGGGCGGCAGCAGCGACCTGAGCGTCCTCAAGGACGCGTCGAAGTACGCCGGCAGGACGCCCTACTACCTCCGCTACAAGCTCACCAAGACGGAGGCCGTGCAGTCGGGCGGCGCCTCCACGTACTTCTCGGTGACCGACGGGAACAAGAAGCGGCTGACCAAGCTGACGATCCTCGGCGCCCTGGACACCACCGGCGATCCGAAGAATCCGCTGAAGTACCGGGGCTTCGAGAAGTGCGAGACTTCGAGCACGTCCGACTTCGAGAAGGCCGCGCCGGGACAGAGCGTGACGGGCTGCGCCGTCTATGTGGCGGACGCGGGCGCCGGGGCGCCGACCAGCGTCACCTGGGAGCAGGGGAGCAAGACGCTCGCCACCTGGAAGTGAGGGCGGCTACTTCACCGCCGACACTACGGCGACGACGACGAGCAGTACGGCGAGAGCACCGGTCATGATCCGGTTCCTGGTCTTCGGGTCCACCCCACGAGCGTAACCGCCATCCGGCGCGGTCACTCAGGGACCCGGCTTCCGGGATCCGGCCCGGGGCCCGCGCCCCGGGGCCCAGCGGCTAGCGACCGAGCTCCCACGCCGCGACCGTCTCGTAGCGGGGCCGCTCGCCCGGGACACCCCCGCCGGGGAGCCGGCTGCGGACGAGCTCCAGGCGCTCGGCCCGCCACTCCCGGCCCCGGAAGTCCACCAGCGCCGCGACGTAGGGGCGGAGGTTCACCCGGCCGCCGCCGGAGCGGGCGAGGGTGAGGTGGGGGTGGAAGGAGTGGGTCCCGTCCACGACGACGCCCGCCCGGCGGGCCCCGGCCATAACGGAACGGGCGAGTCCGCGCAGGGCCTCCACCTCGCCCTCGGCCCCCACCCACAGCACCCGGTCCCCGAACCGGCCCCCGCCCGCCAGCCGCAGCGCGTGCGCCGGATGCCGGTGCGCGGCGCGCCCCAGCCGCTCGGTGAGCTCCGGGAGCAGCGCCTCGTCGACCTCGCCGAGGAAGGCGAGCGTGAAGTGCCAGCCGGACCGCTCGGCCCAGCGCAACCGCTCCCCGCCCGGCAGGGCACGCAAGTCGTGGACGGCCGAGGCGAGTTCGGCGAGGGCCGGCTCCGGGGGATTCACCGCGACGAACAGGCGCATACGGCCAGTGTCCCGCATGGGTAGATCAACACGAGGAACGCCGGACGGGCTGATTTCAGCCCGTCCGGCGCTTGAGGACGACGCGCGTCAGCGCGGTCCGGGGGTGCGAGGGGGCGGAGCCCCGCCCGGAAACGGAGAAAGGGCGGGACCGGGGCCTGCCCTCCCCGGCCGTCAGACGGCCGCCGGCACCCGCCCGGGGTCACCCACCGGCTGCCGCGGTACGAACGCCACCAGCCGGCTTCCCCGACGGAAGTCGACCCGGACGCGCAGGTCCCCCGCACGCAGCAGCACCAGTCCGATCGCCGTCGCCGCCAGCGTCGAGACGACGCCGCCGGCCAGGAAGCCCACCCGGGGCCCGTAGACGTCCGTGACCCAGCCGACGAGCGGCGCGCCCAGGGGCGTACCGCCCATGAAGACCATCATGAAGAGGCTCATCACCCGGCCCCGCATCGCGGGGTCGGAGGCCAGCTGGATACCGGAGTTGGCGGTGACGTTGATGGTCAGGCCGCACATGCCGATCGGTACGAGCAGCAGGGCGAAGACCCAGAAGGAGGGCGCCAGCGCGGCGGCGATCTCCAGCAGGCCGAAGGCCAGGGCCGCGCCGACCAGCATGCGCATCCGCGAGGTGCCGCGGCGCGCGGCGAGCAGGGCGCCCACCAGGGAGCCCGCCGCCATCAGCGTGTTGAGCAGCCCGTACGTACTGGCGTCGGCGTGGAAGACGTCGTTGACGAACGCCGTGAGCCAGATGGGGAAGTTGAAGCCGAAGGTGCCGATGAAGCCGACCAGGACGATCGGCCAGATGAGCTCCGGGCGTTCGGCGACATGCCGCAGCCCCTCCTTGAGCTGGCCCTTGCCGCGCGGGGCGCGGTCGGCCTTGTGGAGCTCGGAGGCGCGCATCAGCAGCAGCGCGGCGATGGGCGCGGCGAAGGACAGCCCGTTGAGGAGGAACGCCCAGCCGGAGCCCACGGCGCTGATCAGCACACCGGCGACGGCGGGGCCGACGAGGCGGGCGGACTGGAAGTTCGCCGAGTTGAGGCTTACGGCGTTGCGCAGGTCGGCGGGGCCGACCATCTCGACGACGAACGCCTGGCGGGCGGGGTTGTCGACGACCGTGACGAGGCCGAGCGCGAGCGCGGTGAGGTAGACGTGCCAGACCTGGACGTGCCCGGTGAGGGTGAGGACGCCGAGTGCGAGGCCGGTGACGGCCATCGCGGCCTGGGTGACCAGCAGCAGCTGCCGCTTGGGGTAGCGGTCGGCGATGACGCCTCCGTAGAGGCCGAGCAGCAGCATGGGCAGGAACTGCAGCGCCGTGGTGATGCCGACGGCGGCGGAGGAGCCGGTGATGCTGAGGACCAGCCAGTCCTGGGCTATTCGCTGCATCCAGGTACCGGTGTTGGAGACCACCTGGCCGGTGGCGAAGAGCCGGTAGTTACGGACCCGGAGTGAACTGAAGGTGCCCCCCTTGGAACCGGTCTCCGGGCCACGGCCCGGGTGCGGCAGAGAGGTGGTGCGTGCGTCGTGGTGGCGGTTCGGTGCGGGTGCGGAGTCTGCTCCGGGTCCCGTACTCAAAGTGGGTTCGCCTCCTTCTCCGTGCGCTTACAGATGCGCGAGTTTCTCCAGGACGGGCGCGGCGGCGCGCAGCGCCTCCCACTCGTCCTCGTTCAGTTGCCCGGCCAGTTCGGCCAGCCAGGCGTTCCGCTTCCGCCGGCTCTCCTCGAGCATGGCCTCGGCCTGCTCGGTCTGGCGGACCACCTTCTGGCGGCGGTCCTCGGGGTGCGGCTCCAGCCGGACCAGGCCCTTGCTCTCCAGCAGCGCCACGATGCGTGTCATCGAGGGCGGCTGTACGTGCTCCTTGCGGGCGAGCTCCCCGGGCGTGGCGGAGCCACAGCGGGCGAGCGTGCCCAGCACCGACATCTCGGCGGGGCTGAGCGACTCGTCGACCCGCTGGTGCTTGAGCCTGCGGCCCAGCCGCATCACCGCTGAGCGCAGGGCGTTCACGGCGGCTTCGTCGTCTGGGGTTTCGCGCGGGGTGTGGTGCTGTGCGCTGGACAGGTCCGGCATGTTTATTAGATTAACTCATTACCTGAACTAAATAAAGTGGGCACTGGGGCGTACGGGAGCACACGTGGGGGCGCGGCCCGCACCCGCCCGCACCCGCCTGCGCGGCACCGGGCGCGACACCGGCCACCACCGTCGCGCCGATCATGGTTCACCACACTATGCGCAATATGCCGCATGCTGTTCTTCCATCAACGACCACATGGGGGGACCATGCGTAAGCGCACCGCAACCATCACAACCCTGGCCACAGCCGGCCTGCTGGCCATCACCGGGTGCAGCCCGAACACGGACAACGGCGGCGGCGCCACCACGGACAGCAGTCCGCCCGCCACCCATCGCACCCCCAAGGCCGACAACACTCCGAAAGCCGACGGCGCAGGCGCCAAGACCGCGAGCCTCCCCGACATGACGGGCAAGGGCCTCCAGTCCGCTCAGGACCGGGCGCAGGCCGCCGGGTTCCACCACCTGGCCTCGCACGATGCCCTCGGCCGTGGCCGCATGCAGGCCCTCGACCGCAACTGGAAGGTCTGCTCCCAGACCCCGAAGCCCGGCGAGCACCCCACCGCCACCAAGGTCGACTTCGCCGCCGTCAAGCTTGAGGAGACCTGCCCCGCCAAGGACGAGGGCGCCACACCCGAGGCCGCCGGATCAACGATGCCCGACTTCACGGGCAAGTCCGTGAAGGTCGCCCGCCGGGCCCTCGACAGCGGCACGAGCCTCACCGTCAAGGACGCGTCCAGGCAGGACCGCATGGTGCTGGTGGAGTCGAATTGGCAGGTGTGTTCGCAGCAGCCCACAGCCGGTGCCAAGCTCGACGGACAGCCCGTGTCGCTCACCGCAGTGAAGTTCGGGGAACCCTGCTGAGGAGAATCCCGCTGATCCGCACACGAAGAGCGTGGGGCGGGACCGGCCGGGCCCGCCCCACGCTCTTGCGCCGCGCTTCCGCCGGGCGTTACTTCACGCCCAGCGCCCGCTCGATCGGGTCGAGCAGGAAGTAGATCAGGAAGCAGGCGCCGACCGCGTTGAGCAGCCAGGGGATCTCACGGGCGCGCTTGTCCGCGATGCGCAGCGCTATGAAGGCGAGGACGCCGATGCCGATGCCGTTGGTGATCGAGTAGGTGAACGGCATCGCGACGATCGTCAGGAACGCGGGGATGGCGATCGTGAAGTCGCTCCAGTCGATCTCCCTGACGTTGGACGCCATGATCAGGAAGCCGACGACCAGCAGCGCCGGGGTGGCGGCCTGCGAGGGAACGATCTTCGCCAGTGGGGTGAAGACCAGGGCGAGCAGGAAGAGGCCGCCGGTCATCAGGTTGGCGAGACCGGTGCGGGCGCCCTCGCCGACGCCGGCCGTGGACTCCACGAAGCAGGTGTTGGCGGAGGCCGAGCCCGCGCCTCCGGCGGCGACGGCGACGCCGTCCATCATCAGGATCTTGCCCATGTTGGGCAGCTGGCCCTTCTCGTCGGTCAGCCCGGCTTCCTCGCCGACGCCGATGATCGTGCCCATGGCGTCGAAGAAGCCGGACAGCAGCACGGTGAAGACGAAGAGGCAGCCGGTGAGCCAGCCCACCTCGTGGAAGCCGCCGAAGAGGCTGACCTTGCCGACGAGCCCGAAGTCGGGGGTGTCCACGATCTTGTCCGGCCAGCTGGGGACGGACAGGCCCCACTCAAGGTCCGGGACCTTCACCAGCGAGTTGATCACGATGGCGACGAACGTCATCACGACGATGCCGATGAGGATCGCGCCCGGCGTCTTCCGGACGAGCAGCACGAACGTCAGCAGCAGGCCCGCCGCGAAGACCAGCACCGGCCAGCCCTGGAGCTGACCGCCCTGGCCGAGGGCGAGCGGGACGGTCGTGTGGGCGGCGTCGGGGTTGCGGCTGACGAAGCCGGAGTCCACCAGGCCGATCAGCGAGATGAACATGCCGATACCGATCGCGATGGCGCGCCGCAGCCCGCCGGGGATCGCGTCCATGACGCGCTGCCGCAGACCGGAGGCGACCAGCACCATCAGCACCAGGCCGGCGAGGACGACCATGCCCATCGCGTCCGGCCAGCTCATCTTGGGCGCGAGCTGGAGCGAGACGACGGCGTTGATGCCGAGGCCGGCGGCACAGGCGATGGGGACGTTGCCGATCGCGCCCATGAGGACGGTGGACAGACCGGCCATCAGCGCGGTGGCCGTGACCAACTGGCCGTTGTCCAGCTGATGGCCGTACTTGTCGTGACCGGCCCCGAGGATGATCGGGTTCAGCACGATGATGTACGCCATCGCAAAGAAGGTCGCCAGTCCACCGCGGAGCTCCCGGGAGACGGACGAACCCCGCTCGCTGATCCGGAAGTACCGGTCGAGGACGTTCGTCCCCGTGGGGGGCGTGGGGGACGGCTGCGGGGCGTCGACGGCTGGGGTGGCCGAGGTGGGCATGCGTGACCTCAGTCGTGAGGGCGGCCGGGAGGCCGTCGGGACAAAACAAATGGATCAAGGACGGGCCGCTTTTGATCTTTCCTGTACGATCAAACAAAAGCAAACAATCAAATCCAGTTCGATTCAGTATGAATAAACAAAGGCCGCTTGGCTATCTCCGCGCGTAGACCCCGATGGCGCAAGGGCTCCACCGCCGCCCGCCCACCCGGACGCACTAGGCTGGCCGCCATGACGAAGTGGACACCGACGCACGAAGCGCCCGAGCCCCTGGAGGGCCCGGTCGTCGCGACGATCACGGGCGGCACGATCGTGTGGTTCGTCCTCTTCCTCGGGCAACTGCCGTTCTACGGCTGGTTCCGGGACCACGGGCACCTGTGGTGGGTGTGGACGTGCCTCGCGGGGGGTGGGCTGGGGCTGATCGGCGTCTGGTACGTCCGCAAGCGGGACGCGGCGATCAAGCGGCACGCGGCGGCCCAGGCCACCCAGGATGCGGAGCGGCGCTGACTTACGGCTGACGGCACGACGGGGTGACGGCACGACGGCATGACGGGGTGACGGCATGACCGGGCGGGCCCCGATCCGTCCGGTTACCGTCGGAACATGAGCGATCCCTCGCAGATCGTGACAACCGCGCATCCCGGGCTGAGCGCCGCCGAAGTCGCCGAGCGCGTGGCACGGGGCGAGGTCAACGACGTACCCGTACGGTCCTCCCGCTCCACCCGCGAGATCGTCCGGGCGAACGTCTTCACCCGGTTCAACGCCATCATCGGCGTCCTCTTCCTGATCATCCTCGCCGTGGGCCCCCTCCAGGACGGCCTCTTCGGCTTCGTCATCATCGCCAACACCGCGATCGGCATCCTCCAGGAACTGCGCGCCAAGAAGACCCTCGACTCGCTCGCCGTCATCGGCGAGGCCAAGCCCACCGTCCGCCGCGACGGCACCCCCGTCCCCCTCCCCACCGGCGAGATCGTCCTCGACGACGTCGTCGAACTCGGCCCCGGCGACAAGTGCGTCGTCGACGGCGAGGTGGTCGAGGCCGAGGGCCTGGAGATCGACGAGTCGCTGCTCACCGGCGAGGCCGACCCGGTGCTCAAGAAGCCCGGCGACCCGGTGATGTCCGGCTCCTTCGTCGTCGCCGGGGGCGGCGCGTTCACCGCCACCAAGGTCGGCCGCGAGGCCTACGCCGCCCAGCTCGCCGAGGAGGCGACCCGCTTCACGCTCGTCCACTCCGAGCTGCGCACCGGCATCAGCACGATCCTCAAGTACGTGACCTGGCTGATGCTGCCCGCCGCCATCGGCCTCGTCGTCAGCCAGCTGGTGGTCCAGGGCCACGACTGGCGGGAGGCCGTACGGCGCATGGTCGCCGGGATCGTGCCGATGGTCCCCGAGGGCCTGGTGCTGCTCACCTCCGTCGCCTTCGCCATCGGCGTCATCCGGCTGGGCCGCAAACAGTGCCTGGTGCAGGAGCTGCCCGCCATCGAGGGGCTCGCGCGCGTCGACGTCGTCTGCCTCGACAAGACCGGCACCCTCACCGAGGGCGGCATGGACGTCAGCGAGCTGCGCGTACTGGCCGGGGCCGAGGACCGGGAGTCGTCCGTGCGCCAGGTGCTCGGCGCCCTCGGCGAGGCCGACCCCCGTCCCAACGCCAGCCTCCAGGCGATCATCGACGCGTACCCCGACGGCTCGGGCGGCTGGCGCTGCACGGAGGCGCTGCCCTTTTCCTCCGCCCGCAAGTACAGCGGCGCCGCGCTCAACGGTCCCGACGGCGAGTCCGGGACCTGGCTGCTCGGCGCCCCCGACGTCCTGCTGCCCGCCGGCGACCCCGCGCTCGCCGAGACCGACCGGCTCAACGCCCAGGGCCTGCGCGTCCTGCTGCTCGCCCGCACCGCCCGCGACCTGGACGACCCGCGCGTCACCGAGGGCGTACGCCCCACCGCCCTTGTCGTCCTGGAGCAGCGGCTGCGCTCCGACGCGGCGGAGACCCTGCGCTACTTCGCCGAGCAGAACGTCCACGCCAAGGTGATCTCCGGCGACAACGCGGTCTCCGTCGGCGCCGTCGCCGCCAAGCTCGCCCTGCCCGGCGCCGAGGCCCCCGTCGACGCCCGGAAGCTGCCGCGCGAGCAGGATGCGATGGCCACGGCCCTGGACCGGGGCGCGGTCTTCGGCCGCGTCACCCCGCAGCAGAAGCGGGACATGGTCGGCGCCCTCCAGTCCCGGGGCCACACGGTCGCCATGACCGGCGACGGCGTCAACGACGTCCTGGCCCTGAAGGACGCCGACATCGGCGTCTCCATGGGCTCCGGCTCGGAGGCCACCCGGGCCGTCGCCCAGATCGTGCTCCTGAACAACAGCTTCGCCACCCTGCCCTCGGTCGTGGCGGAGGGCAGGCGCGTCATCGGCAACATCACGCGCGTGGCCACGCTGTTCCTGACCAAGACCGTCTACTCGGTGCTGCTCGCCGTGCTGGTCGTCTGCACCCGGGTCTCCTACCCCTTCCTCCCCCGGCACCTGACGCTGCTGTCGACGCTGACGATCGGCGTCCCGGCGTTCTTCCTCGCCCTGGCCCCCAACAAGGAACGGGCCCGCCCCCACTTCGTCCGCCGTGTGATGCGGTACGCGATCCCGTCCGGCCTGATCGCGGGCGCGGCCACCTTCGCCGCGTACCTCCTGGCCCGCGCCCACTACGCGGACGCCGGGCTCGCCCCCGCCGACACGCTCGGCGCGGAGACCAGCGCGGCGACGCTGACCCTCTTCCTGATCTCCCTGTGGGTGCTCGCGATCATCGCCCGCCCGTACACATGGTGGCGCGTGGCGCTGGTGGTGGCGATGGGGGCGGGGTTCGTGGTGGTCCTCGTGGTGCCCTGGCTCCAGCGCTTCTTCGCGCTGAAGCTCATCGGGGCGACGATGCCGTGGACGGCGGTCGCCATCGCGGCGGCTGCGGGGGTGGCGCTGGAGCTCACGTGGCGGTGGGTGAGCCGCCGCTTCCCGGCGTAGGGCCGTTTCCAGTGGAAACGAACGATGGCCCCACCGAATGGTGAGGCCATCGTCACTGTGTGCGCCGCCAGGGACTCGAACCCCGGACCCGCTGATTAAGAGTCAGCTGCTCTAACCAACTGAGCTAGCGGCGCGTGACTCGTCCATAGTACCCCGGCACAGGAGTGCTCCCGACCATGGCGGAGCCGCGGGGCTCTCCGTACGCTCCGGACATGATCAGACTGGAGCGGCTCCGAGCGGACCACGCGCCCGCACTGCTGGCCTTCGAGCGGGAGAACCGCGCGTACTTCGCCCGGTCCGTACCGGACCGCGGCGACGCGTACTTCGCCGGCTTCGCGTCCCTCCACGAGGCCCGGCTCGCCGAGCAGGACACGGGCGGGATCCACTTCCACGTCGTCCTGGACGACGACAGCGGCAACGACAGCGGCCTGCTGATCGGCCGCGCCAACCTCGTGGACGTGGAGCGGGACGTGGAGCGGGGCACCGCCGAGGTCGGCTACCGGATCGGCGAGCGGGCGGCGGGGCGGGGCGTCGCGACGGCCGCGCTCGCCGCGCTGTGCGGCCTGGCCACGACGACGTACGGCCTCTCGTCCCTCACGGCCCGCACCACCCTCGACAACCCGGCCTCCCGGACCGTCCTCGAACGCAACGGGTTCGTGTTCGTGGAACGGATCGGTGTCGGCGGCCGCCCGGGCGTGCGCTACGAGCGGCGGCTCGACAGCCGGCCGGTGCCCCCGGCTCCCTGACCGGACGCTGACCGGATATTTGGCCGGTGGAGCTCTCGTCCACGATGCGCCCGATGCGAAGACTCGATCGTCCATGCCCGCCCAAGCCCGCCCATCCGGCGAGGAGATCCATGACGATGAGACTTCGCAGACGCATACCGGCGGCCGCACTCGGCATGGCGGTCGCGACCGTGCTGACGCTGCCGGCTTCCGCGCAGGCCCAGCCGACCGCCGACCACCCGGCCACTCAGGCAGCGCTGAACTCCTACCAGGCGCAAGCCGGACCCGGCGCCGGGATCTACGCCGGTGACGCCAACGGCTCCTGGAACCTTTCCGCAGGCACCGCTGTCGTCAACACCAACAAACCCCTCCAGCCCATCTTCCACTTCCGTATAGGCAGCCAGACCAAGGTCTTCACCGCGGCCGTGGTGCTGCAACTGGTCGACGAGGGCAAGGTCTCCCTCGACACGCCGATCGAGCGGTACCTGCCGGGTGTGGTGGACGGAAACGGCTACGACGGCAATGCCATCACCGTCCGGCAGCTTCTCCAGCACACCAGTGGAGTCGCGGAGTCCAGGAACCCGACCTCGAAGAACCCGGATGGCACCTTCGCTCTGTCCGCGCTGGTGCGCGACGGGCTGAGCTACCGGGCGGTGTCCGCGCCGGGCGCCGAATTCCACTACTCCAACACGAACTTCCAGATCGCCGGCATGCTCATCGAGAAGATCACCGGCATGCCGGTCGCCCGGGCGATCACCAGTCGGATCATCGAGCCGCTCGGCCTGACCCAGACCACGTTCCCCGCGGCGGGTGACCGCACCCTCCCCGTCCGGTTCGTGCCGGGATACGTCGGCAACAGGATCGGTCCGTTCTTCTTCTGGGTCGACAACACGTCCGAGGTGGAACCGTCCGCGTACAGCTCGGCGGGAGCGATCGTCTCGACGCAGCAGGACCTGACCACGTTCTACCAGGCGCTCATCGGCGGCAAGGTCGTGTCCGGCGCGAGCCTGGCCGAGATGGAGAAGACCAGGGACCTCGGCCAGGGTGTCGGCTACGGAATGGGGTTGCAGAGCTTCGCCCTGCGCTGCGGTGGCACGGCGTGGGGACACGGCGGCGATGTACCGGGCTACAGCTCACTGACCACGGTCACCACCGACGGCCGCCATGCCTCGATGATGACCAACACGATGTTCCTCAGCGCCGACGCCGGCATGAGGCGAGTGGACGTGATCAACTCCGCGTTGTGCGACTGACACCGCCCTCGCCGCCCGGCGGTCAGAACATCCGCGGCTGACCGCTGGACGCGCTGAGCCCGCCGTCGACCGGGATGTGGGCGCCGTTGACGAACCGGGCGTCCGTGCCGGCCAGGAAGGCGATGACATCGGCGACTTCGCCCGGTTCGGCGGCGCGTCCCATGGGGATGCGCTGCCGGAACGCGGCCATCAGCTCCTCGTTCTCGACGACGGGCGCGGTGATCGGGGTGATGGTGAGGCTCGGGTGCACGGCGTTGACGCGCACGCCCTCGTGGCCGTGGTCGAGCGCCATGGCGTTGGTCAGATTGACCAGCGCCCCCTTGGCGGCGTTGTAGGCGGCCAGCCCCCAGTCCGCGCCGAGCCCGGACACCGAACCGACGTTGACGATGCAGCCGCCGACGCGCCGCAGATGGGGCAGGGCGGCGCGCGACGCGAAGAAGACGCCGTCGATATTGACCCCTTGGACCCGGCGCCAGGCGGCGGTGTCGGTCTGCTCGACGGTTCCGGGCAGGCCCATGCCCGCATTGTTGACCAGCACGTCCAGCCTGCCGTACTCCTCGGCCACGCCCGCGATCAGCGCGGTGATCGCGGACTCGTCGGAGACGTCCGCGACGCGCGGGACGACCGTCGAACCGGCGGGTGCGCCTGCCGCGGCGTGCTTCAGCTTGTCCTCGGTCCGCCCGACGGCGATCACGGTGGCGCCTTCGCGCCCGAAGCGGTACGCGGTGGCGGCGCCGATGCCGGATCCGGCGCCGGTGACGATGACGACCTTGCCGGTGAATCGTTTCCCGTCCACAGCGGCTCCTCATACGTCATACGGATGCGGTTGCGTGTCGCACGAGACTACGGGGACCGCGCCCGGATGTCGTCAGCCGCCGATCGCGGCGTTCCAGACGGGGCTGTTCACATAGTGGTTGTCGAAGCGCTCGGAGGAGTCCTTGATCTCCTGCGGGCTCGCCTCGCCCCGCATGACGCGGTTCAGCAGCCGCATGTAGTCGAAGCGCGCCATGCCGGGCGTGAAGGTGATCAGCACGTCGGCCTCGCGGCCGGGCGCGGCGGCGAAGGCGTGCGGGGTGCGCGGCGGTACGAGGAGGAAATCCCCGGCCTCCAGCACCTTGATCTCCTGGTCGACGAGGACCCTCAGCGAGCCGTCGATGACGTAGAACATCTCGGCGGCCCGGGTGTGGAAGTGCGCCGGCGCGCCGGGCGCCCCCTCGGCGAACGTCGAGCGGTAGCTCGTCATCAGGCCGCCGGTGGTGTCCGAGTCGGCCAGCAGCGTGATGACGCTGCTCGGGTCGCTCGTGATCTCGGCCTCCGCGGCGCGGGTGAGGAGGGGGGTGCTGAAGTCGGCGTTCTTGCTGGTCATGGTGGCCTCCTAGGTCGTGATCACAACTCTAGGCAGCGGGAAGACCCGGTGGATGGTGCAATTCCAGGCGGGAATGGTGGGTCAATTTCCCGGGCGGCCCGGCCGTCCGCGTCGCCCGGGTCGCCCGCGCCCGCGGCGCCGAGGAGCCGGCCGACGTCCGTGACCGCGCCCAGCGCCCCGCGCAGGGCGCCGACGCACATGTCGTGCAGCTCCGCGCGGGAGAACGTCCCATTCGCCAGCCACTCCACACACAGCGCGCGCACGAACACCAGCCAGCTCGTCAGCGCGGCGGAGACGACGCCCCTGGCCCTGCCCTCCAGGCCGGTCGCGTCGAGCACGCGCCGTCTCAGCTCGGCGAGTTCGTCGTTGATGATGGCCTGGATCACGGGATCGCCCGTGAGCTCCGCGTTCGCGGCGAGCACCGTGTTCTTGTTCGCGGCGAAGTAGTCGAAGTGGACGTCGAGCCCTGCGGACAGCTGCTCCAGCAGGGAGCCGGCCGGGTCGATCGGCGTATCGGCCAGCAGCCGGCCGGCCGCCTGCCGGTAGATCGCGGCGAACAGCACGCGCTTGTTCGGGAAGTACCGGTAGAGCAAGGCCCGGGAGATACCGGCCTGTTCGGCGACCTCCTCCATCAGCACGTCATGATAGGGCCTCGCCGCGAACAGCCGGGCTCCGACGTCGATCAACTGCTCGCGCCGCTGGGTGGGTTGAAGTCTGCGGCGGGGATTGGTCACGTCGGCCAGATTACTTGACGCGTGTCTACCGACGAACCTACCTTCGCCTTAGTAGGCATGTGCCTACTAAGGCGAAGGGGGATCGCTCGACATGATCAAACCCAAGCTCCTCACCTGGCTGTCATGGACGATGGGCATCGCCTGCGTGGCGATCGGCGTGATGCACACCGTCTCCGGCATGGACTCGATCCCCGACGGGAAGTCGGGCGGCCCGACCGTGGACAGCCTGGTGCGCTTCTTCAGCGCGATCTTCCTCGGCTACGGGCTGGCCTGGATCTGGGCCGCCCGGCAGTCGCCCATCCCGTCGAAGGCCGTCCGATGGCTCGCCGGGATCTTCTTCCTCGGCGGCCTCGACCGCCTCGTCTCCTGGGCCGACGTCGGCCGCCCGGACGGGCTCCAGATCGTCCTGATGGCCCTCGAACTCGGCCTGCCGCCGCTTTTCTTCTGGCTGACGACCGGAGACGAACAGAAAGCGATGGGCACTGTCAGTCGATCGGCGGAATGACGGGCGTGAGGAGGAGCTTGCCGGCGAAGCCGACGTTGAGGGCGAGCACGGTCGTGGCCGCGTCGTAGAGAACCGGGTTGTTCCGGTTGGGCCACAGCAGCTGGGCGTTGATCCAGGCCGCGTCCCGGGCCCGGTCGATGCCGAAGCTGCCGACGATGTGCTTGAGCGTCTCGGCCTCCTGCGTCGCGAGATGCACGAGCTTCGGCTCGAAGGAGGCCCGGACCTCGGCCTCCGCCTTGGCCAGCAACGCGTTCACGCGCAGGTAGTCCGCGTGCACGGGCGGGGTCTCGGGGGTCGTACCGCGTTCCTTGCAGGTGGCGATCACCGACAGCGCCAGATCGTGGTTGATGTGCGCGTTCATCCCCGCGAGCGCGAACTGGATCGGCCACAACATCTCGTCGTCCCGCGCCTCGAACAGCGGCTTCCAGGCCGGGTTGACCGGGCGCTTGGCGATCGCGGCGTCGACGCTGCGGAAATACAGCCCCGCGAAGATCACATCCATGCGTTCGATGAACGCGGCGTCCTGGAAGAAACCTTCCGTGATGTTCTGGGCGACGAGCTCCGTGACCTCGAGGTACATCCTGTTGAAGCAGGCGACGCCGTCGCGGGCGTCCAGCGTGGCGTCGATCTGCTTCATGCGCTGGATCACCGCGTCGACGGTGAGGGGCAGTTCGCTTGTCATGGTGACCTCCTCCCGGGGGGCGGCATCATCCGATCGCCACACGGATGTATACCGCTATTCCCCGTCATGAGGCCCATTGTGCGATCATTGACCAAGCGTCACCTGAACAGGTGATACGTCATGGCAGCGGCAGCACCGTCGGCTGCGGGGGCTCGTGGTCGGCGCGACGGTGGTCTTCGAGGCGGGTGTGTGCCTCCCGGGCGGCCGTCCAGTCGTTCCGCGACTGCAAGTCACGCCGCATCTCAATGAGTTCATGGCAGGTCGTGCAGATTTCCGCCGGCGCGAGGACGATGACGCCGGGGGCGGCGGAGTGGGGTACGGCGACGGGCGTCACGGCTGGGGGCAGTCGAAGCAACTGCGCCTGTTCCAGCAGCGCTTCGGCGCCTCTTCCCAGACTCCTGATGCGGATGATCGCTGACACGTAGCCGTCGCCGGCCCCGAGCCCGAGCCGGGCCCGGGCCTCCCTGACGACCGCCAGGGCGTCCTCCCGGACCGGGTCGCCCACCGGGCGTCCGTCCACGGCCGCGGCTACGGCGGCGGCCGTGACCCGGATGTAGGACACGAGCCGGTCGCTCAGCACGTCCGCCCTGGCGGGGGTCGGCAGGTGGCGCTCCAGAGCGATGGCTTCGTGGATCACCTCCTCGATCCCCGAGCGGGGTCGCTGCCGCTTGGGCAGTTGCGGGGGCGGTACGCGGGTAAGACCTCCGCCGGTGTTGCCGGTGAGGGGGTACGGGGGCATGGCGGCTCCTTGAGCAGGGGGGGTGGATACCGGCGAATCGCGTCTCCGTCGGCTCAACCAGGCTTCCGCACCGGCGCTTTGAGTCGCAACCTCCTCAGCGAAACGCTGCTCACATTGGCATATGACAAACCTCGGGCAGGGCTTGCCCGAGAGGGGACAGGGGGTGGAACACTGCCGACAGGGCGTCCTCAAGCACCAACAGGGCCTCATCGAGAACCAACAGGAACACGTCGGCGGGGTACAGAGACGTGCCGACGGGGAACAGCACCAGGAGGACACGAGGGTGGCAGCACGGCGCGGTCCGACGTTCAGAAGGCGAGAACTCGGCAAGGAACTAAGGCGGCTGCGGGAGAAGAACGGAATCAGCGTCAAGGACGCCGCTTCGCACATCGAGGGGTCCGAGACCAAGCTCAACCGAGTCGAAACCGGTCAGAACCAGCTCCCTCGCGTTCGCGACCTGACCGACCTGCTGGACCTGTACAGCGTCACGGACCGAGTCGACCGCGAGACCCTGCTCACGCTTCACCGCGATTCGCTCAGCAAGGACTGGTACAGGCCGTATCAGAACGTGATGCCGTCAGGCACAACGATGTACGTGGGGCTGGAGTCGGATGCCCGCACCATGCGCGCTTGGCATTCCCAAGTGGTCTTCGGCCTCCTCCAGACCGAGAGTTACGCACGTGCTCTGTTCATGACGGCGAAGCACGTAGAGGAGAGGACGAGTGAGTTCGTTGACGAATCCGTGGCCCTGCGCATGGAGCGCAAGAGCATCCTCTCGTGCGAAGACTCCGTAGAACTGCGCGTAATCCTGGACGAGGCGGCTCTACGCCGCATGGTCGGCGACCCGGATGTCATGCGGGAGCAATACGCGGAGATCGAGCGAGTGGCAGCCCTCGATCACGTGACGGTCCAGGTCCTGCCGCTTTCACGCAACACCTTCCGCGCGACCGCGAACTTCGTTCTCCTGGAGTTCGACTACAACCTCGATCCGGTTGTCATGGAGGAAGGCCCGACGGTCATGACAGTGTCCGACCGGTCCCGCGAGGTCTGGAAGTACGGCCGGAGGTTCGATGCGATGCGCGACGGAGCCCTGGCCCCTTCCCAGACGGCCGAGTTCCTGCACCGACTAGCAAGAGAGATCAATGACCACTAACAACTGCTTGACGGCCCTCTCGGTGGCCGATGAAACCTCTTGGTTCAAGTCGTCCTACAGCACACAGGACAACGGCGGCGGGTGCGTCTCGATCGCGATGCTGACCGAGCGGGTCGGCATTCGTGACTCGAAGGAGCCGAACGGCCCCGCCCTTACCGTGCCCGGCAGGGCCTGGACCTCGTTCATAGGCGAGGTCCAAGCCGGGCGGCTCTGCCGCTGAGCGCAGCGCATACGCGGCCCTCCCCTCCCCGCCGTGGCGGGGAGGGCGCCGCGCCGTGGCGTCAGGCGCCCGGCGCCGTTTCGTCCTCCAGAATGCCGCGAATCATCTCGCGGAGCTCGGGCGTGTCCTCGTGCTGGTGCACGGACACCGCGTGCTCGGTCGCGGCGCGGAGGACTTCCTCCTCCTCGCCCGCGATCGTCAGCGTGCAGTTGGATTCGCTCGGCGCTTTCCGGCAGTCGGCGACTTTTCTGGTCATGACGGCCTCCTGGCGTACGGATGCATCGCCGTACTTCCAGGGTAAGACCGGGCTCAGTTGCAAGGGGTGTCCGGCCCGTTCTGCCGGTTGATGTTGCCGTTGTACATCCAGCCCATGCTCTTCGTGCCCTCGATACGGACGTAGGTCCACCGGTGGCCGTAATTATTGGTGATGTAGCAGTGGAACCAGACCTTCACACCCGATTTGGCCTCGGCCAGCGTCGGGCATGACGCGTACGGGCCGCTTCCCAGCTTGAAGGTGCCGATCATGTAGCCGTAGGTGCCCGGCTTCGGGTCCTTGTGGTCCCAGCCGACGCAGCTCTTGGACACCGTCGACGACGCGGAAGGCGACGTCTTCGGGGATTTGCCGTCGCCCGGCGTCGCCGAGGGGCTCGCCTTGTCGCGCTTGCCGTCGTCGGGCGTTCCGCTCGGTGCCGGTTGCGAGGGGCTGCCGGACGGCCCCACGGGAGGGCCTTCGGACGGCGCGGTGACCATGCCGCCGTCCGCGGCGGAGCTGG
The DNA here is from genome assembly GCF_040636475.1 of Streptomyces sp. NPDC037389. NCBI lineage: Bacteria > Bacillati > Actinomycetota > Actinomycetes > Kitasatosporales > Streptomycetaceae > Streptomyces > Streptomyces sp. NPDC037389. The sequence continues at coordinate 248,036 of NZ_JBEZUS010000007.1, forward strand.
GCCCGGGCGACGACGCCTGCGGCACGTCGTCGCGCTTGCCGCCGTGCTCGCCCATCAGGGCGTAGCTGACGCCGCCACCGGCGAGCACGACGGCCGCTGCCGCCCCCGCGATGAGCGCACGGCTGCGGCGACGCGCCCGGCCGGGCCGGGCGGGCGCGGGCGTGGCCGGATGGGCGGGCTGGGGGTACCTCCCAGCGGTAGCTGGGGGAGGGTAGCCGTAACCCGGCTGCGGAGGCAGCGGGGCCGGCTGGGCGAAGGGCGCGGCCCCGGCGCCCGCCACGGGCTGGGGCGGCGGGGTGACGGCCATGGTGGGCGGATGCCCGAAGGCCCCGAAGGTCTGCGGCGCGGCGGCCGCAGGCCCGGCGGCCGCAGGCCCGGCGGCCGCAGGCCCGGCGGCCGCAGGCCCGGCGGCCGGAGGCAGCGGTGCCGACGGGGCGACGGCCGGCGGTATGGAGGGCGACGGCGGCGCGAGGTTCACCGTCCGGCCCGCCGCGACCCGCTCCAGCATCTCGCGCGCCTGGTCGGCGGTCGGCCGGTCCTCCGGCTCCTTCGCCATCAGCGCCCGCAGCACGGGCGTGAGCGCGCCCGCGCGCTTCGGCTCCGGCAGCGGCTCGTTGACGATCGCCGTCAGCGTGGACCACACGGACGTACGGCGGAACGGCGACGCGCCCTCGACCGCCGCGTACAGCGTCATGCCGAGCGACCAGATGTCCGACGCGGGGCCGGGCTCCACGCCCTGAGCCCGCTCCGGCGGCAGATAGTCGAGCGAGCCGATGATCTCGCCGCTGCGGGTCAGCTTGGCCATGGCGTCGTCGCCGGTGGTGTCCACGGTCGCGATGCCGAAGTCGGTCAGGACGATCCTGCCGCCGCGCTCCAGCAGCACGTTGCCCGGCTTGACGTCGCGGTGGAGCACGCCGGCCCGGTGGGCGGCGTCGAGGGCGTCCATCAGCTTGGCGCCGATGGCCGCTGCCTCGTGCGGTTCGAGCGTGCCGCGCTCGGACAGGACGTCGTCGAGAGAGGGGCCGTCGACGAGTTCCATGACGATGACCGGGAGGCCCTGGTCCTCGGTCACGTCGTGGACGGTGACCACGCCGCTGTGCCGGATACGGGCGGCTGCCTGCGCCTCCCGCCGCATCCTGGCCCGTAGGTCGGCGAGGTCGGGCCCGGAGGTGTCGGTGTAGGCCCGCAGGACCTTGACGGCGACCTCTCGGTCGAGCAGCTCGTCCACCGCCCGGGCGACCACACCCATGCCACCGCGACCGAGCGTCGCGGTCACCCGGTATCGCCCACCGAGTACCTTTCCGGCCAGATCTCCGCCGTTCGGCTCCCCCGTCGTCACCGCACGCCCCGTTCCCTCGCACTCGCCACTCACGCCACAATCTGGCGGGCACCAAGGGTAGAGAGCCCGGGCGGGCACTCACAGCCGGGGTGCTCAGCCGTCGCTTTTCTCCCTGCGGGCGATCGCCTCGCGGACGGCGGTGACGAAGCCGTCCCAGTAGTGGGCCGCCGTGCCGTCGGCGGACCGGCCGTAGGTCGCGGCCCGCGCGGCCGGGGAGGAGAAGTCGCCGAACATGGCCCTGCGCAGGCCGGTGGAGATCTCCAGCTGCGCGCCCGCGCCGCCGTAGGTGCGGTTGCAGATGTTCAGCGGCTTGTCGCCGTCCAGGCCGCCGGTGGGCAGGGTGAGGGTCACATCGCCGCCCAGGCGGTCCCGGAGGAGCTGGTGGAGGAGCTTCCTGAGGGTTTCGTCGCGGCCGCCGATCTGTACGAGCTTCTGCTTCCCGGAGCCGCCGGGGTTCTTGCAGCCGTGGAGGGAGACCGTGTAGCGGCTGCCGCCGACGATCGCGAGCGCGGCGGGGTCGTCGCAGTGCGTCGAGGTGACGTGCAGCTGGAAGACCCTGCGGGTCTCGGTCGCGAGGACGTCGAACATCCAGTAGTCGTAAGCGGGTCCCGTCCCGTAGCGGGCCATGGGGTCCTCCGGCGCGTACCCCGCGATCGCCAGGCACAGCTCGCTGGTTCCGCTCTCCAGGTTGCCGCCGTGCGGGGCGATCACGGACGTCAGCGGGGGCGTGGCCCGGGAGTGCCCCGGAACGGTGTCCAGGCCGGTCCTGCGGTAACGGCGGGCCCAGTCGGTGCCCTCCTGGAAGAGGGGGCTGTCGTAGAGCTCGGTGTTGGAGGCGAACAGTTCGCCCCCGGACGCGGGAGCGGCGGTCGCCGGGGCCGGGGCGGCGGGGACCGCGACGGCGGCCGCCGCCAGGCCCGCCAGGACGGATCGACGGGAAGTCGGGCGCATGGCGGCATTCTTGGCCATCATCCGACGATCCGTCAGCCGCTCGGACGGTACCCGCGGGGCGTCAGGTTGACGGCGCCCACGAAGGAACGCCGCTTCCCGAGGCGAACGCAGGTCTTTCCGGCCCTGCCGGCCTCACCGGCGGCCGGGCCGTAGACCTCGAAGGCGGCGAGCTGTGCCCCAGGGTCCCCGGGGCCGTCGTTCGCGGTGAAGACCAGCCGCATGTCGCTCTCCAATTGAGCAGGGAAGTGCGAAGGGTTCAGCTGGTGCGCGGGATCATCTGCCGGGGCGAGTCGACGAGGACGGCCGTGGCGCCGAGCCGGGTGGCCGTGCCGAGGTCGGCTCGCGTGTTCACCCCGAGCATCACGATCGGCAGGCGGTGGGAGGCGGAGCGGAAGCAGGCGACGGCCTCCCGCGTCCACAGCTGAGCGGTGACGGGGGACGCTCCCACGCCGAGGGTGAACTGCTCCTGGAGCACCATCTGCCGCTTCAGCTCGAACCCGGCCCAGGAACCCGTGGGCACACTCTTGCAGGTGTGTTCGAGGGCGACTTCGGCCAGCCGCTGCCGGGTGGCGTCCCGGGATTCGGCGACCCGCGCCCCCGGGATCCCGGCCAGCAACCGGGTGACCTCCGCGTCCGTGGAGTACAGCCTGACCCGGCCCCACGCCTTCTTCTCGTCCAGCACGCGCGTCACGGCGTCGACGACGTGCCGGGCGGGCGTCTGTTTGAGGTCCAGGTAGAGCTGCTTGCCCTCGGGAACGGCGGCCAGGGCGCCGACGAGGGTGGGGATGCGGACCGGGCGGGCGCGGTAGGGGTACTCGCCGTTCGCGTCCTTGAAGTTGTGGCCGACGTTCAGAGCCGCGAGGTCGCTCAGGTCCTTGTCGGCGACGGCCCCGGAGCCGTCGGTCAGGGCCGAGAGGTCCGCCGGCCGGTAGAGGACGGGCACACCGTCCCGGGTCGCCTGGACGCTCAGCCACTCGCCGTCGACGCCCGCCTTCAGGGACTGTTCGACGGCCTCAAGGGTGTTCTCCGGGGCATCGCCCGTACCCGCGCGGTGCGCGATGACGAGCGGCTTCGCCCGGGCGGGGGCGGCGACGGCCTCGCCCGCCCGGGCCGGGGCGGGGCCGCCGGCCGTCAGGGCGGGGACGGCACAGGCCAGCACTGCTACGGCTGTCGCCAGGGATAACCGACGGCTACGGGGCATACGGGACTCCTGAGGAAGCAGGAAGCAGGAAGCAGGGGTAACAGGGCGAGCCGCCCGGCAGGCCCTGTTCGAACTAGTCGAACCAGCGCGCCCGTTCCAGCTCGTCCGTGCGCGACGGGTCCTCCAGCAGCGCCGCCGCCTCGAAACGGCGGGACCACGCGCCGGCCGCCCAGGCCAGGCCCGCCGCGACGCCCTCCAGCGTCGCGGCGTGCAGCACGCCGTCCGGGCCGTTGCGCCAGTCCAGCTCGATGCCGTCGACCACGAGCTCGTCGTGCTCGACGTACGTCGCCGGGGCACCCGGCAGCAGGACGCGTACGCCCTCCGGGACGTCCCGCACCTCGCCCTCGGCGGACGTCTCGATCTCCGCCGGGACGACCTCGCTCAGGCGTCGCACCTGCAAAAGTTCCGCCAGCGCGGCGGCCCGCTCCGGGGCGACCGGGAGCAGCGGGAGACCCGCCGCCAGCGGCAGCAGGTCCGGCGCGTCCGCGACGACCGCGTCCGCCGCGTCGACGACACGCACCTCGCCGTCGACCACGGCCCGCAGCTCGTCCGGGAGGGTGACCTCGTCCGGGTCGAGGTCGGCGAGCAGGCCATGCAACGCGTGCAGTTGCGACGGGCGTACCGGGCAGGCCGGGTCCGCCAGGCGGCCCAGGAGCTCCGCCGCGCCGCCCGGCTCGTCCAGCAGCGCGGCCGCGGACGTACGGACGCCCAGCGCCCGCAGCACCTGCTCGTCGGCGAGGCCGCCCGCGTCCGCCGCCTCGTAGAGGCCCTCCAGCAGCGGGTCGCCGCCCGCCACCCGCAGACCGGCCGGGCGGCGGCCGTCCAGGACGGGGTGGCCGCGCAGCCACCACGCCGTGTACGGGCGTACGGACTCCGTCGTGCCGTCCGGCAGCAGGATCCGCATCGGCGTCGTCAGCGCGTCCCGCAGCGGCGGGCGCGAGAGCAGGGCGAGGGCCTGCGGCCACGCGTCGTCGTCGACCAGGTCCAGGTCCCGGACCGCCACGATCTCCGTGGCCACGGGCGGCACCGGCGTACCGGGGAGCCGGTCGAGGACGTCCTCGCACCAGACGTCGACGGCGTCGAGCAGCCCCGCGTCGTCGGACTCGGCGAAGTCGCCGTCGCGCGGCTCCAGTTCGTCGGGGTCGAGGACGACGTCGGCGGCGCGGACGAGCGCGAAGTCCGCCAGCACGCCGACCGCCGTCAGCGGCTGCTCGCCCCAGCGCCCGGCCAGCTCCGCGTCGCACGCGGCCAGCTCTCCCGGGCGGATGACCTGCTCGAACGGGCTGCCGGGCAGGACGAGTTCACCGGCGGGGGCGAGCTCGCCGTCCTCGTCGGGGAGGGCCAGGGCCGCCAGCCACGGCTCGTCACCCGGCGCCAGGTCGGCGTCGCGGACCAGGGCGAGGACGATCTCGGCGAGCGTGTCGGGGTCCAGGCCCTCGCCGAACCCCTCGTCCCAGCTCTCCTCGGCGTCCAAGGACGTCGCCACCGCCGAGCGGACCTGCGGCGTCGTCAGGATCGCGCGGGGCGACGACGGGGTCGCGCCCAGCTTCTCCAGCAGGGGGTGCGCGGCGTCGGGGTGGGCGACCTTCAGGCCGAGGCGGGCCAGGTGCTCCGAGTTCGAGGCCTCCGCTTCCGGGCCGGCCTCGTCGGTCGCCGGCAGCGGCAGCAGGACCTGGCGCGGGCCGATCGCCGTACGGCCGTCCGCCAGCGGTACGGGCAGGCCCGTCAGCCGGTCCGGGTCCACGCCCGCGAGGCTGTCGTAGAGCCGCCACCACCAGTCCGCCGGGCGCTCGGCCCCGGCGAGCCGGTCGATGACCTCGCCCAGCGGCACCCGCGGCACGCCCAGGGCGCGCAGCTCCTGGCGGCGCTCCAGGCCTGCGGGGAGCAGGCTCGGGAACAGCTCGCCCAGGACGGCCACGGTCGCCGCGCCCGCGCCCTCGACGAGTTCGGCGTCCCGGGGGCGGAGTGCCGTGCCTGCGGGGGTGCTCTGGTGGAAGGGGTCGTCGTCCCAGGTGGGCTCGTGGGGCGCCGCCGGGGCGGTGCTGTCGAGGCCGGGGAGCTGCCTCGACGCGTCCGGCGCCTCCGTCCACGGGATGCCCTCGATCCCGGCGCCCGGGGCCTGCGCCGGTTCGCCGCCGGGCGGCGTGGCCGCCGCCGCGCTCGGCAGGAACGGTACGTCCGGGAGCCGGTCCAGGACGCGGCGGCGCAGCTCCGCGTCCAGGGCGCCCTGGGCCAGCGGGGCCGGGACCAGGTCCAGGGTGCCCGTGCCGACGGGCTGCCAGTCGCGCAGCAGGTCCGTGTACGTCTCGGCCGCGCGGTCGGTGAGGAAGTCCGACAGGGCGCCGGGGGCCGTGTGGCGGCGGGTGGGCTCCAGCGGGAAGCTCGCGATGAGCAGGGCGGGCAGGCCCAGGGGCTCGTCGGTGGGGGTGGGGGCGTGCACGACGGGCGCGGTGCGCGGGCGCTCCGGGGCTCCGTCCGCGCCTACGGGGACGGCCCAGGTGACCGACCAGTGGGGGCGCAGGCGCTCCTCTACGGGGCGGTTCGCCAGGAGTTCGGGGGCCAGGGCGCCGGCGGTGGTCCGGACTCGCCAGTGGGTTGTTCTGGTGGTGTCCGGTGCGCTTGTGTCCTCGATTACCGCGTACTCGTCCTCCTGGCGGCGCGTCAGTACGCGGCGCGGCGCGTCCGGCGTCTCGATGACGACCTCGGTGAGGCCGGGGAGGGTGAGCAGGAGCGCGTCGTCGACGGCGTCGAGCAGACGGCGGGTCAGGTCCTCGGCGGCGCCGTCGCGGAGCGGGAGGACGACGACGGTGTCGTAGCCGTTGAGCACCGCGCCCTCCGCGGGGAACGGCAGGCGCAGCAGCGGTACGTGGCCCTCGCGGCGGCGGAGCTCGCCGCCGAGGGAGGGGCTGCCGGTGGCGGCCTCGGCGGCCAGGGCGCGGGCCTCGGCCAGGGACCAGCGGACGCCGCCGGTGCGGCCGACGAGGGCGGGCTCGTCGGTGACGGCGAGGACGGCGGCGAAGCCGACGCCGAAGCGGCCGGCGGCGCGGGTGCCCTCGTCGCGCTTGGCGGAGGCGCGGAGGGTGGAGAGGGACTCGACGCCGGTGGCGTCGAGGGGGGCGCCGGTGTTGGCGGCGGCGAGGGTGGCGGGGGCGCCGGCGTTCGCGGCGTGCAGGGTGAGGTGGAGACGGCCGGGGACGCCGGCGCGGGCGGCGGCGTCGGCGGCGTTCTGGGCGAGCTCGACGACCAGGCGGTCGCGGTAGCCGCCGAGGGCGAGGTCCTCCTCGGCGTTGGCGTCCTCGCGGAAGCGGGCGGGGGAGGTGACCCAGGAGTCCAGTACGCCGCGGCGCAGGCGGGCGGTGCCGAAGGGGTCCAAGCTCACGTCTGCGTCTCCCTGTGGTGGGGGTGGTGCGGTGTGGTGCGGGGTGGTGGGTGGGTCGGGGGCGGGGCGGGGTGGGGCGGACGGGCCCTTACGGGGCTGACCTCTTCGCGGTGCCTGCTATCCGCTGTGCCGGTTGCCCCGCACTCGGCTCTGGCGGCGAAGAGCTCTTCACGCCCCTACCAGGGCCCGTCCGCCCCACCCCGCCCCCTCACGTCACTGCCCGGGGGTGCCCCCGGCGGTCAGCCCCCACCCGGGCGATCCGTTTCCGGGTGATCAGTTTCCGGGTGATCAGGCTGGGGGCACCTCCCAGCGGTAGCTGGGGGAGGGTCGGCCGGAAACGCTCAGGAGTGCCCGAGATCGTCCTCGGACGCGGCATCCGCCGTCTCGTCCTCCCGGAGCGGAAGGACATCCACCCGCGTCTCGTCGATCACCGGCGGAGCCGGCCGCGGCGGCCGCGGCATGACCGCGGCCTCCGAGTGCCCGCCGCACCCGTACGAGAGGGACACGACGTGGCCGTCCGCCGGTGCGAACTCGTTCGCGCAGACACCGAACGCCTGGCCGAGCGAGCCGCCGATGGGAACGAGGAAGCCGCAGCTGACGCAGGACGCGGGGGCCGCCTGGGCCATGGGGGTCTTGGAGCCGTGGGACTCGTCCCAGCGGTCGGCGGCGGTGTGCAGCCCGTAGCGGGAGAGGACCCGGGCGCGGCGCATGCCGAGTTCCTCGGCGAGGGCCGCGATGGAGCCGCGCCGGGGCGCGGTGGACAGGCTGCTCGGGGGGCCGGCCGTGACGTCCGCGTCCTCGGCCTCGACGAGCTCGGCCATCTCCTTGGAGACGGCGGAGTTCGGCGGCGGCTCCTCCTCGCCGGAGAGGCCCGGCTCCAGGCGGAGGTCCTCGGCGTCGGTGGGGAGCAGGTCGCCGGGGCCCATGTCGCCGGGGCGCAGCCGCTCGCTCCAGGGCACCCACTCGGGGGCGAGGAGGGCGTCGGAGCCGGGGAGGAGGACGGTCTCGTCAAGGGTGACGTTCTTGGCGCGGGAGGCGCGGGCGACGGTGACGGCCCAGCGCCAGCCCCGGTAGCCGGGGTCCTCGCAGAGGAAGTAGTGCGTGACGACGCGGTCCCCGTCGGCGACGACCTCGACGTGGTCGCCGACCTTGCCCGGCCGGGCCGCTTCCTCGGCGGCCGCCCGGGCGACGTCGACCGCCTCGGCGCACAGGCGGTCCGGGGTACGGCTTCGCATCGCAGCACTCACAAGAATCGATTCTCTCTTCCACGCCGTCTCACGAGTGCGCCAGCCGAACGATCGGGCCTGCGGACGGAGCGGACCGCTGGGCCGCGTCGACGTCCGCGCCCGACGGCCTCGGGCGCACCTGTCATCACCCATTCTGCGGGATGGGGACTCGGGGTGCGGCCAAGAGCTACGGCCGGTGGCGCGCTACGCACGCTACCCCGCGCGGCCGCCCGGGGGATACCCGGGCTTCGGCGAGCCCGGCGCGTCGTCGTGAGCGAACCCGGCGCGTCGTCATGGGCGCGCCCCGTGGATAGGGCGAAAGTGCCATGCGCGGTGTCAGTTGGGGCAGTATGGCGTGATGGGAGCCATCCGGTCAGCCGAAGGCGGTCCGCTCCGCCGTACGGCCCGGGGCGCCGGCCGGGTGCTGCGCGCCCCTTTCCGGGGTGCGGCGCGGGGCGTGCGCCGGGCGACGCACGCGCACGGCGCGGGCGAGTCGGGCCTGGGCAAGCTGATCGAGCTCCACGCGGTGAATTCGGCCGGTGATGTGCTGATCACCGTGGCGCTGGCGTCCACCGTCTTCTTCTCGGTGCCCACGGACCAGGCGCGGGGGCGGGTGGCGCTGTACCTGGCGGTGACGATGGCGCCGTTCGTCTTCCTCGCGCCGGTGATCGGTCCGCTGCTGGACCGGGTGCCGCACGGCCGGCGGGCGGCGATGGCCTCCGCGATGCTGGCGCGGGCGCTGCTGGCGCTGATGATGTCGGGCGCGGTGGCGACCGGCGGGCTGGAGCTGTATCCGGCGGCGCTGGGCGTGCTGGTGGCGTCCAAGGCGTACGGGGTGGTGCGCTCGGCCGTGGTGCCGAGGCTGCTGCCACCGCGGATCGCGCTGGTGAAGGCGAATTCCCGGGTGACGCTGGGCGGCCTGCTGGCCACGGGCCTGGCGGCCCCGCTGGGCGCGGCGCTGCATCAGCTGGGGCCTCAGTGGCCGCTGTACGGGGCGTTCGTGGTGTTCGCGTTCGGGACGTACCTGTCGTTCTCGCTGCCGCCCAAGGTGGACTCGGCCAAGGGCGAGGCACGGGCCCGGTTGACGGCTCCGGAGTCCCGGCGACGGGGTCCGCTCATGCGGAATCCGGTCATGCGGCGGGGAAAGGCCAGGGCCCCCGGGCTGCGCACGGTGGGGGCGTCGGTGGTGCACGGGCTCCAGGCCAATGGGGCATTGCGGATGCTGTCGGGTTTTCTGACGTTTTTCCTGGCGTTCCTCCTGCGGGTGCATCCGCTGGGCGGGCTGAGCCCGGCGTTCTCGCTGGGCGTCGTGGCGGTGGCGGCGGGCGCGGGGAACGCGCTGGGGACGGCCATCGCGGCGCTGCTGCGCTCGCGCGGGCCGGAGAAGATGATCGCCCTGGTGCTGTCGGTGACGCTGGGGACGACGATCGTGGCGGCGGTGCTGTTCGGGGCCTTCATGGTGGTCGTGGTCGCGGCGGTCGCGGGGATCTCGCAGGCGCTGGGGAAGCAGTCGCTGGATTCCCTCATTCAGCGGGATGTCCCGGAGGAGGTGCGGACGTCCGCGTTCGCCCGATCGGAGACACTGCTGCAGATGTGCTGGGTGGTGGGCGGGGCCATCGGCATCCTGCTGCCGCTCAATGGTGTGGTGGGGATGTCGGTGGCGGCGGCGTTCCTGGCGCTGGGCGTGGCCACTGCCGTACGGGGGCTGCTGGCGGCCGCCCGGCGCGGCTCGCCGCACCCGCGCGTGGCCTGATGCGAGGGGCCCGATAGCCTGCCCGCATGACCGTTACTGATGACCTCGCGGTGTCGGGTCGCGCCTCCGGGGAGCTCGGCCGCGGCAAGCGCCGCCGCGCCGCTGCCGCCGTCGGGGCCGTGGCCCTCGGGCTCGTCGCCCTCACCGCCTGCGACAAGCCCACGCCGCTGGCGACCGTGACCGTCGGTTCGACCACGGTGACCTCCGAAGCCGCCTGCTACGACGACGGCGACGCCCTCGGCAACGAGAAGGTCGCCTCCTGCCTCAAGGAGAGCGCCGGGGAGACCGTCAAGGCGTCCATGGAGGACAAGCTCCGCTTCGGCGTCGACCCGAAGATCGCCGACGAGGGCTGGACCATCTTCATCAACGGCCAGCCCGCCGAGCAGGAGCCGAACAAGAAGACGTACCGGACGATCCCGGCCAGCGCCTTCTTCGCCGGCGGCCAGGGCGGTGCGGGCGGCGCGGCCGCCAAGACGCAGGTCAGCATCGTCGAGGTGAGCACGGGCAAGGCCCTGGGCGTCTGGAACTTCACCATCGAGCGCGAGTCCTGACCCCGCGACCGATGCGTGTCCTCGTCGTCACCGCCGTCCCGGCGGAACGTGACGCCGTGACCGCCGCCGCGCCGGAGCGGCGGGAGTTCCCGCTGCCCGGCGGCGCCGTGCTGCACCGGGTGGTGCCGGACGGCGGCGCGGTGGTGTGCGACGTACTGGCCGCCGGTGTCGGCCCGGCCGCGGCCGCGGCCGGGGCGGCGACGGCGCTGACCGCCGCCGCGCTCGCGGGCGACCCCTACGGACTGGTGGTCTCGGCGGGCATCGCGGGCGGCTTCGCGCCCGTCGCACCCGTCGGCGCTCTGGTGGTGTCCGACGCGGTGGTCGCCGCCGACCTGGGCGCCCAGTCCGGCGACGGCGGATTCCTGTCGGTCACCGAGCTGGGCTTCGGCTCGCACTCCCACCGGGCCGCCGAGGAGCTCGTACGGGCCGTGGCCGGGGCGACCGGCGCGGTGCGCGGCGAGGTGCTGACCGTCTCCACCGCCACCGGCACCGCCGAGCGGGCCGGGGAACTGGCCGGCCGTCACCCGGGCGCGGTGGCCGAGGGCATGGAGGGCTTCGGCGTCGCCGAGGCCGCGGCGGCCCACGGGGTGCCCGTGCTGGAGCTGCGGGCGGTGTCCAACGAGGTCGGGCCGCGCGACAAGGGCGCCTGGCGCATCGGGGAGGCGCTGCGCGCGCTCACCGGCGCCTTCGTGACACTTTTTCCGGTACTGGGTTCGGTATCGGGTTCGTCGCCTGACGCGTTGCCTGATTCGTTGCCTGTTCAGGGGGGCTGACATGAGCGCGCCGCTCAAGATCGCTTATTCGCCGTGTCCCAACGACACCTTCGTCTTCGACGCCTGGGCACACGGCCGGATCCCCGGCGCGCCCGCCCTGGACGTCACCTTCGCGGACATCGACGTCACCAACGGCATGGCCGAGCGCGGTGAATTCGACGTGCTGAAGGTGTCCTACGCGGTGCTGCCGTGGGTGCTGGACGAGTACGCCCTGCTGCCCTGCGGCGGGGCGCTGGGGCGCGGTTGCGGCCCGCTGGTGCTGACCCGGGAGGCGGGGAGCGCGGCGGATCTGGCGGGGAAGACCGTCGCCGTACCGAGCGAGCGCTCGACGGCCTACCTGCTGTTCCGGCTGTGGGCGGCCGCCGAGGTCCCCGGCGGGGTCGGCGAGGTCGTGGTGCTGCCCTTCCACGAGATCATGCCGGCCGTGCGGGACGGCAAGGTGGACGCCGGTCTGGTCATCCACGAGGCCCGCTTCACCTACGCGAACTACGGGCTCCACAAGCTCGCCGACATGGGCGAGCACTGGGAGGACACCACGGGCCTGCCCATTCCGCTGGGCGCCATCATCGCCAAGCGCTCGCTGGGCGCCGAGCGGCTGCGGGAGCTGGGCGAGGCCGCGCGTACGTCCGTGCGGATGGCCTGGGACGATCCGGCGGCTTCGCGTCCGTATGTCCTGGCGCACGCCCAGGAGATGGACCAGGCGGTGGTGGACCAGCACATCGGGCTGTACGTGAACGAGTTCACCGCGGGTCTGGGCGAGGACGGCTACGCCGCCGTGCGCGGGCTGCTGACGCGCGCCGCGGCCGAGGGGCTCGTACCTCCCCTCGGCCCGGACGCGCTCGACTTCGTGTGATCCGTCGCGTCACCTGTCGTGTGATCCGTCGCGGCCGAACACAGCGGTACGCGGCGGCAGACGAAGGAAAAACGGCTGGATTGTCATGGGTGACCCCGCTGGGCCGCCCATGACCGCGTCAGACGTCCAGCTGGTCGGCGACGGCCCGCAGCATGCCCGCGATCTTCGAGCCCTGCGCCTTCTCCGGGTAGCGGCCGCGCTCGAGCTGCTGGGTGACGTTCTCCAGGAGCGTGGTGAGGTCCTGGACGATGGAGGCCAGCTCATCGGGCTTGCGGCGCTGCGCGGCGGCGACCGACGGGGGGGCTTCGAGCAGGGTCACCGACAGCGCCTGGTCACCGCGCTGGCCCGCCACCACGCCGAACTCCACGCGCTGGCCGGGCTTGAGGGCGTCGACCCCGTCCGGGAGCACCGAGGAGTGCACGAAGACGTCTCCGCCGTCGTCGCGGGAGAGAAAGCCGAAGCCCTTCTCGCTGTTGAACCACTTGACCTTGCCGGTAGGCACGTCTGTCCTCGTCCTCGTGTCTCGTTGCGGATACCGGAAAGCGCAAACCGCAAAAGCTGAAAAATCGCTGTAATCAAGAGAAAAACAGCTCTGGATAGCACTACAGCGGGCCGCAAGACCCGCTCCCCCCAAGGCTAATGGTCCCGGGCCCGGTGACAAGACGTCCTCGGGTCGTACCTCTGCGCGTCCGATCTGTTCGTCGTCATCCGGCCGCCATACCGCCGCCCTGGGATCTACCCTGGTCAGGTGAGTAGCGAAACGCCCCGAGCCGGGGATCTGCTGGTACGGACCGGTGCCGTCGTCTTTCTCGTCGGCGCGGTGGCCACTCTGGCCACGGTCGCCCCGCTGTTCCTCGGTGCCGATCCCCTGCCGCCCGCAGCGTACTTCGTCTGCATGCTGATGGGAGTGGGATTCCTGATCTCCGGCGCTGGAGTGCTGCGCTCCATCGCCGAGCAGCGCCGCGAGGCGCGCGGGGCGATGGAGTCCGCGAGCTAGCGAGCCGGTCCGCCTGGCTCGGCCCGTCGGGCCGTCAGTCCACCGGGCGGGCGCGGTGGCCGCGCAGCCAGGCCGGGAAGTCGGTCAGGCCGCCGGGCAGGACCACGTCCGCCCCGGCCTCGCGCAGCTCGGCCACGCCGTACGGCCCGGTGGGCACCGCCACGGCGAGCGCGCCGGCCTTCCGCGCACCGCGTACGTCCCCGATGTGGTCGCCCACGTAGACGGAGGCGTCGTGGGCGCGCAGGGCGAGGGCCTTGTCCTCGGCCCACAGGTCGCCGATGAGCTCATCGGCGTCGATGCCCAGGTGGTCCAGATGGAGCCGGGCGTTCCGGGGGTTCTTGGCGGTGACGACGATGGACCGACCGCCCAGCTCCCGGATGGCGGCCAGGGAGTCCAGCGCGCCCGGCATCGCGGGCGAGGGGGCGATGCCGTGCTGGGGGTAGCCGGCCAGGTAGAGGGCGTTGGCCTCGGCGATCCGCTCCTCCGGGAACCAGTTGCGCAGTTCCTCGACGAGCGGCGGGCCCAGTCTGCTGATGACCAGGTCGAGGTCGATGTGGGTGTCCGTGGCGGCCGCGAGCGCCGCGTAGGCGGCCCTGATGCCGGGCCGCGAGTCGACCAGGGTCAGATCGAGGTCGAAGCCGACCGTGAAGGCGTACCGGTGGTCCGTGCGCGGGGGCGTGCTCGGATACGGGGTCATGCCCCACATTGTGCCAAGCACCCCACCCGTACACTTAGCCTCGCCTAACCACAACCGTTCGCGGCATTGGCGTCGCCATGACCTCAATGCCGGGTTGTCGACCTGCCGACCCTTTTGAGGCCGGCCTTTTTGGAAGCGATGTCAGCCGCCGTCCCGATCAGCAGCCCCGGACCGTCCTCGGTCCGCCGCCGCGTCGGCTGGATGGCGGCAGCGTTCGCCGCCCTGCTCGTCGCGGCCCTGCTCAGCCTCGCCGTCGGCAGCCGCCCGGTGGCCCCCTCCCACGTCCTCGACGCGCTGCTCCACGGCGGCACGGACCCCGACTCCGTGACCGTGCGCAGCTTCCGCGTGCCGCGCACCCTGATCGGGGTGATGGTCGGCGCGGCCCTCGCCCTGGCCGGCACCGCGCTCCAGGGCATCACCCGCAACCCCATCGCCGACCCGGGCGTCCTCGGCATCAGCCAGGGCGCCTCGCTGGGCGTGGTCGTCGCCATGACGGCGGCGGGACTGCACCGGCTGAGCGACTACGTCTGGTTCGGCTTCGTGGGCGCCGCCGCGGCCTCCGTGGGCGTCTACGCCGTCGCCACGCGCGGGCGGGGCGGGGCCTCGCCGGTGAAGCTGGCGCTGGCCGGGGCCGCGATCAACGCGCTGCTGGTCTCCGTCATCTCCGGCGTCCTGACCACGCGGGCGTCGGCGCTGGACGAGTTCCGCTTCTGGCAGGTCGGCTCGATCGCCGGGCGCGACGCGGCCATCGCCGGGCAGCTCTGGCCGTTCCTGCTGGTCGGCACGGCGGCCGTGCTGGCGTCCGCCCGGGGCCTGGACGCGCTGGCGCTGGGCGAGGACATGGCGAAGGGCCTGGGCCGCAACGTGGGACTCGTCCGGATCACCGCCGGGCTCGGCGCCACCGTGCTCACCGGCGCCGGGGTCGCGGCCGCCGGCCCGATCGCCTTCCTGGGCCTGGCCGTCCCGCACATCGCCCGCGCGCTCGTGGGCACCGGCCACCGCTGGGTGCTGCCCATGGCCGCGCTCCTCGGCCCCGTGATCCTGCTGACCGCCGACGTCCTCGGCCGGGTGATCTACACCGAGGGCGAGGTGCCGTCCGGGGTGATGACCGCGCTGCTCGGCCTGCCCTTCCTGGTCACGCTGGTCCGCCGCAAGGCGGTGGCGGCGTGAGCACGACACCTGCCGCGATACCTGCCGCGACGCCTGCTGTGCGGCCTCACGGGTACGTGCTGATCCGGGCCGGGCGCGGCTCGTTCCTCGTCCACCGGCGCGCCACGGCCGTCGCCCTGGGGCTGACCGTGCTGCTGGCCGGCGCGTGCCTGGCGTACCTGTGCCTGGGCATGCCGGACACCTCGCCGGGCGAGGTCCTGAAGGTGCTCCTCGGGCAGCCGTCGCCGGCCGAGTTCGCCGTGGGCACCGCCCGGCTGCCCCGGATGACCGTGGGCCTGCTCGCCGGGGCGGCCTTCGGCGTGGCCGGGGCGCTCATCCAGACCGTCGCCCGCAACCCGCTGGCCAGCCCCGACGTCATCGGGGTCAGCCAGGGCGCGGGGGCGCTGACGGTCGGGGCGATGACCTTCGGGATCACCTCGTACTCCGCCCTGCCGTACCTGTCGGTGGTGGGCGGGCTGCTCGCGGCGGGCCTCGTCTACGCCTTCGCGTGGCGGGGCGGGCTCCAGGCCGCGCGCTTCGTGCTCATCGGCATCGGCTTCGCCGTCGCCCTGCGCTCGGTCACCCACCTGTTCCTGACCAAGGGCGACTACCTCGTCGCCCAGCAGGCCAAGGTGTGGCTGACGGGCTCCCTGGGCGCCCGCGGCTGGGACGAGGCGGCCCCGCTCGCCTGGACCCTGCTGGCGGCCCTGCCCGCGGTGTGCTGGGCGGCGCGGGCGCAGCGCACGGTGTCGCTGGACGACGCCACCGCGACCGCGCTGGGCGTCCGGCTGAACCGGACCCGGCTGGGGCTGGTGGGCCTCGGCGTCGTCCTCGCCTCCGTCGCCACGGGCGCGGCCGGCCCGGTGGACTTCGTGGCGCTCCTCGCCCCGCAGATCGCCCGCCGCACGACCCGCACCGCGCAGATCCCGCTGCTGGGCTCGGCGCTGCTGGGCGCGTTCATCGTGGTGACGGCGGACCTGCTGGGGCGCAAGCTCCTGGAGCCCACCCAGCTGCCGGTGGGCGTCCTCACGGCGGCCGTGGGGGCGCCGTACCTGATCTGGCTGATCGCCCGCGGGCGTACGGGAGGGAAAGCGTGACCGTCGAAGCTTCTGCCCCTGTCACGAGTCGCCTCGGCGCCCGGGACCTGACGCTCTCCTACGAGGAGCGCACGGTCGTCGAGGGCCTGGACCTGGACGTCCCGGACGGCGAGGTCACGGTGATCGTCGGCCCCAACGCGTGCGGCAAGTCGACGCTGCTGCGTGCGCTGGGGCGGCTGCTGAAGCCCGCGCGGGGGGCGGTGCTGCTCGACGGCGAGGAACTCGCCCGCGTCCCCACCCGGCGGGTCGCCCAGTCGCTGGGGCTGCTGCCCCAGACCCCCGTGGCGCCCGAGGCCATCACCGTCGCCGACCTCGTCGCCCGGGGCCGGCAGCCGCACCAGCGGTGGTGGCAGCAGTGGTCCGAGGACGACGAACGGGCCGTCACCGACGCCATGACCCGCACGGACGTCGCCGCTCTCGCGGACCGTCAGGTGGACGAACTCTCCGGCGGGCAGCGCCAGCGGGTGTGGATCGCGATGGCACTCGCCCAGGAGACGGACCTGCTGCTGCTCGACGAGCCGACGACGTACCTGGACATCTCCCACCAGGTGGAGGTCCTGGACCTCGTCCGGCGCCTCAACCACGAGCGGGGGCGGACGGTGGTGGCCGTGCTCCACGACCTGAACCAGGCGGCGCGGTACGCGGACCATCTGGTCGCGATGAAGGACGGCCAGATCATGGCGCAGGGGCGGCCTTCGGAAATCGTGACGGCGGAATTGGTGCGGGAGGCCTTCGGCCTGGAATCGGTCATCGTCCCGGATCCGGTGACGGGTGGGCCGCTGATCGTGCCGGGGAGGCCGTGGCAGGGGTGACCGGGTGCTCCTCCCTCAGGCGTCACCCCGGCCGCCGCGCCCGCCACAGCACGAACGCCGCTGACGCCACCGCCGCCACCTTCACCACCACCGGCCACGTCTCCGCCAGGGCGGACGCCATCGCCCCCTGCGGTATCGGGTCGCCCCAGCGGCCCTCCGTGCGGCCCCAGAGCCAGATCACCGCGCCGGCCACCGCCAGGCCGGGGACGCCCATGACGGCCCACTTCGACTCCGTCCGGGTGAGGCGGCGCGTCGCGTAGGCCAGGACCCAGCCCGCCGCGAGCACCAGCCAGTTGCCGAGGATCGCCCCGGCGACCAGCAGTACGGCCACGAGCAGGAGGAGCGGGCTCATGGGGACGCCCTCCTTGGAGCGCCAGAAGCTGAAGCGGCGGTCGTCGTCCGGGGAGTCCGGCCCGTCGTCGGCCTGCTCCGCCGCCGAGGAGGCCGGCGCGTTCTCGACGGTCTCCGGCCGCTTCACCGGCGGCGGCTTCAGCATGTCCGGGATCTCGATCCCCCCGGTGAACCCGTGCACGGCATCCCCGCCACCGCCCGCATCCGCCTTCGTGAACGGCCCCGGCTCCACCCGCCACCACTCGGCCCCGGCAGCGGCCCCGCCGGCGCCCCGGGGCCCGAGCTCCTCCTCCGTCGCCAGGTGCGGCGGCGCCGCCGGCCCGCCGAGCCGACGCGCGCGCGGCACGGAGGGCACCGCCTCCTCCGCGTCGGCCCGCCGCTGCGCCGGCACCCGCCCCGCGTCGGACGTCGCGCCCGGCACTCCCGCCGCCCCGGCCGCCACCGCCTCCGACGGCGTACCCAGCCCGTCGAGGATGCGCTGCACGGCGGCGGGGGTGTCGGCGCCCTCGACCGCGCGGCGGCGTTCGATCTCGGCGCGCAGCCGGGAGACCAGCCGCATCCGGTCGCCGGAGGTGAGCGACTGTCTCTGGGCGAGGTCCCCGACCCTGCTCAGATAGTCGTAAACCAGCTGATCGCTCTCGATCCCCACCGAAGCCCCCAAGGCCGCACGAGCCGTCGAACCCCACCGAAGGTACCGGTTCCGCACCCACCGGCACCCCGTCACGGACGAAGCCGGACGAAGCCCTGACGAAGCCGGTGAACCCGGGGCCGCGGCACGACGACCCGGTACCGTAAACAGAATGACCACTTCGCGGGAGAACGGCAGCACCGGCGGCGGTACGGCGGCGGCGCCGCGCACACTCGCCGAGGAGCTGCGGGCGCGGCCCGACGACGCCCTCGCCGATCTCCTGCGCGCCCGGCCTGACCTGCTCAGTCCCGTGCCCGGCGACCTCACCCAGCTCGCCACCCGGGCCGCCACCCGGGCCTCCGTCGTCCGGGCGCTGGACCGGCTCGACCGGTTCGCGCTCCAGGTCGCCGAGGCGCTGGCCGTGGCCCCGGACCCCTGCCCGTACGGGACGCTCGCCGCACTCATGAACGGCGACCGACCGGATGACCCCCGGGTCACAGCCGGGCTCCCCCGCGCCGTCACCACACTGCGCGAGGCGGCCCTGGTCTGGGGCGGCGAGGACCGGCTGCGGCTCGTCCGGACCGTCCGGGAGCTCCTCGCGCCGTCCGCCACCCATCCCTCCCCCACCGGGCTGGGCCCCGCCGTCATCGAGGTGACGGCCGGGATGTCACCCGGACGGCTCCAGCAGATCATCGCGACGGCCGGGCTGCCCGCGACCCACGATCCGGTGACCGCCGTGGCCGCGCTGACCGACCTGTTCGAGGACCGCGGGCGCATGGCGGAGCTGCTCGCCGAGGCGCCCGCCGAGTCCCTGACCGTGCTCGGCAGGCTCCAGTGGGGCCCGCCCTACGGCACGGTCACCGCCACGCCCGCCCCGCATCTGCGCTGGCTCCTCGACCGGGGCCTGCTGCTGACCGTCACCCCCGGCAGCGTCGTCCTGCCCCGCGAGGTGGCCCTGCACCTGCGCGCCGGGCGCGCGCACCGCACGCCCGAGCCGGTAGCTCCCTCGCTCACGCCCGTCACCGAACACTCCGACCGGGTCGTCGACGCGGCCGCCGCCGGCCAGGCGTTCACCGCGCTCACGACCGTCGAGGAGCTCCTCGCCGACTGGGAGACCGCCGGCCCGCTCGTGCTGCGCGCGGGCGGCCTGAGCGTACGGGACCTCAAGCGCGCCGCGACCCGCCTGGACACCACCGAGACGGCCGCCGCGTTCTGGGCCGAGCTGGCCCACGCGGCGGGCCTGCTCGCCTCCGACGGCGACGTCGACGAGCGCTACGCCCCGACGCCCGCCTACGACGACTGGCTGCCGCTGCCCGCCGAGCGGCGCTGGCAGCACCTGGTGACGGCGTGGCTGGCCATGACCCGCACGGCCGGCCTCACGGGCGAGAAGGACGCCAAGGGCCGGATGCTCTCCGCCCTCGGCCCGGACCTCGACCGCTCCCCCGCCCCCGAGGTCCGCCGCCGGGTGCTGGCCCTCCTCGCCGGGCTGCCCGCCGGGGCGTCCGTGACCGAGGAGACGCTGCTGACCCGGCTGCGCTGGGAACGGCCGCCCCGCGCGGCGGCCCCGGACGCGCCCGAGGACACCCGCTCGCGGCTGGCCCGCTGGGCGCTCGCCGAGGCGGAGCTGCTGGGCGTGACGAACCGGGGCGCGCTCTCCGCGCCCGGCCGGGCCCTGCTCGACGCCCCCGACAAGGCCCCCGGCCTGCTCGCCCCCCTGCTGCCCGAGCCCCTGGACCACGTCCTCCTCCAGGCGGACCTGACCGCCGTCGCCCCCGGCCCGCTGCGGCGCCCGCTCGCACAAGCCCTGTCGGTGCTCGCGGACATCGAGTCCAAGGGCGGCGCGACCGTCTACCGCTTCACCCCCGAGTCCGTGCGCCGCGCCCTGGACGCGGGCCGCACGGCGGCCGATCTCCACGCGTTCCTCACCGCGCACTCGCGGACGCCCGTGCCGCAGCCGCTCGCCTATCTGGTGGACGACATGGCCCGGCGGCACGGCCGGCTGCGGGTCGGCGCGGCGTCGTCGTACCTGCGCTGCGACGACGAGGCCGTACTCGGCGAGCTCCTCGCCGACCGCCGCTCGGCGCCGCTGCGGCTGCGCCGGCTCGCCGGGACGGTCCTGGCGGCGCAGGTCGAGCCCGACGCGCTGCTGGAGGGGCTGCGGGCGATGGGGTACGCGCCGGCGGCCGAGTCCGCCGAGGGCGACGTGGTGATCAGCCGCGCCGACGCCCACCGCACCCCACCGCGCACCGCCCCGGCGCCCGTCCCCGACGGGCCGCCCGTCCCCGATGCCACGCTGCTGGGCGCGGCCGTCCGCGCCGTACGGGCGGGTGACCTGGCCGCCACGGCCGAACGCAAGCCCGCCGCCGCCCCGGCCCCCGCCGACGGCGGGCTGCCCCGCACCACGCCCGCCGACACCCTCGCCACGGTCCAGGCCGCCGTCCTCACCGGCGCCGCCGTCTGGATCGGCTACGTCAACGCGGAGGGCGCGGCCAGCCAGCGCGTCATCGCCCCCATCCGCGTGGAGGGCGGCTTCGTCACGGCGTACGACCACACGGCGGACGAGGTACGGACGTATCCGCTGCACCGCATCACGGGAGTGGCGGAACTGGCGGACGGCGTGGTGTAGGAATTCAGCCCCTCCGGCGATTGAGGAGCGGGGTCCGGGGCGGAGCCCCGGGAAACGGTGAAGGGGCGGGACCGGGGCCCCTCACACCGAACAGGTACGTGGCCACGAACCCGGTCCCATAACCGACCAGCAGCCCCACCCCGTAGACGGCGGCCGCACGCCGAAGCCCGTGATTCCCCGCGAGCAGCGGAAAGAGCGCCCACCCCGACGGCCCGATGGCCGTCGCCCCCACCGTCTCCCCCGTCTGGTGGAGCAGTCCCACGAACGCGCCCCCGAACGCGCCCCCCACGCACGCCGTGGCGAACGGCCTCCCCAGCGGCAGCGAAACCCCGTAGATCAGCGGCTCCCCGATGCCCAGAAGCCCTGCCGGAAGGGCGGACCGGATCACCTTCCGGACCGACGCGTCGCCCGCCGACCGGACGTGGACCGCGAGCGCGGCGCCCACCTGCCCCGCGCCCGCCATGGCCAGGATCGGCAGCAGGACCGTGGAGCCCCGCTCGGCGATGAGCGTGGTGTGGATGGGGATCAGTGCCTGGTGGAGGCCCAGCATGACCAGCGGCAGGAACAGCCCGCCCAGCGCGAAGCCCGCCACCGCGCCCCCGTTGGCCAGCAGCCACTCCGCGCAACGGCCGATCGCCGACGACACCTCGCCGGCCACGAACATCAGCCCGTACAGCGTCACCAGCCCCGGCAGCAGCACCGTCAGGAAGGGCGTCACCAGTACGTCCAGGGCCTCCGGCACAACCCGCCGGCACGCCTTCTCCACGACCGTCCCCAGCAGCGCCGCGCCCAGCGCCCCCAGCACCCCGCCCTGCCCGGGCGCCAGTTGCCGGCCGAACACGGCGACGTGCGTGACGCCCGGGTAGACGATGACGGCCGCGACCGCCCCGCCCAGCACGGGCGTGCCGCCGAACTCCTTCGCCGCCTGGTACCCGACGAAGACGGCGATCAGCGACATGAAGCCGGACGCGATCGCGGACAGCGCCGGGACGAGCGCGGGCAGCCAGTGGAGATTGGCCAGCAGCCCGCCGAGACCGGCGATGACGCCGCAGCCGACGAGGGCGGGGATCAGCGGTACGAAGATCTGGGCGAGGCGGCGGAGGAAGAGCTTGCCGGGGGTGGCGTTACGGGCCCGGCGCTCGGCCCGCAGCGCGGCACCGCGCTCGGCGAGGACCTCAGCCGCCGTTCCGCCTGCCGTGACGAGCCGCTCCAGCTCCGGCGCCACCCGCGCGACCGTCCCCGGACCCAGCACGATCTGGAACGACTCCCCGTCCTCCACCACGCCCAGCACACCCGGCAGCGCCCGCAGTTCCGCGCCCCGGACCGGCTCGCGGTCCGCGACCTCCACCCGCAGCCGGGTCATGCAGTGGCCGACGGTACGGACGTTGCCGGCGCCGCCGAGGAGGGGGAGGAGGGCGGCGGCGATGTCCTGTGGGTTCATCAGGGCACGAAGGTACGGCCCATGACGGTGGATCAGCCGTGCGCCGCGCCCGCCGCGCGCAGGGCGGCGCGCAGATGGCCGTGCGACTCCGCCAGCAGCCGGGCGGCCGTGGGCCCGTCGACCTCGCCGAGAAGGATCAGGACGGCGTTCTTCACCTCGCCCCCGGCGCCGGTCAGCGCCGCCTCGATCTCGTCGTCCGCCGCGCCCGTCGCCAGCGAGACGATCCGCCGGGACCGGGCGCGCAGCTTCTCGTTGGAGGCGCGGACGTCGACCATGAGGTTTCCGTAGGTCTTGCCGAGCCGCATCATCGTGATCGTCGAGATCATGTTGAGGACGAGCTTCTGCGCCGTGCCCGCCTTCAGCCGGGTGGAGCCGGTGAGGAGTTCGGGCCCCACGACGACCTCGACGGCGTGCTCGGCGGCCGCGCCCAGCGCCGAACCGGCGTTGCAGGCCAGCCCCACCGTGAGCGCCCCGGCCGCGCGGGCGTGCCGGACGGCCCCCACGGCGTAGGGGGTGCGGCCCGAGGCGGAGACGCCGACGACCGTGTCGTCGGGCCCCGGCTTCAGCGCGTCCAGGTCGGCGGCGGCCCGCTCCGCGTCGTCCTCGGCCCCTTCGACGGCCGCCACCAGGGCCTCGGGGCCTCCCGCTATCAGGCCGACGACCTGGCCGGGGTCGGTGTTGAACGTCGGCGGGCACTCACTGGCGTCCAGCACCCCCAGCCGGCCGGCCGTGCCCGCGCCCGCGTAGATCAGCCGGCCGCCGCGCGCCATCCGTTCGGCGGTCGCGTCGATGGCCGCGGCGATCTCGGGGAGCCGGGCCGCGACGGCGGCGGCGACCGTGGCGTCCTCCGCGTTCATGATCTCGGCGATGTCCCGGGTGGGCAGCCGGTCGATGTCGGCGAGGTCGGGCCGGAACGCCTCCGTGGTGAGGGCGGCCAGCTGCGCCCGGAGCGCGGAAGAGGAGGAGGTCATGGGCGGATGGCTCGCTTTCGGGGATCTTCGAGGATCAACGCCGGTCACGCGGGGCGTGCCGATGGGCCAGCGCCTCGTACGAAGCGGACAGGGCGGGCGCCGCGTGCTCGTACGTACGCTGCGCGACCCCGATGAACAGGCAGTCCACCACGAGCAGCTGGCTCGTGCGACTCGACATGGCCGCCGGGCGGAGCTCGCTCTCCCGGGCGGAGGACGTGGTGAGGATGTGATCGGCGTACTGGGCGATCTCCCCGTCCGGCCGCCCGGTGATCGCGACCGTGGTCGCCCCGCGCTCGAAGGCGACGCGCAGCGGCTCGATGACGTCGGTGGTGCGCCCGGAGTGGGTGATGGCGATCGCCACGTCCCCGGAGCGCAGCTGGACGGCGTTGGTGACGGCCAGGTGGGGGTCGGCGGGCGCGTGGGCGATCAGGCCGATGCGCAGCAGCTTCTGGACGAGGTCCTGGCCGACGAGGTTGGAGGCGCCGATCCCGTAGACGTCGACGCGCCGGGCGGCGGCGATGGCGCCGACGGCCGCCTCCAGCGCGGCCGCGTCGAGCCCGGCGGCGGTGTCCGCCAGGCACTGCGCCTCCTCCTGGGCGAGCTTGGCGACGACGCGGGCCAGCGGGTCGTCCACGGCGATGTCGGCGGTGACGGCGGGCGCCCGGCCCGCCGCCTGCTCGGCCGCGAGCGCGGCGAGCGCGAGCCGCAGATCGCGGTAGCCGGGGTAGCCGAGGACGCGGGCGGTGCGTACGACGGTGGCCTCGCTGGTGCCCGTGAGCTCCGCGAGCCCGGTGACGGTCAGCGCCGCGGAACCGGCCGGATCGCCGGCCACGGTCTCGGCGACGCGCTGCATCGAGCGGGTCATGGAGGGCGCGAGGGTGCGGACCTTGGCGGCCAGGGCGGCGGGCGGGGTCGGGGGCACGGGCCGGGGCCCGAGCGCCGGGGCTGAGCGGGAAGTCACGGAAGTTTCCTTCACCTTGCTGCTCACATCGTGAAAGGTATTTTCGGCCCGGTGTGCCGTCAACCCTCCTGGCCCCCGACAATGGATCGCATGGAGCTCGAACAGGCACTGCACACGGCGCGCGCGCTCGTCCTCGCCGATCTGGTGGCGGGCGACGTGGCCGACGCCGACGTCGTCTCGCTGGTCGAGGACGCGGTCACGCACCGGCGGTGGTGGGTCGAGCAGTGGCCCGAGGGCATGGCGTTCCTGCCCGGCCTGGTGGCCCAGGACGTCCAGGACGCCCTGCTGGAACGGCACGGCCGCTGGCCCCTGTGCCCGGTCTGCACGGACACGGGCGACCCGCACGCCCTGGAGGTGGAGCCCGAGCTCGGCCCCGACCCGCACTGGGCCTGCGCCAAGCAGGCCGTGCTGATCGCGCCCGTGGGCTCCCTGGCGACGGCCCTCGGACACTGACCGGGTGACCTTCCGGTGACCCTCTACATCGACCCCCCGAACTGGCCGGGCCACGGCCGTATGTGGTCCCACCTGGTCAGCGACGTCTCCTTCGACGAACTCCACGCCTTCGCCGCCCGCCTGGGCCTGCCCGGCCAGGCGTTCGACGGGGATCACTACGACGTGCTGTCGACGGCGTACGGGGACGCCGTGCGGCTGGGCGCGGTGGAGGTGAGCAGCCGCGAGGTGGTGCGGTTGTTGCGTGTCTCGGGGCTGCGGCGCCCGAAGCGGTAGGGGCCGTTCGGCACCGCCGGACCACGCGGTGGGGGTTGCCCGCCGTCGCGGCGGGGGTGATGCCCCGCCGCAGCGGCAATCAGCCGCGACGCACGAGCCCGGCGGTGCCGGACTCGGCGGCAGCACCCGCCCCACCTGCCACGACCCGCGACTTCCCGTGGTGCAGCCGCGAGGCCACGGCCGTCGTCCCCAACGCCAGCACCGCCAGCACCGCTCCCAGCCCCGCCACCGCCGGATAGCCCCATCCCGCCGAGATGACGAGCCCGCCCAGCCAAGGCCCGACCGTGTTGCCGATGTTGAACGCGGACGTCGTCGTCGCCCCCGCGAGCGTCGGCGCGGCGTTCGCGACGTTGAACATCCGCGCGTTGAGCGCGGGCGCCGTGACGAACGCCGCGACGCCGAGCAGCAGCGCCAGCGCCACGGCCGCGACCGCCAGGTGGGCGGTCAGCGCCAGCAGGGCCATCACGGCGGCGGACGCCGCGATCCCGCCGTACATCGTGCCGAACAGGTGTGCGTCGGCGATCCGCCCGCCGACGGCCGTGCCGATGAGCGCCCCGACGCCGAAGAGGGCGAGCACGGTCGGTACCCAGGACTCCTTCAGCCCGGCGGTCTCCGTGAGCAGCGGGGCGAGGTAGGAGAAGAGGGAGAAGACGGCGGCGGCGTTGAGCGCGGTGGCGATCAGCGCGAGCCAGACCTGCCGGTCGCGGTAGATGGCCAACTCCGCGCGCAACCGCGGTGCGTCCGCCCCACCCGCGCCGCCCGCCCGCGCGGTCCCCGGCACGAGCGCCAGGACCCCGGCGAGGCCGAGCACCGACATCCCGGCCACCGCCCAGAACGCCGCGCGCCAGCCCGCGTGCTGCCCCAGCAGCGCGCCGGCGGGCACGCCGACGATGTTGGCGATGGACAGGCCGCCCACCATCACCGCCATGGCCCGGGCCCGGGCGTCCGCCGGCACCAGCGACACGGCCACCGCCGCGCCGACCGCCCAGAACCCGGCGCAGGCCAGCGCGCTCACCACCCGGGACGCGAACAGCACCTCGTACGAGGGCGAGAGCGCCCCCGCCACCTGGCCGAGGCCGAAGACGGCGAGCAGCGCCACCAGCGTCGTCCGGCGGGGCAGCCGCAGCGTCGCCGCCGCGAGCACGGGCGCGCCGACGACCATGCCGATGGCGAACGCGGACACCAGCAGCCCGGCGCGCGGGATGGAGACGTCCATGTCACGGGCGATGGGCTGGAGCAGCCCGGAGAGCATGAACTCGGACGTTCCGAGGGCGAATACGGACAGGCCGAGGACGTACACGGCGGCGGGCATGGACGTACGGGGACGCTGGGGAGCGGAGTTCGGCGGCATACCCATGGCCAGCATGATCATCGTCGGAGGTATTCCCTCCAGTCACACCAGCCCCTTACGTCCCCCCTATACGTCTCAACTGGTGAGCAGTTCCAGCTCGGCGGTGAGGTTGCGGTGCGCCAGCAGTTCCCAGCGGTCGTGGCCCAGCGGGGTGCGGAACAGCCGGGGCAGCGCCAGCAGCTGGCGCAGCACGCCGGCACGGCCCTCGCGGAAGAGGTCGTCGGGCACGAAGCCGTACTCGTCGCGGACGGCCGCCGCGTAGCGCGCGTACTCCTGCGGGGTGCCGCCGAGGACGGCGAGGTCGGCGTCGCAGAGCGTCTCGCCGTCGCGGTCGCCGGGGGCGGGATCGTGGCTGACGGTGAGCCGTACGAGGCGGACGACCTCGGCGGTACGGGCGTGGTCCACGCCCAGCTCGGGCAGGGCACGCTCGGCGAGGTGGGCGGAGCGCTCCTCGTTCTCGGAGCGGTCGGGGCGGTAGACGGCGTCGTGGAACCAGGCGGCGAGCCGGACGGTCTCGATGTCGTCGGCGTGGGGGGCGAGCGAGTCGAGGTGGCCGAGGACGGCGGCGAGGTGGTCGACCGTGTGGTAGCGACGCTGCGGCTCCTCCCAGCGTGCCAGGAGGTCGTCGGCGTACGGGGCGGGGTCCGGGCCGGGGGCGGCGCGGACCCGCTCGACGGTCTCCCGCCAGCGGGCGCTCAGGGCCTCGTGGGGGTTCGTGGCTGCCATGAGTCGATTATGTGCCCCGTAAGAGGGGCGAAAACGGGGACGGCTACATACGCGGGCCGCGCGTGTGGCACGCTTGAGTACATGTCTAGACCAATTCTTGAGGTGATCGCGCTCGGCGCCGAGGACGCGGCGGCCGCACAGGCCGGGGGTGCGGACCGGCTCGAACTGGTCAGCGACATGGCCGCCGACGGCCTCACCCCCGCCCGGGAGACCTTCGCCGCCGTACGGGCCGCCGTCGACATTCCCGTACGGGTGATGCTGCGTGCCGCGGACGGCTTCGCGGCGGGCGGCGCGGCGGCGCTCGACGCGCTGTGCGGCACGGCGCGGGCGCTGCGGGCGGAGGGGGCGGAGGAGTTCGTCCTCGGCTTCCTGACCGACGACGGCCGGGCCGACCTCCCGGCGGTGGCGGCCCTCGCCGACGCGCTCGGGCCCCGGGCCCGCTGGACCTTCCACCGCGCGATCGACCGCGCGGCGGACCGCGACGCCCTCCGCAAACAGCTCGCCGACCAGCCCGGACTCGACACCTACCTCACCGCCGGCTCCGCCTCCGGAGTCGACGACGGCATCGCCACGCTCCTCGCGGAGGCGACGCGCTCCGACGAACCCGGCTACGAGCCGCAGATCATGGTCGGCGGGGGCCTGAAGCTCAAGCACGTACCGGTGCTGCGGTCGGCGGGCATCACCGCCTTCCACATCGGCGGCGCGGCGCGCCCTTCCGGCTGGGACGCCCCGGCCTCGGCGGACGCGGTCCGCGCGTGGCGCGCGGCGCTGGACGGCTGACGTCGCGGGGGGGCAAGCCCCCGGCCCCCGGCGGGGCGAGGGGCTTCGCCCCCGCCCGGGGCCGGGAAGGCCCGTAGCCCGGGGCTCCGGGGCGTAGCCCCGGGAAACGGGAAGGGGCCGGGACAGGGGCACCTCCCCCGCCGCAGCGGCGCCAAGCCACGACGTGCCGGCCCGGCGGTGCCGAACCCTCCGCACCCGCCGGCGCCGCACCCCGCAAGGCACCCGCAAGCTCAGCGCAGCGCCCCCGGCAGGGGCTCCGCGTGCACCACCGTCAGTCCCGAGACCGCCCGCGTCAGCGCCACGTACAGCCGCCGCAGCCCCGTCCGCTCGTCCGGCTCGCCGGCCACCACCGCCGCGGGCTCGTCGAGGACCACGTAGTCGTACTCCAGGCCCTTCGCCAGGGACGCCGGTACGAGCGTCAGCCGTGCCGTCTCCGTCGTCTCCTCGCCCGGGGCGAGGTACGGCAACCCCGCACCGGCCAGCGCCTCCCCCAGCACCCCGACCCGCGCGTCCGCCGCGATCAGGCCGACGGACCCCTCCCGCTCCAGCGCCTCGCGGCACGCGGCGACCACCGCCTCGTCCAGCACACCAGCGGCGCCCACACCCCGTACCGAGAAGTCGCCCGGCGACTCCCGCATGGACGTCGCCGCCGCCAGCCCCGGCGCGATCGCGGGCAGCAGCCGCGACGCGTACGCGATGACCTCGCGCGGCACGCGGAAGCCCTGCGTCAGCTCCTCCACCGCCGCCTCCGGCTTGCCCAGGTGGGCCAGCGCCTCCGCCCAGCTCGCCGTCGCCCACGGCGTCGTGCCCTGCGCGATGTCGCCGAGGATCGTCGCCGAACCGGTCGTACAGCGGCGGCCCACCGCGCGGTACTGCATGGGTGAGAGGTCCTGCGCCTCGTCCAGGACGACATGGCCCAGCGACGGGGTGCGCGAGACGAGGTCCATCGCCTCGTCGACCAGCACCGCGTCCGCCGCCGACCACTTCGCCGACCGCGCCGACCGCGCGGGCTTCGTCCAGAGGACCTCGCGCTGCTCGTCCTCCGTCAGCACCCCGGCCGCGTGCTCCGCCAGGAACTCCGCGTCGGACAGCAGCCGCAGCACCAGCTTCGCCGGGTCGACGGCCGGCCACGCGGCCTTGACCGCCGCCTTCACGGCCGTGTTGCGCGCGACCGCGTCCTGCACCCGGTCGTCGGGGGCCTCGCCGGCCTCCTCCATCCGTACGAGCACGGCGTGCGCGATGCGCTGCGGCAGCGCCTCGCGCGCGGCGCCGTAGCGGATGTCGCGGTCGAGCAGCTCCCGCACCATCTCCTCGATCTCGTACGCCGGGACCCGCCAGCGCCGCGACCCGCGCACCACGACCACCGGCTCCACCGGCATCGTCACCCCCGCCCGCACCGCGCGCCGCAGCACCTCGGCCATCCGGGCGTCGCCCTTGATCCGCGCCGCGTCGGCGGGGTCCGCGCCCCGCACCTCCACATGCCCGACGAGGTCGTCGACGGTCGCCTGTGCGACGTTCAACTCACCCAGAGCGGGGAGCACTTGCTCGATGTAGCGAAGGAAGGACCGGTTGGGCCCGATGACGAGCGTGCCGGTGCGGGCGAGGCGCTCGCGGTGGGCGTAGAGCAGATAAGCGACACGGTGCAGCCCGACGGCCGTCTTCCCCGTCCCCGGCGCCCCCTGGACGCACACCGTGCCGCCGATGCCGGCGCGGACGATCTCGTCCTGCTCGGGCTGGATGGTCGCGACGATGTCCCGCATGGGGCCGACGCGCGGCCGTTCGATCTCGGTCTGGAGCAGCCGGCTCGCCTGCTCGCCGCCCGCCGCGTCCGTGAGGTCCTCGTCCTCGTAGGCGGTCAACTCGCCGCCGGTGTAACCGAACCGGCGGCGCGTCCCGACGTCCATCGGGTCCTTCTTCGAGGCCCGGTAGAACGGCTGGGAGACCGGCGCGCGCCAGTCGATCACCATGGGGTCGCCGTCGGCGTCGTGGACGTGCCGCCGCCCGATGTAGAAGCGCTCCCCCTCGGCCCCCTCCGCCTTGTCCGCCGCAGGCGCGCGGAGACAGTCCAGCCGACCGAAGAAGAGCGGGGTGTGCGCGAGATCGGCGAGGGCGGCGATACGGTCGTCGATCTGCCGCTGGAGGACGGCGGCGTTGACCCAGTTGGCGGTGACATCCTTGATGTCGAGCGCCTCCACGTCGGCCCGCATCGCCCGCAACGCGGTGCGGGACGAGGCGAGATGGGCGCGCTCCCGCTCCAGGGGATCGTTCGCGTTCATGGTGTGCGCGGGCACGGCGGAGCCTCCAGACGTACGGCGGACGAGCGGGAGCCGCCGGTTTCCGTCCGGACGGCGGCGCTCCCGGGAACGTCGTCGCGAGGCGACGCGGGAGGCGGCGGGAAGGGTGGATTGTAGTCAGTCGTCCCGAGGGCGCGCGAATGATTTTTCCGCGCGCCCCTGGGAAGGCTCAGGGGCGCCGTCCATCTCCGGTAGGGCACCCCATGGGCCTGGGGTAGTACGCCCCACCCGCGCGTTTACACCGGCAGGCCGACGCCCGAGGGCATTCCGGAAACCATCATGGAAGACATGACCACCACTTCCGTCACCCCGGACACCGCCCCCTCGTTCACCTTCGCGGCGGCCCTCCGCGCGATCAAGGCCTTCGCGGGCGCGGCCGTCAGCGTCGTCGTCCTGGGCGAATACGCCGACAAGCGCCAGGCGTAAGGCTCAGGCGTCCTCCCCCGCCAGCAGCGAATCCGCGTCCACGATCCGGTACGCATATCCCTGCTCCGCCAGGAACCGCTGGCGGTGCGCCGCGAAGTCCTGGTCGACCGTGTCACGGGCGACCACCGAGTAGAAGCGCGCCTCGTGCCCGTCGGCCTTGGGGCGCAGCACCCGGCCCAGTCGCTGGGCCTCCTCCTGCCGGGAGCCGAAGGTGCCCGACACCTGGATGGCGACCGTCGCCTCCGGCAGGTCGATCGAGAAGTTGGCGACCTTGGAGACGACCAGTACCGAGATCTCGCCCGCCCGGAAGGCGTCGAAGAGCTTCTCGCGCTGGGCGTTGGACGTCTCACCCTTGATCACGGGCGCGTCCAGGTGCTCGCCCAGCTCGTCCAGCTGGTCGATGTACTGGCCGATGACCAGCGTCTGCTCCCCCTTGTGCTTGCGCACCAGGGCCTCCGTGACCTTCCGCTTGGTGGCGGTCGTCGCGCAGTACCGGTACTTCTCCTCCACCTCGGCCGTCGCGTACGCCAGCCGCTCGGAGTCGGTGAGGTTGACGCGCACCTCGACACAGTCCGCCGGGGCGATATAGCCCTGCGCCTCGATCTCCTTCCAGGGCGCGTCGAAACGCTTGGGGCCGATGAGGGAGAAGACGTCGGACTCCCGCCCGTCCTCGCGCACCAGCGTCGCGGTCAGCCCGAGCCGCCGCCGGGCCTGGAGGTCGGCGGTGAACTTGAAGACGGGCGCCGGCAGCAGATGCACCTCGTCGTAGACGACCAGGCCCCAGTCGCGGGAGTCGAAGAGCTCCAGATGCGGGTAGACGCCCTTCCGCCTGGTCGTCAGCACCTGGTAGGTGGCGATGGTGACCGGGCGGATCTCCTTCCGCGTACCGCTGTACTCGCCGATCTCGTCCTCGGTCAGCGAGGTCCGCTTCACCAGCTCGTGCTTCCACTGACGCGCGGAGACGGTGTTGGTGACCAGGATCAGCGTCGTCGCCTTCGCCATGGCCATCGCGCCCGCGCCCACGAGCGTCTTGCCGGCACCACAGGGCAGCACGACCACACCCGAGCCGCCGTGCCAGAACCCCTCCACGGCCTGCCGCTGGTACGGGCGCAGCGCCCAGCCGTCCTCGGCGAGCTCGATCGGGTGCGCCTCGCCGTCGACGTATCCGGCGAGGTCCTCGGCGGGCCAGCCCAGCTTGAGCAGCGTCTGCTTGATCTGCCCGCGCTCGGAGGGGTGCACGGCGACGGTGTCCGGGTCGATCCGGGCCCCCACCAGCGGCTGGATCTTCTTCGAGCGGAGGATCTCCTCCAGCACGGGCCGGTCGGTGCTCTCCAGCACCAGGCCGTGGGTGGGGTGCTTGAGCAGCTTCAGCCGCCCGTAGCGGGCCATGGTCTCGGCGATGTCGACGAGCAGGGCGTGCGGCACGGGATAGCGGGAGTACGAGACGAGCGCGTCGACGACCTGCTCGGCGTCATGCCCGGCGGCCCGCGCGTTCCACAGCCCCAGCGGGGTCACCCGGTAGGTGTGGATGTGCTCGGGCGCGCGCTCCAGCTCCGCGAAGGCGGCGATGGCGCGCCGGCACTCGTCGGCCCGCTCGTGGTCCACCTCCAGCAGCAGGGTCTTGTCGCTCTGGACGATCAGGGGTCCGCTCACGCCTCGGCCTTCCATTTCGCGCACGGGGAGAAGCTTCCAGTGTCCCCCATCCGGGGCGGTACGGGCGTGGGCGCCCGGAATCGGGGGCGGAAACGCCACCGGGGCGGCACCCCCCGTGAGGAGGGTGCCGCCCCGGTGAACCGCAGGACGGTCGATCAACCTGTCAGGTCGATCAGAAGTCCATGTCACCGCCCGGCATGCCGCCCGGAGCGGCCGCGGCGGCCTTCTCCGGCTTGTCGGCGATGACGGCCTCGGTGGTCAGGAACAGCGCGGCGATGGACGCGGCGTTCTGAAGGGCGGAGCGGGTGACCTTCGCCGGGTCGATGATGCCCTCGGCGATCATGTCGACGTACTCGCCCGTGGCGGCGTTGAGGCCGTGGCCCGGGGTCAGGTTGCGCACCTTCTCCACGATGACGCCACCCTCGAGGCCGGCGTTCACGGAGATCTGCTTCAGCGGGGCCTCCAGGGCCAGCTTCACAGCGGCGGCACCGGTGGCCTCGTCGCCCTCGAGCTCGAGCTTCTCGAAGACCGAGGAAGCCTGGAGCAGGGCCACGCCACCACCGGCGACGATGCCCTCCTCGACGGCGGCCTTGGCGTTGCGGACGGCGTCCTCGATGCGGTGCTTGCGCTCCTTGAGCTCCACCTCGGTGGCGGCACCGGCCTTGATGACGGCCACGCCGCCGGCCAGCTTCGCCAGGCGCTCCTGGAGCTTCTCGCGGTCGTAGTCCGAGTCGCTGTTCTCGATCTCGGCGCGGATCTGGTTGACGCGGCCCTGGACCTGCTCGCTGTCACCGGCACCGTCGACGATCGTCGTCTCGTCCTTGGTGATGACGACCTTGCGGGCGCGGCCGAGCAGGTCGAGACCGGCGTTCTCCAGCTTGAGGCCGACCTCCTCGGAGATGACCGTGCCACCGGTGAGGATGGCGATGTCGCCCAGCATGGCCTTGCGGCGGTCGCCGAAGCCCGGGGCCTTGACGGCGACGGACTTGAAGGTGCCGCGGATCTTGTTGACGACCAGGGTCGACAGGGCCTCGCCCTCGACGTCCTCGGCGATGATCAGCAGCGGCTTGCCGGACTGCATGACCTTCTCGAGGAGCGGCAGCAGGTCCTTGACCGAGCTGACCTTCGAGTTGACGATCAGGATGTACGGGTCCTCGAGAGAGGCCTCCATACGCTCCATGTCGGTGGCGAAGTACGCCGAGATGTAGCCCTTGTCGAAGCGCATACCCTCGGTGAGCTCCAGCTCCAGACCGAAGGTCTGGGACTCCTCGACGGTGATGACGCCTTCCTTGCCGACCTTGTCCATGGCCTCGGCGATGAGCTCGCCGATCTGGGTGTCGGCGGCGGAGATGGAGGCGGTGGAGGCGATCTGCTCCTTGGTCTCCACGTCCTTGGCCTGCTCGAGCAGGGCGGCGGAGACGGCCTCGACGGCCTTCTCGATACCGCGCTTCAGGGCCATCGGGTTGGCACCGGCGGCCACGTTGCGCAGACCCTCGCGGACCAGCGCCTGGGCGAGGACGGTCGCGGTCGTCGTGCCGTCACCGGCGACGTCGTCCGTCTTCTTCGCGACCTCCTTGACCAGCTCGGCGCCGATCTTCTCGTACGGGTCCTCGAGCTCGATCTCCTTGGCGATGGACACACCATCGTTGGTGATCGTGGGGGCGCCCCACTTCTTCTCGAGGACGACGTTCCGGCCCTTGGGGCCGAGGGTGACCTTGACGGCGTCGGCGAGCTGGTTCATCCCGCGCTCGAGACCGCGCCGTGCCTCCTCGTCGAACGCGATGATCTTGGCCATGTGAAGTGGTCCTCCCAGGACGGGGTGGAGAGACTGCTCCGGACCGCGCTGGCGCCCGCGACGGACGGCCTGCGTGCCCTGCGGTTCCTTGCCCCGCTTGGCCCGTAGACCTCACCGACGGTCCAAATCTGTCACTCTCACTCGGAGAGTGCTAAGCCCAATGATTAGCACTCGACCCCTGCGAGTGCAAGCGCCTCACACCAACCTGCCCCGCGCCGGGGGAACCCACACATGGACGTGGCACGGGACGCACGAGGGGCCCGCGTCATGGAAGACGCGAGCCCCTCGGCGAGCTGAGTGAGCCGGTGGTCGATGCGCGCCGGTCAGGCGGTCACCTTGACCATGTCCGCCTGCGGCCCCTTCTGGCCCTGCGAGATCTCGAACTCGACCCGCTGCCCCTCCTCGAGGGTGCGGTAGCCGTCCATCTGGATCGCGCTGTAGTGGACGAAAACATCCGCACCACCGTCGACCGCGATGAAGCCGTACCCCTTCTCCGCGTTGAACCACTTGACGGTGCCCTGAGCCATGCCTAACTCCCCTATTACTGGCCCTTGCGCAGGACCGCACCTCGCGGACCCGGGTCAGACCTCACCCCCAGACAGGATGGGGGTGTGCGCCGGAACGCGTCGACCGCCGCTGAATGTATCTGCACGGATGCCGTCTGCAACAGGTCAGTCGGACGAGAATTCCGGGCGCGGCCGATCGGTTATTACCACCGATTTCGCCAGCTTCTTGGGCAAGTCGGACCGGGCATAACGCAACCAACCCGGCAATTCGTGCACATGTCGTGGGCACAATTTGACGGGTTCTCATATGCGTTCGGCAGTGACACCGGAGGGGGAACGCCCCAACTGTATCGCGCTTCAACAGACGGAATCACCCCGTCCGTTTTACGGGCGGGGTGATTCCGGTGAATTCCGCAGGAACGCTTCGAAAGGGTCGGGCCAAGGGTCCGGCGGCCCGGACCCCGGCACGGCCCCGGGCCGCCCAAGGGCCGTGCCGGGGCCGGGCCGCCCTCGGTCAGCCGCCGGCGACCGCGGGAATGATCGACACTCCGGCGCCATCCGGAGTGGCCGCCTCCAGTCCGCCCTCGAACCGTACGTCGTCGTCATTGACGTACACATTGACGAAACGGCGCAGCTTTCCGCTCTCGTCGAGAACGCGCGCGGCGATTCCGGGGTGGTTCTTCTCCAGTGAGGCGATCACTTCACCGAGAGTGGCTCCCTCGGCGGGGACTTCCGCCTTACCGGCGGTGTAGGTGCGAAGGATGGTGGGGATTCGGACATTGACGCTCATGGGGTCACCTTTGATTGAAAGGCTGGTTTAAGAGACCGGGGAAAGGGAAACGGCGACGTGCGTTTAAAGCCCCGCCGCCCGGAAAGCGTCGAGCGAAGGCGGAATCGTCGCCGTCGGCCCCGCCGCCACCGCGTCCAGCGTCTTGAGGCCGTCGCCCGTGTTGAGCACGACGGTGGTCAGGGACGGGTCCAGCCGCCCGTCCTCCAGCAGCTTCCGGGTCACCCCGACCGTCACCCCGCCCGCCGTCTCCGCGAAGATCCCCTCCGTACGGGCCAGCAGCCGGATCGCCTCGACGATCCGCTCGTCGTCCACGTCCTCCACGGCCCCGCCCGTGCGCCGGGCGATGTCGAGCACGTACGGCCCGTCGGCGGGGTTGCCGATCGCCAGGGACTTCGCGATGGTGTCCGGCTTCACCGGCCGCACCACCTCGTGCCCGTCCTTGAAGGCGCGCGAGACCGGCGCGCACCCCTCGGCCTGGGCGCCGAAGATCCGGTACGGGCGGTCCTCGACCAGCCCCAGCGCGATGAGCTCCTTCAGCCCCTTGTCGATCTTCGTCAGCTGCGATCCCGAGGCCACCGGCACCACGATCTGGTCCGGCAGCCGCCATCCCAGCTGCTCGCAGATCTCGTACGCGAGGGTCTTGGAGCCCTCCCCGTAGTAGGGCCGCAGATTGACGTTGACGAAACCCCAGCCCTCGCCGAGCGGGTCGCCGATGAGTTCGCTGCAGAAGCGGTTCACGTCGTCGTACGTGCCCTCGATGCCCACCAGCTCGCCGCCGTAGACCGCCGCCATCACGACCTTGCCGGCCTCCAGGTCGTGCGGGATGAAGACACAGGACCGCAGGCCCGCGCGCGCCGCCGCGGCGCCCACCGCCCCCGCCAGGTTCCCCGTCGAGGAGCACGAGAGGGTGGTGAAACCGAAGGCGCGCGCCGCCTCGACGGCGATGGCGACGACGCGATCCTTGAAGGAGTGCGTGGGGTTGCCGGAGTCGTCCTTGACGTACAGCCCGCCGGTGACGCCCAGCTCGCGGGCGAGGTTGTCGGCCTTGACGAGCTTGGTGAAGCCGGGGTTGAGGTTCGGCCGGTCCGCGACGTCGGCGGGTACGGGCAGCAGGGGGGCGTAGCGCCAGATGTTCGCGGGACCGGCCTCGATACGGCGGCGCAGCGACTCGGGGTCGCCGACGGGGAGCTCGTACGCCACCTCAAGGGGACCGAAGCAGCCCACGCAGGCGAAGGAGGGGCCGAGCGGGAAGCGCTCGCCGCACTCGCGGCAGGAGAGCGCCACAGCGGGACCGAAGGAGGCGGAAGCGGGTACGGAGGTACGACTTTCAACGGCTTCGACAGCCATGGAGGCGAGGCCCTTTCTCCTCATCTTCCTCGCGGCGAACGTCGCCACGAGACGGAATTGGCACCTTCCCCGCCGGGAGCCTCGCCGTGTGAACGGTGAGACCGGCTGGAGGGTTGCCGGGGCTTCAACGGGCCGTATCCCTCTGCCCCTCTGGATGAGCGGTATGGCGCTGGGCGGACCCAGGCGTTTGTGCGCGCGACGACCCCCGACATAGGACGGCCGTCCGCGTTGTTCAAGACTGTAACGGAAGGGATGGTCGCTTGAGAGGGCCGTCCGAACCGCGAGATGCGTCACAACGACAGGAGTTATGCGCGTGCTGGAAGAGGTGGAACGCTGGCTCGCCCGGCGGTCCTGGTCCGCCGCCGACCGTCCGCTCGACCAGCTGCTGGCCGCAAAGGCGGACACGGGCACCACGGTCAGCGTGGTGCTGCCGGCGCTGAACGAGGAGGCGACCGTCGGCGAGATCGTGGCGACGATCCGCCGCGAGCTGATGTCGGAGTCCGTCCCCCTGGTGGACGAGCTGGTGGTGCTGGACTCCGGTTCCACGGACCGCACCGCCGAGGTCGCCGCGGCGGCCGGCGCGCGCGTCGTGCACCGGGACGGGATCCTGCCGCGGCTGCCCGCGCTGCCCGGCAAGGGCGAGGTGCTGTGGCGGTCCCTGCTGGTGACGACGGGCGACGTCGTCTGCTTCGTCGACGCCGACCTTAAAGACTTCTCCAGCGCCTTCGTCTCGGGGATCGTCGGCCCGCTGCTGACCGATCCCGAGGTGCGGTTCGTCAAAGCGATGTACGACCGCCCGCTGGGCGAGGTCGCGGGGCAGGGCGGCCGGGTCACCGAGCTGGTGGCGCGCCCGC
Source organism: Streptomyces sp. NPDC037389 (assembly GCF_040636475.1). Lineage (NCBI taxonomy): Bacteria > Bacillati > Actinomycetota > Actinomycetes > Kitasatosporales > Streptomycetaceae > Streptomyces > Streptomyces sp. NPDC037389. Next base: position 285,040 of record NZ_JBEZUS010000007.1, read on the forward strand.
TGCTGAATCTCCACTGGCCGCAGCTCGCGGGCTTCGTCCAGCCGCTGGGCGGCGAGTACGCGGCCCGCCGCTCACTGCTGGAGCGGCTGCCGTTCCCCGTGGGCTACGGCGTGGAGCTGGGCCTGCTCGTGGACTCGCTGCACACGGTGGGCCTGGACGCGCTGGCGCAGGTCGACGTGGGCGTGCGCAAGCACCGCCACCAGGACGGCCGGGCGCTGGGCCGGATGGCCGCGACGATCTACCGCACGGCGCAGCTGCGGCTGGCCCGGGGCCATCTGGTGCGCCCGGAGCTCACCCAGTTCGAGCGCACGGCGGAGGGGTTCGTGCCGCAGACGTACGCGGTGGACACGGAGGAGCGGCCACCGATGGCGGAGATACCGGAGTACGCCCGGCGACGCGCGGCGTAGCGCGCGAAAAGGCGCACGAAGAAGCGCACAGGGAAGCTCCCGGGGAAGGGAACGGGACGTTCCCGTGTGCCACCCGACGGGCCGTGCGTACGTTTGAGCGGTTCCCCGGGCGGCAAGGCTGGCGACATGGTCGCTGAGCATCCCCCGTCCGCCCCGGAAGCCACTGCCCCGGTAACCGCCGCGCCCATCGTCGTGGCGTCCAACCGGGGGCCCGTCTCGTACGCGCTTCGCGAGGACGGCTCGCTGGCGGCGGGGCGGGGCGGCGGCGGGCTGGTGTCCGGGCTGAGCGAGATCGGGCGGGACCCCCGGGGCGCGGCGGCGGTGTGGGTGTGCGCGGCGCTGGGCGAGGGCGACCGGCTGGCGGCGGGGAGCGCGGGCCGAAGACTCGACCCGGCCGACACGGGCGGGCTGCGGGTGCGGATGCTGGACATCCCGGCCGCGACGTTCTCCGCCGCGTACAACGGCGTGGCCAATTCCGTGCTGTGGTTCGCCCACCACATGCTCTGGCAGACCCCGGTCGAGCCGGTGTTCGACAAGGAGTTCCGGGGCCAGTGGGCGGCCTACGAGGCGTACAACACCGCCTTCGCGGACGCGATCGCCGAGGAGGCGGCGGAGGGCGCCGTCGTGCTCGTCCAGGACTACCACCTCACCCTCGTCCCCGGGCTGCTCCGGACCCGCCGCCCCGACCTGCGCATCGGCCACTTCTCCCACACCCCGTGGGCCCCGCCGGACTACTACCGGCTGCTGCCGGACGACATCGCCGAGCAGGTGCTGCGCGGCGTCCTCGGCGGCGACCGGGCGGCCTTCCTGACCCACCGCTGGGCGGAGGCGTTCGCCGCGTGCTGCGCGGACGTCCTGAAGGCCGAGGTCATCCGGGAGGAGGACGGGACGGCGGCGGCGGTCCGCTTCGCGGGCCGTACGACGCGGCTCGGCGTCCACGCGCTCGGCGCGGACGCGGACTTCCTGCGCGAGCGCGCGCACCGGCCCGACGTGGAGGAGCGGCTGGCGGCCCTGCGGGAGCAGGTCGGCCCGGGGCGCCGGACGATCCTGCGGGTCGACCGCACAGAGCTGTCCAAGAACATCGTGCGCGGCCTCCACGCCTACCGCCGGCTGCTGGAGGACCGGCCGCACTGGCGGGGCAAGGTGGTGCACATCGCCTTCGCCTACCCCTCCCGGCAGGACCTGAAGGTCTACCGCGACTACACCGCCGAGGTGGAGCGCGTCGCGGAATCGATCAACGCCGCCTTCGGCACGGCGGAGTGGCAGCCGGTGATCCTCCATGTGAAGGACGACTTCGCCCGTTCCCTGGCCGCCTACCGGATGGCGGACGTGGCGCTGGTCAACCCGATCCGCGACGGCATGAACCTGGTGGCCAAGGAGGTCCCGGCCGTCTCCGACCACGGCTGCGTCCTCGTGCTGTCCCGCGAGGCGGGGGCGGCGGCGGAGCTGGCCGAGGAGGCGATCGTCGTCAATCCGTACGACGTCGAGGCGACGGCGCGCGCCCTGCACCTGGCCCTGCTGATGGACCCGGGGGAGCGGGCGGAGCGGGCGAAGCGGTTGGCGGCGGCGGCGACGCGGTTGCCGCCGGCGCGGTGGTTCACGGAGCAGTTGGCGGCGCTCCAGGGCGGGTAGCCGGCTGTCGGTCCACCGCGGGCCGGTGGGGGCTTGTCGCGCCCACGCGGCGGTAGCCGCATATCGACACTGCCCCGCGCCCCTGCGGGGCGCCGGAGTACGCGGCGCGTTCTGCGACCCTGTCCGTACGGGCCAACGCCTCCACCGCCCGGCACCTCTCCCCCGGCGGGCGGGTAGCCATGGCCCATGCCGAACGCTCAGCGCTGGGCCGCTCTCGTGGCGGCCGCCACCACGCTCATAGCCGTCACCGCCACCGGCTGTTCCTCGGACTCCGACAGCGGCAAGGACGCCGGCTCCAAGGCGGCGAAGGCCGGTCCGTCGGGCACCCCGTCCTCGCCCTCATCCTCATCCTCATCCCCGTCCTCGTCCGGAGGGGGCGCCGTCGCGGTCCCGGCCGGACCGGGTCCCCAAGGCTCGTACACCGTCCAGAACCAGCCCCCGCCCGGTACGTGCTCCTACCGCTACACCGCCGCCAAGGAGCCACTGCCCGACCCCAAGTGCACCCCGGGCGCCACCAATCCCAAGGTCACCCAGGCGACCCTCAAGACCACCATCTGCCGCAGCGGCTACACGTCCGACATCCGTCCCGGCACGAACATCACCAGCCGGGAGAAGACCGCGAACGCGGCCTCGTACGGCTACAAGGGGTCGATGAAGGACGCCGAGTACGACCACCTCATCAGCCTCCAGCTCGGCGGCGACCCCAACGACCCGCGCAATCTGTGGGTCCAGCCGCCCTCTCCCGGCCACAAGGCGGGAGCCGGGCCGAACAATCCGAAGGACGTCGTCGAGAGCAAGCTCAAGGCGGCGATCTGCTCGGGGAAGACCGAGCTGGTGAAGGCCCAGCAGGCGATCGCGAAGGACTGGACGACCGCGCTGTCCGCCCTGGGTCTCACGAACGAGAAGCCGGCGGCCAAGGACCCCAAGGCGGAAGACGGCGAGTAAAGGCGAATAGAAAGGAAATCAGCCGAGCCGCTCGGCCAACCCGGCCAGCAACTCCACCACTCCCACCGGCCCGTCCACCACAAGGTCCGCCCGCTCGGCGAGCACGGCGACCTCGGCGCTGCCGCTGCACACCAGGGTGCCCGGCACCCCTTCGGTGCGCAGCTTCTCGACCGCCGCGAAGGCGGCGAGATCGCCGAGGTCGTCACCGGCGTAGAGGACGGCGGAGGCGCCGGCCTCGCGGACGTACTCGGCGAGGGCCACGCCCTTGTCCATGCCCGGCGGGCGCAGCTCCAGCACCAGCCGGCCGGGTTCGACGATCAGGTCGTGGCGCTCGGCGAGCGCGGCGAGCGGCGCGCGCAGGGCGTCGTAGGCGGCCTGGGGGTCTGCGGCGCGGCGGGTGTGGACGGCGATGGCGCGTCCTTTGTCCTCGACCCAGGTGCCCTGCCAGGCACCCGACCGGTCCAGTACGCCGGGGAGTTCCGCCTGCACGGCGGCGACACCGGGATGGGGGGCGGGGGCGTGGACGGTGCCGGTGACGGCGTCCCAGCGCTCGGCGCCGTAGTGGCCGAGCACCACCAGGTGCTCCAGCCCGGGGACCCCGGCGAAGCCGCCGTAGCGCACGGCGACCCCGGCCGCGCGGCCGGTCACCACGGCCACCGACCCCAAGCGCGGGGCGAGCCGGGCGAGGGCGGGCACGGCGCCGGGGTGGGCGCGGGCCCGCTCGGGGTCGGGCACGATCGGCGCGAGGGTGCCGTCGAAGTCGAGGGCGACGACCGCGCGTTCGGGCCGCGCCAGCAGTGCGGCCAGGCCGTCACGGCCGGCCTCGGTCACGGGTTCCGGGAGGGGGTGGCTGCCCATACGGGCGACCCTACCGGGACGCCCGCCACGGGGACGGGCAGTTGTACGACGTATTACGACGTATACCGTCCGCTCAGCGGCGCTCGCGCCGCTCGTCCCGCAGCCGCCGCAGCCGGTTGACCGTGACGGGGTCGTGGGCGAGGGCGCGCGGGTCGTCGAGGAGGGCGTTGAGCAGCTGGTAGTAGCGGGTGGGCGTGATGCCGAGGCGCTCGCGCACGGCCCGCTCCTTGGCGCCCGGCCCCGGCCAGGACATCCGCTCCAGGGCGAGCACGGCGAGGTCACGCTCGGACAGCCCGCCCTGGTCGTCGCTCATGTCGTCCAACCTAGTCGTCGAACCTGGTCGTCGAACCTGACGGCCCGCCTCAACGGCCCGCGAGCTCCGCGGCCTCCGCCTCGCGCTGGATCTCGCCGAGCACGGCGGCCGGGTCGCCGCCCTTCTGCACGACCGAGCCGATCTTCTCCTTGATCGTGGCGCTGACCTTGGCCCAGGACGTCTTGTCGGCGGGGTAGAAGTCGGCGTTCTGGAGCTGGGAGAGGAACGGCCAGAGGGTCTCGTAGCGGCGGTCGCCCTGCATCGCCGCGGAGGCGGACTCCGTCACGGGCAGCAGCTCGTACTGGCCGACGAAGCTCAGCACGTTGTCCTTGCTGAAGATGAAGTCGAGCAGGGTGCCCAGCTGGTCGCGGTGGCCGCTCTGCTTGAAGGCCATCATCCAGTCGGCGACGCCCATGGTGGAGCTCGCCTTGCCCTTGACACCGGGCAGCGGGGCGGTCTGGAAGTCGATCTTCCCGGCCTTGGCCTGCTGCATCAGGGTCGGGTGGCCGTGGAGCATGCCGACGTCGCCCTTGCAGAACGCGTCGAAGACGTCCTGGCGGTTGGTGCGGGCCGGGTCGGTCGGGCCGGTGAGGCCCTTGCCGACGAGCTCGTCGCGCAGCCAGGCGAAGGCCTTGACGTTGGCCTCGGAGCTGATCGTGTAGGCACCGGTGTTGTCGGTGTAGCCACCGCCGCCGCCCAGCATCCACAGCATGGTCTCGGCGGGCGCCTCCTCGGGGCCCAGCGGCACGCCGAAAGGTATCTTCACGCCCGCGGCCTTGAGCTTGACCGCCGCGGCCTGGACCTCGTCCCAGCTCTCGGGCGCCTTCGCGATGCCCGCCTTGAGGAACAGGGTCTTGTTGTAGAAGAGCATGCGGGTGCTGGAGACGAACGGCAGGCCGTACTGCACCCGGTGGACCTCGCCCGCCTTGGTGAGCGAGGCGATGAAGTCCGCCTGGGTGGGCACGGAGATCATCTGGTCGGCGCTGTAGAGCTTCCCGGCCGCGGCGAAGTCGGCGTACGCGCCGATCTGCGCGATGTCGGGGGCCTTGCCGGCCGCGACCATGTCGGCGACCTTCTTGTCGACCTCGGTCCAGCTGTAGACCTCGACGTCGAGCTTGATGCCCTTGTTCTTGGACTCGAAGTCCTTGGCGAGCTGCTCCCAGTACTTCTTGGAGCTGTTGGCCGGTTTGTCGCCATAGTCCGCCGCGACAAGCTTCAGCTTCTTGTCGCCGCCGGGGCCGGAGCTCCCGCACGCCGTCAGCGTCGGCGCCAACGCCGCAGTCGCGGCACCCGCCGCCGTCATGCCCAAGAACCGCCGCCGCTGCACTACTGCTACCCACCTTGTGGTTCGTGTTCACCGTGTGGAGACCGTGGAATCTCCCCCCTGGGATTCGCGAGTCCCGTGGAGACCGTGAGTTTCTCCCGCGCGCAACCATACGGTCTACGGCTCCGGGGTTTCGCCTCGGTATCGCCGTACCGCTCTTCCCCCAGGTCACGGGGGCTGCTATGCACGGGGACGACGCTCGACCTGCTGTACGCATCCCGCGCATCCCGCAAGGAGCAAGCACATGAAGCCGTCCCCGCCCCCGTCCCTCACCCACCGCGAACTCGTCACCCAGCCGGAGAGCTGGCGCCGCGCGGCCCGCGCAGCGACACGCGCGACGGGCCTCCCCGCCCCGGGCGAACGCGTGGCGGTGACCGGCTGCGGCACGTCGTGGTTCATGGCCCAGGCGTACGCGGCGCTGCGCGAGGCGGCCGGGCAGGGCGAGACGGACGCGTTCGCCGCGTCCGAGTTCCCTCGGGGCCGCGCGTACGACCGCGTCGTGGCGATCACCCGCTCCGGTACGACGACGGAGGTGCTGCGCCTGCTGGAGGAAACCGCGAACACGCCCGCGCTGGCGCTCACCGCGGACCCCAGGACGCCCGTCATGGACGCCGCGACCGACACGGCCGTCCTGGACTGGGCGGACGAGGAATCCGTCGTCCAGACCCGCTTCGCGACGACGGCCCTCGCCTTCCTCCGCGCGAGCCTTTCGCCGTCCGGCGCGGCGGCGATGGCGGAGGCGGCGGACGAGGCGGAACGGACCCTGTCGGCCCCCTTGCCGCCCTCCCTCCCGGCAGCGGAACAGTGGACGTTCCTGGGCCGGGGCTGGGCGTACGGCCTGGCCCAGGAGGCCGCGCTGAAGATGCGGGAGGCGGCGGGGGCGTGGACGGAGGCGTACCCGGCGATGGAGTACCGGCACGGGCCGGTGGCCATCGCCGGGCCGGGGCGGGTGGTGTGGTCCTTCGGACCACTGCCGGACGGGCTGGCGGCCGACGTGGCCGCGACGGGGGCGACGCTGGTCGCGGACGGGGGCGACCCGATGGCGGATCTGGTGCGTGCGCAGCGGCTCGCGGTGGCGGTGGCGGAGTCCAGGGGGCTGGACCCCGACGCGCCGCGCCACCTCACGCGGAGCGTGGTCCTTTCCGGCTGACCGCCGGTGGGGGGCGGGGGCGGGGTGGGGTGGGGTGGGGTGGGGTGCCCGCTCTTCAACGCGCGCCCCCTACCCCCAACCCTTGCCCCCTGCCCGGGCAATCCGTGCCGGGTAATCGGGCGGGAGGGTGGGCGAAACCCGCGCCGAAGGCGCGGAAAACCACCGGCGGTGAGCCGGAACGTCGGCGGAACCCCGCGCCGGAGGCGCCGACGCGCACGGCGAGTGGACTAGACCTTTCGTACCCGCAAGGGCGAAACTACAGACGTGAAACACGTCATCGCCCTGGACGTAGGCGGCACCGCCATCAAGGCCGCGCTGGTCGCCCCGGACCACACCCTGCTGTACGAGACCCGCAGGCCGACCGAGCGCGCCAAGGGCCCCGAAGCCGTCGTGGCCGGCATCCTCGCCCTCGCCGCCGACCTCCGCGAGCACGGCCGCCGCGCGTACGGGGAGCCGGCCGCCGCGGCCGGCATCGCCGTACCCGGCATCGTGGACACCGCCACCGGCACCGCCGTCTACGCCGCCAACCTCGGCTGGCGCGACCTCCCCCTCCGCGACCGCCTCGGCGACCACCTGGCCGGCACCCCCGTCGCCCTCGGCCACGACGTCCGCGCCGGCGGCCTCGCCGAGGGCCGCGTCGGCGCGGGCCGGGGCGCCGACCGCTTCCTCTTCGTACCGCTGGGCACCGGCATCGCCGGAGCGATAGGCATCGACGGCCGCATCGAGGCGGGCGCCCACGGCTACGCGGGCGAGATCGGCCACATCGCCGTACGCCGCGGCGCCGAACCCGACGCCCTCGACTGCGGCTGCGGCGGCCGCGGCTGCCTGGAGACGATCGCCTCCGCGTCGGCGGTCAGCCGCGCCTGGGCGGAGGCGAGCGGCGACCCCGCCGCCGACGCCGCCGGCTGCGCCAAGGCCGTGGCGTCCGGCGACCCGCGCGCCGGGAAGGTGTGGCGGCACGCGGTGGACGCCCTCGCCGACGGCCTGGTGACGGCCCTGACCCTGCTCGACCCGCGCGTGCTGATCATCGGCGGCGGCCTGGCCGAGGCGGGGGACACCCTCTTCACCCCCCTGCGCGCGGCGGTGGCCGAGCGCGTCACCTTCCAGAAGCTCCCCCGGATCGTCCCCGCGGCCCTCGGCGACACCGCGGGCTGCCTGGGCGCGGGCCTGCTCGCCTGGGACCTTCTCGCAACGCATGAAACGCATGACACGGAAACCATGGAGGTATCCGCCTGATGATCGAACGAACGGTTCTCACCGGCGCCCGCGTAGTGCTGCCGACCGGGGTGGCGGAGGGGGGCCGCGTAACGATCGAGGGCGACCGCATCGCGGCGGACCGGCCCCAGGAAGCCGGAGGCATCGACCTGGCCGGCCACTGGATCGTCCCCGGCTTCGTGGACATCCACGTCCACGGCGGCGGCGGCGCGTCCTTCTCGTCGGGCGACGCCGAAGAGGCGCTCACCGCGATCCGCACCCACCGCGCCCACGGCACCACCACGATGGTCGCCTCGACGGTCACGGGCGACCTGGACGACCTGGCCCGGCAGGCGGCGACCCTCGCCGAGCTGACCGAGCAGGGCGACCTGGCGGGCATCCACTTCGAGGGCCCGTTCATCTCCCCGCACCGCTGCGGCGCGCACCAGCCGGAGCTCCTCCGCGACCCGGACCCGGCGGACGTCCGCAAGCTTGTCGACGCGGCGCGCGGCGCGGCGCGGATGATGACGCTGGCGCCGGAGCTGGAGGGCGGCCTGGAATCGGTCCGCCTTCTGGCCGAGCACGGCGTCATCGCGGCCGTGGGCCACACGGACTCGACGTACGAGGCGACCCTGGAGGCCATCGACGCGGGCGCGACGGTCGCCACGCACCTGTTCAACGCGATGCCGTCGCTGCTGCACCGCGCGCCCGGCCCGATCGCGGCACTGCTGGAGGACGAGCGGGTCACGGTCGAACTGATCGACGACGGCACCCACCTCCACCCCGCCGCCCTCCAGCTGGCCTTCAACCAGGCCGGCGCCGACCGGGTCGCGTTCATCACGGACGCGATGGGCGCGGCGGGCATGAGCGACGGGATGTACCCGCTGGGCCCGATGAGCGTCGAGGTCAAGGACGGCGTGGCGCGGATCGCGGACGGCCCGACGGCCGGCTCGATCGCGGGCTCGACGCTCACGCTCGACACGGCGTTCAAGCGCGCGGTGACGGTCGACCGGCTGCCGGTCGAGGACGCGGTACGGGCCCTGTCGACGACCCCGGCGCGGCTGCTGGGCCTGTCGGACCGGATCGGCACGATCGAAGCGGGCAAGGACGCGGACCTGGTCGTCCTGAACGGGACGTTCGACCTCGTCGGCGTGATGCGCAAGGGTGAATGGCTGGTTAAGCCGGAAGTGCGGTAATTCTCCTCCCACTTCGTCGAGGGCGGCGGGTCCAGGGTCTGGGCCTGCCGCCCTCGCTTTGGCATGATCGCTGGCGCCACCACTACCGCCCCGGTCGGGGAGAGAGGCGCCGATGATCCTCACGGTCACGCTCAACGCCGCGCTCGATCTGACCTACCGTGTCCCCCGGTTGCTCCCGCAGACCTCGCACCGCGTCCGGCACTCGGCCGAACGGCCGGGCGGCAAGGGCGTGAACGTCGCGCGGGTGCTGGCCGCGCTGGGCCACGAGACGGTGGTCACCGGCTTCGCGGGCGGCGCCACGGGCGACACCCTGCGCGGGCTCCTCGCGGAGTCCGCGGGCCCGCTGACCGACGCGCTGGTGCCCATCACCGGCGCGACGCGCCGCACGGTGGCCGTCGTGGACGACTCGACCGGCGACGCGACGCAGCTCAACGAGGCGGGCCCGGACGTCACTCCGGCCGAGTGGGCCGCCTTCGACGACCGTTACGGCCACCTCCTGCGCGACGCTAAGGCCGTCGCCCTGTGCGGCAGCCTGCCACCCGGCGTCCCCGTCGGCGCCTACGCGCACCTCATCCGGCAGGCCCGCGCCCGGCACGTGCCCGTCCTCCTCGACACCAGCGGCGAGCCCCTGCGGCGCGGCATCGCCGCCCGCCCGGACGTCGTCAAGCCCAACGCCGCCGAACTGGCCGCGCTGACGGGCTCCACGGACCCCCTCCCCGCGGCCCTGGACGCCCGCCGCCGCGGCGCCCACGCCGTCGCGGCGTCCCTGGGCCCCGACGGGATGCTCGCCATCACCCCCGACGGCACCTGGCGCGCCACCCCGCCGACGCCGCTGCGGGGCAACCCCACGGGCGCGGGCGACTCGGCCGTCGCGGGCCTCCTCTCGGGCCTGACGGAGGGTCTGCCCTGGCCGGACCGTCTGATACGCGCGGTGGCCCTGTCGGCGGCGACGGTCCGGGCACCGGGGGCGGGCGAGTTCGACGCGGGCGCGTACGAGGAGTTGAGGGCGGGCGTACGGGTCGAAGCGCTGTGAGCCGCCGGTCCCCGAAGTCCGGGGCGGAGCCCCGGTTACGGCCACAGAAGGGCGAAGGAGCGTCATGCCACTGACCCGCACCGCCGACCTCATGACCGCAGGCGGAGCCGTGATGGCTTTCAACGTCATCACCGTCGAACACGCCGAAGCGATCGCGCTCGGCGCGGAAGCGGCCGGCGTCCCCGCCGTCCTCCAGATCTCCGAGAACGCCGTGAGGTTCCACGGCGGGAACCTGGCCCCCATCGCCGCCGCGACGGCAGCCGTGGCCCGCGCGTCGACAGCGCGCCTCGCCCTCCACCTGGACCACGTCGAAACCGTGGACCTCCTCCACGCCGCGCACGCCCACGATTTCAGCTCGGCCATGTTTGACGCGTCGAAGCTGCCCTACGGCGACAACGTGAAGGCCACGTCCTCCGCCGCCCGCTGGGCGCACGAACGCGGCCTCTGGCTGGAGGCGGAGCTCGGCCGCATCGGCGGCAAGGCGGGCGACGCCCACACCCCTGGCGTCCGCACCGACCCGGCCGAGGCGGCCGCCTACGTGGCCGACACGGGCGTGGACGCCCTGGCCGTGGCAGTAGGCAGCACCCACGCCATGACCGAACGCACAGCCACCCTCGACCACACCCTCATCGCGACCCTGGCCACCACCGTCCCGGTCCCGCTCGTCCTCCACGGCTCCTCGGGCGTTCCGGACGCGGAAATCCGCCGTGCCATCGCTGCCGGCATGAAGAAAATCAACGTCGGAACGGCCCTGAACACGGCCTACACGGGCGCGGTACGAGCCTTCCTGGAGGCCCGTCCGTCAGCGGTCGATCCCCGGGCATACCTCGCCCCCGCTCGCGAGGCGATGGCGGGGGCGGTGGCGGGGTTCCTGGGGGTCGTCAGCTGATCCAGACCTGGTCGAGGTGGGACTCGCACTGGTCGCCCGGCTCGCAGGAGAACTTGAGGACGTTGGTGCCCTTGTTGAGCGACACCTGGACCCAGCTGGTGAACCAGCCGTTCTCCCAGTCACCCGGCTTGGCGCCGTAGTTCTTCATCTTGATGGAGCTGAAGGTCTTATTGCCGTTCGCCCACGTGGTGAGGGTGGCGTCCTTGCCGGGCACGCCGTAGCGCAGGTTCAGCCGGTAGTCCCCGGCCTTCTCGACGTCCACGGTCCATTCGACGGCCGCGCCCGGCTGGTTCATGCCGGTGATGTAGATGCCCCCGTCGGCCTGGGCGCCCTTCACGGTCTTCTCCGTGGTGGCACCGCCGCTCAGCCGGAGGTTCGACGCGTCACGCTTCGTCTGGGCGTTGACCGAAGGATTCTTCGGCCCCTCGTCCTTGTCCTTCTTTTTCTTCGCGTCGCCGCCCTTGGCCGCGTCGCCGCCTCCAGGCTTCTCCTCGCCGCCGGCGGACGTCTGCTTGTCGTCGGACGAGCTGTTCGTGAGCATCGCCACGCCGATGCCGCCCGCGACCACGAGCACGACCGCTATCGCGGCTATGAGCAGCCCCCGCCGCCTCGGCCGCGGCGCCGCCGGAGCCGCGCCGTGCCCGCCCCGTACGGGCGCCTGGCCCTGCGTGGGCGCACCGCCCAGCGTCTCCGGAGCCGCGTAGTGCGGGTTCGGTCCGGCCGGGCGCGGCGCGGTCGAGCCGACGCCCTGGGCGCCGCCGTATGTGCGCGAGCCCACAGGCCGTACCTGGTTGTAGGACGTGCGGGGAACACCCGGCTGATAGGCAGCGGTCTGCTGCTGACCGCCCTCGGTGGACCCGCCGCCCTCCGAGCGGTACAGGTAGCCGAACGGGTCGTCGTTCTCCGGCGCGCCGGACGCGCCGGAACCGGTGCCCGTGCCGTTGTTACCGGCCGTCATCCCCTGTCACTCCCCATATCCCACATGGTGTCCCCGTCGGCGGTGCCGCATCGGCGAAGCGTACCCCGAGTGGGTGGTTTCACGCCGTGCACCCGGGATCGGGGGGCCGGGCAAACCGGCACTCATCCGGCGCGTCTTCCCGCCTTCGCCCGTGCCCGCTTCTCCATGTACATCCGCTGGTCGGCGGAGTGCAGCACTTCGTCCGCGCTCATGCCGCACCCCGCCCAGCCGATTCCGAAACTCGCCCCCACCCGGACGGCCCGGCCATCGACCCTTATGGGAGGAATGATGGCATTTCGCAGCCGGACGGCAAGATCCTCCGCGTCGGCGAGGGCCAGCCCGTCCGCGAGGACGACGAACTCGTCGCCGCCGAGCCGGGCGACCGTGTCGCCCTCCCGCACGCCGTTGCTCAGCCGCCGGGCGACCTCTATCAGCACCGCGTCGCCCGTGTGGTGCCCGAACCGGTCGTTGATCAGCTTGAAGCCGTCGAGGTCGCAGAAGAGGACGGCCAGGCCCTTGGTGCCGTCGTCGGCGTCCTCGTCCGGGGCGATCGCGTGCTCGTGGTGGTCGTAGGCGTGACCGTGGCCGTGGCCGTAGCCGACGGAGATGCCCGGGCCGCCGCCGTAGTCCTCGGGCGGGAAGTCCGGCGCGTAGTCGGGCCCGGTGTCGGAGCCGAAGCCGTGGCCGTGGCCACCGGCGGCAGCCGGAAGGCCGCCCACGGCGCCCACACCGCCCGCGGGCAGCGCCTCCGGCACATACGCCGCGCTCTCCACGCTCGCGACCTCCGCGAAGCCGTCGAGCGCCCCGTACGGGCCGGCGGCCGCCGCCGCGTGGGTCTCGCTGCCGGGCGGGCGACCGCAGAGGCGGCTGCTGAGGCGGGCGCGGAGCTCGGCGCTGTTGGGCAGGCCGGTCAGGGAGTCGTGGCTGGCGCGGTGGGCGAGCTGGAGCTCGTGCCGCTTGCGCTCCTCGATGTCCTCCACATGGGTGAGCAGGAAGCGCGGGCCGTCGGCGGCGTCGGCCACGACCGAGTTGCGCAGCGAGACCCAGACGAACGTGCCGTCGCGCCGCGCCAGCCGCAGCTCGGCGCGGCCGCCCTCGGCGGAGGTGCGGAGCAGGGTGCCTATGTCCTCGGGGTGGACGAGGTCGGCGAAGGAGTAGCGGCGCATCTGCGAGGCGGAGCGGCCGAGCAGCCGGCACAGCGCGTCGTTGGTGCGGTGGAGGCGACCGTGCTGGTCGCCGCCCATCTCGGCGATCGCCATCCCGCTCGGCGCATACTCGAACGCCTGCCGGAAGCTCTCCTCGCTGGCACGCAGCGCCTGCTGTTCCCGTTCGAGCCGGACCAGAGCGCGCTGCATATTTGCGCGTAGACGAGCGTTACTGATCGCAATCGCCGCTTGCGACGCATACATCTGAAGAGCCTCTCGGCCCCATGCGCCGGGTCTACGGCCATTGCTCGGTTTGTCCACGGAAATGACGCCGAGCAGCTCGCCGCCGGAGGGGCCCGTGGAGTACATCGGGGCGAAGAGCCGGTCCATCGGGTGCCACTCGTCCGCGAAGCGCGGCGCGGGCCCGGCGGTGTGCCACTGGGGGACGTCGTCGTCGTCGAGGATCCAGCCCTCGGTGTACGGGATGAAGCGCAGATCGCCCCACTCGTCGCCCATCGCCAGCCGCCGCTCCCATGACACGCGCGAGCCGACACGCCCCGCCATCAGGGCCTCCGCGCTGGCGCTCCCGGCCACGGCGGCGACGACCAGGTCACCGTCCGGGCGGACGAGGTTGACGGCGGAGAGCTCGTAGCCGAGCCCGGACACGACACCGTCGGCGACGGTCTGCAAGGTGTCCGCGAGGCTGCGCGCGGTATTCAGGTCCGCGATCGCCCGATGGACCTGTTTCAGTGTGGCCAGGCGGACGTACGGCTCCGACTCGGTCTCCATAGCTCGCTCTCCCCCGAGACCTCGACAGCAAACTCCAGGCTTCTTGTTCGTCCGATTACCCGGCCACTGAATCACAGCGAGCTGACCACCCGGTACACAGGGTCAACAATTAGCACCCTCTGTGACTCATGTCACAGGTGGCGTTGAAGTCGCGCCTCTGGCGTTCGAGCGCGCTCTTATGCTTAATGAACGCAAATTCGAGGGCCCGGAAAAGACACGAACGGACATGATCAGATCTCTTCCGGACCGATTCCCACGCGGATGCACGCGGATACCCACCGACGCACGCGGACGTACGCGCACAGGCTCTCAGGACCTAGGACCGGACCGGAACCCCGATCGGTCCCCCGGCCCGATGCGTCTCATCCCCCGGGACGGCTAGCGTTCGAGGCGTGTTGCAGACGACTTCGCCCACCGAGACCGGCATAGCCCATCCTGTTGGAGTGACCGCCGAGCCCGACACCCACCACGAGGGCCGCCCCGAGGGGGTGGCCGCCGACGAATTCCGCGCCGCCCTGACCCGGCTGGCGGCCGGAGTCGTGCTGGTGACCGCGCACGACCCGGAGGACGGCCCCCGCGGCGAGGACGTCGGCATGACGGCCACCGCCTTCGTGTCCGTCTCCCTGGAACCGCCCCTGGTGATGGTGAGCGTCCGCAACGGCTCCCGCATGGACGACCTGCTGGAGCGGCAGCCCCTGTGGGCGGTATCCGTGCTCGCCGAGGGCCAGCGCCCCATCGCGGGCCGCTTCGCCATGAAGGGCCGCGTCAGCGACCGGCTCCTCTTCGCGGACGTCCCCCACGAGCGCGGCGCGATCAGCGGCGCCCTTCTGATCGAGGGCGCCCTGGCGGTCCTCGAATGCCGCACCGAGCAGCGCGTGGTGGCCGGGGACCACACGCTCGTCATCGGCCGGGTGCTCCGGGCGGCCACACCCGCCACGGAGAGCGGCCCGCTCGCGTACTTCCGAGGGCGCTACCGCCACCTGGACTGACCGCGATTGGCACTGATCGCCGTCAGTGCCAATCGCGCCCGGAACGCCCCTTTTTGGTGTCGGCGCGCTGCTTCTTCTCGCGCAGCCGCCGCTCGTTGATGCCACGCGGGATCTTCGTGGCCCGTCGCGGCTTGGGCGGCGGCGCGCTCGCCTCGGCCAGCAGCGCCGCCAGCCGCACGGCGGCCGTCTCGCGGTTCCGCCACTGCGAGCGGTGCTCGGAGGCCCGTACCGTCACGACGCCGTCGGCGAGCCGGCCCGCGAGCCGCTCCAGCGCGCGCTCCTTCCACACCTCGGGCAGCGCGTTCGTCGCCGCGAGGTCGAAGCGCAGCTCGACCTGGCTGTCGCTCGTGTTGACGTGCTGCCCGCCCGGCCCGGAGGAACGCGAGAAGCGCCACATGAGCTCGGCCTCGGGGAGGGAGACGGAGCCGCGGATGACGTGGGGACCGGACATGCGTCCATGTTCCCCCGACGGACGCGGACACGTCACCTCTTTTTGCGCGGGCCGGGCCGACCACCGGGTCGCCGTCAGGAACCGGCAAAGAAAGTAAAGCGGAATGGAACCCCGGGTCCCCCACATGGCGTTATCAGGGGTGAGACGGCGGCCTGGAGAGCGCCGCGAGTCGACATAGAAGCAGAAAGGGACCCATCCCATGGCTGTAAGCCTGTCCAAGGGCGGCAACGTCTCCCTCACCAAGGAGGCCCCGGGCCTGACGGCCGTCACGGTCGGCCTCGGCTGGGACGTCCGCACCACCACCGGCACCGACTTCGACCTCGACGCCAGCGCCATCGCCGTGAACGCGGGCGGCCGGGTCTACTCCGACGGCCACTTCGTCTTCTTCAACAACAAGTCGACGCCGGACCAGACCATCGTCCACACCGGCGACAACACCACGGGCCAGGGCGAGGGCGACGACGAGCAGATCAATGTGAACCTGGCGGCCCTCCCGGCCGACATCACCAAGATCGTCTTCCCGGTCTCCATCTACGACGCCGCGGCCCGCTCGCAGAACTTCGGCCAGGTCCGCAACGCCTACATCCGCATCGTCAACCAGGCCGGCGGCGCCGAGATCGCCCGCTACGACCTCAGCGAGGACGCGGCCACCGAGACGGCCATGGTCTTCGGCGAGCTCTACCGCAACGGCGCCGAGTGGAAGTTCCGCGCTGTCGGCCAGGGCTACGCGTCCGGCCTCGTCGGCATCGCCCAGGACTTCGGCGTCAACGTCTGACGGCTGACGGCTGACGACCGACGCCGGAGGGCCGCCTCATCCCCGCGAGGGGAGGGGCGGCCCTCCGCACATCCGCTTCAGTACGCGACTTCAGTACGCGGCACTTCAGTACGCGACCGTGAACCGGGCCCGCCGGTGTCCGGGCCGCTCGGCCTCGTCCAGCAGGGCCACGGCCAGGTCTTCCATGGAGACGGCCGACCTCCCGTCACCGTCGACGAGCAGTTCGTCGCGGCCCAGCCGGTAGGCGCCCGTCCGCTCGCCCGGCTCCAGCAGCGCCGGCGGGCTCAGATACGTCCAGTCCACGTCCGCGCCGGCGGCACGGACGGCGGCCAGTTGCTCGACGCAGGCCACCGCGATGGGCCGCCACGACTCGGGGACGTACGCCGGGTCGTCGACGACGAGGGTACGGCCGTCCGTGCCCGGCACGGAGAGGTTCCCCGCGCCGCCGACGAGCAGCAGCCGGGTCCCGGCTTCCGCGACGCCGGCCAGCAGGGCCTCCGCCATGGCGGCGAGCTCGCCCTCCTGCCCCGGGGCGGGCCGGGTGGCGCCGATGACCACGTCCTGCCCGGCGCTCAAGGCAGCGACATCCTCAGCGTTTCCCGCATCACCGACGCGTATTTCCGCTGCCTCGGGCAGCCCCACCGCCCGCCCCCGGGCCGGATCGCGGACGACGGCGGTGACGGCATGCCCCCGGGCCAGGGCCTCGGCGACGACGCGGCGTCCGACGTTCCCGGCCGCGCCGATGACGGTGATGCGCAGGGTCTTTCCCATGACTTTCAGATCCTCCGAGCGAGTTGACGGGGTTTGAACTGTGCTTGCGCCAGAACCAGGGCGCCCAGGACGACCAACCCGCCCAGCCCCTGCGCGACGGTGAGGGACTGACCGAGCGCGAGCCAGCCGACCGCCGTGGCGACGACGGGGCTCAGCAGCCCGAGGAAGGTGACGTCCGTGGCGGGCAGCGCCTGTATCCCCCGGAACCACAGCACGTAGGCGAACGCGGAGCCGACGACGGCCAGATAGCCGTACCCGGCGATGTTCCCCGCGGTGAGCGACGTGGGCGGCGCGCCTTCCACGACGAGGGCGACCGGGACCAGCAGCACGCCTCCGGCGACGAGCTGCCAGCCCGTCGCGGCGAGCGGCGACACGTCCGAGGCCCAGCGCTTGCTGAGCACGACGCCGGTGGCCATCACCACCGCGCCGCCGACCGCGGCCGCCACCCCGATCCCGTCGAGCCGGGCGTCGGCCCGCAGGACGAGCATGCTGACGCCGGCCACGCCCACCGCGCCGGCGATCACCGTGCGCGGAGTGAGCCGCTCCCCCAGCAGTCCGGTGGAGAGCCCGGCGGCCAGCAGGGGCTGCACCGCCCCGATGGTGGCGGCGACCCCGCCGGGCAGCCGGTACGCGGCGACGAACAGCAGCGCGAAGAACGCCCCGATGTTGAGCGTCCCCAGCACCAGCGCCCGCCACCACCACACGCCCTTCGGCAGCCTCCGGGTCACGGCCACCAGGACGAGCCCCGCCGGCAGCGCCCGCACGACCGCCGCCAGCAGCGGGCGGCCGGGCGGCAGGAACTCGGTGGTGACGGCGTAGGTGGTGCCCCAGATGGCGGGCGCCAGAGCGGTGAGGAACACGATCCCGATCCGATTGCTTAGCACTAAGCCAATATAACTCAGCACTAAGCTATCGGTGAGTGATCTACCTCACCGCTAAGGCATTGCTAGGCTGGGGTCGTGGCAGATCACGTAGACCGAGTACTGGAACAGTGGGCACGCGAGCGGCCCGACCTGGACCCCTCCCCCATGGCCGTGATCGGCCGCCTGAACCGGCTGCACCAGCTGGTCGGCACCGAGCTCCGGCGCACGTTCGCCGCGCACGACCTGGACGGCGCCTCCTTCGACGTCCTCGCCACCCTCCGCCGCAACGGCCCCCCGCACCGCCTCACCCCGGCCGAGCTGATGCGCTCGTCGATGGTCACCTCCGGCGCCATCACCCAGCGCCTCGACCGCCTGGAGGCCCGCGGCCTCGTCACCCGCACCCGCAGCGACCACGACGGCCGCAGCGTCGTCGTCTCCCTCACGGACGAGGGCCGCGCCCTCATCGACCGCGCCCTCCCGGACCACGTCGCCACGGAGGAACGCGTCCTGGCGGCCCTGAGCCCGGCCGAACGGGAGGCGCTGACGGGATCGCTGCGGGTCCTGCTGGAGTCGCTGGGCGACAGGACGGGGTGAAACGCGACAAGCCCCGGGCTCAGCCCAGCCGCGCGTCCGCGTAGACAACCATCGCGTCACGCTGGTAGACGGCCAGCCCCTCGGCGATCCTGTCGAAGTTCGCGCGGAACCTCGGGTCGTCGACGTAGGTCTGCCCCACCCCCTTGTACGCGCACGCGTTCGGGGTCCAGAAGCCGCACACGCCCTGGTAGTGGACCTCCACCTCGGCCTGTACCGCCGGGTCGGCGACCGGGACGCCGGCCACCATGAACTCCGCCATGCGGATCATCCGCGACGTCACCTCCCGCTGCCACCGCTCCGTGTCCTCGGCGGTCATCGCCTCGACGGCCTGCCGGGACTGCTCCCACTGCCGCGGCCACCGCTCCCGCACCTCCGCCTCGATCTCGGCGGCCTCGATCTCGGTGTCGGCGGTGCCGAAGCCCTCGAACAGGTTCTCCGGACGGTTGATCTTCGTCATGCCGTTGTCGTCCTTTCCCTCCTCCAGTTCGGCGATGGTGCGGCCGACGGTGCGGACGAGCGTCTCCAGGCGGTCGCGTTCGCCCAGCAGGCGCGCGTAGTGCTCGCGGAGCGCGGCCAGCCGGTCGACCTGGCTGTCCAGGACCGCCTGGATCTCGCGCAGCCCCAGGCCCAGCTCCCGCATCAGGAGGATCTGCTGCAAGCGCAGCAGATCGACCTCCTCGTAGTGGCGGAGCCCACCGCTGCCGGTCCACGCGGGCGGCAGCAGCCCGATCTCGTCGTAGTGCCGCAGCGTCCGGGACGTCACCCCGGACATCCGGGCCACATCCGCGATCGACCAGGCCATCCGTCTCAGCCTTCCCTCACCGGGCCGGTCCTTCCGGCCCTGGGGAAGACCGTAGGTGTTGACGCAACGGCAACCGCAAGCCCGTCCGCACGGCCCCCCGCCCCTGGGATGCGGCGCGGCCGGAACGCGGCGATCCTGAAGGCGTCAGGCGTTCCGTAAGGAGGACAACCATGTCCATGCTCGACAAGCTCAAGAGCATGCTCAAGGGTCATGAGGACGCGGCCCGGCAGGGCGTCGAGAAGGCCGGTGACGCGTTCGACGCGAAGACGCAGAACAAGTACCAGAGCCAGACCGACACCGTTCAGCAGAAGCTCAACGAACAGCTCGGCACCCGGGAACAGAAGCCGGACGACCAGCCGTAGCCCCGGTCGGCCCCCTCACCACAACCTGTCGGTCTCACCCGGGTAGAGCCCGATCCGGGCGTCCCGGAACGAAGCGGCGCCCCGTCGCCCCCGCTCGGTGAAGAAGTCCGCCATCGTGACCTTGCCGAACCCCGGGCGGTCGCTGGGGAAGGGGGCCTCGGGGGTGCCCCCGACGAGCACGGCGCCCTCCAGTACGTGCCAGCCGGCCCCTTCGTAGAAGCCCTGCAAGGGGCGGTCGCAGGTGAAGATTCCAAGGTCCGCACCGCTTTTCGCGATGATTTCACGGGCGGCAGCCACGAGCTGCCGCCCGTGTCCTTTGCCCTGGTGCGCCTCGGCCGTGACGACCGAACTCAGGCCCGCCGCCCGGTAACGGACGCCTTCGTGCTCGATGTCCTTCGACAGGACGTCGAGCACCGCCGTGACTTCACCATCCGGCGTTACCAGCAGTATCGTCAGCGGATTCAACGCGGGGTCGTGCGGGATTCCCCCCAGCCCGGGCCATGCTTCTTCGCGCAACGCGTGTGCCTGTACACGGAATTGCTTCGGAACGTAGTCCTCCGCGCACATTCCGATATCCATTCCCGCCACCCCTTTCGCTCTGTTCAACCGCCCTTCCTCACCAGTTGAACACATCGCGTTCGGCCCCCAACTCACCGCATAGCGGATCCAATCCACCGCTCAGCGTTTACCAACAGATCAAATCCTTGTTGCGCCCCTGTCAATCTCTGGCCATCGATGGCACGCTCTCCTCAATTCGCTCCTGCACCACTCCTGACGCAACGGTGCGGCCCTCGCTCGGGCTGCCCGTAACCCCCCTCTTAGGAGATCGAGTTGAGAAGCAACACCGCCACTCCCCGCAAGAACTCCCTGCGTGCCGCCGCACTTGTCGCCTCCGCCGCCATGGTGGTCATCGGCGTGCAGTCGGGTTCCGCGAACGCTTCGGCCGACAAGGCCCAGGGCGGGCAGCAGTTGGCGCTGTCGGCCGGGCAGCGGGCCTCCGCGGTTCAGGAGGCACAGAGCGGGGCGGCCTCGACCGCCGCCAAGATCGGCCTGGACGCCGACAAGGAGAAGCTGGTCGTCCGTGACGTCGTGAAGGACGCCGACGGCACCGTGCACACGCGCTACGAGCGCACGTACGAGGGTCTGCCGGTGCTCGGCGGCGACCTGGTGGTGCATCAGAAGAAGAGCGGCGCCCGCGACGTCACCAAGGCGACCGACGCCAAGATAGCCGTGCCCAGCACCACGCCCGCCCTCGCGCCGGCCGCCGCCAAGAAGAGCGCGCTGAGCGTCGCCGCGAGCGAGAAGACCTCGAAGGCCGACGCCGACCGCGCGCCGCGCAAGGTCATCTGGGCCGCGCAGGGCAAGCCGGTCCTGGCGTACGAAACCGTGGTCACCGGCGTCCAGAAGGACGGCACGCCCAGCAAGCTGCACGTGATCACCGACGCGAACACCGGTGAGAAGCTGTTCCAGGACGAGGCCATCGAGACCGGCACCGGGACCAGCACCTACAGCGGAAAGGTTTCGCTGAGCACCACCAAGTCGGGCTCCGGCTACTCGCTCACCGACGGCGACCGCGGCGGCCACAAGACGTACGACCTCAACCAGGGCACCTCGGGCACCGGCGCGCTCTTCACCAACGCCACCGACGTATGGGGCGGCGGCCGGCAGACCGCGGGCGTCGACGCCCACTACGGCGCGGCCGTCACCTGGGACTTCTACAAGAACGTCCTCGGCCGCAGCGGCATCAAGGGCGACGGCAAGGGCGCCTACTCCCGCGTCCACTACGGCAGCGGCTACGTCAACGCCTTCTGGGACGACGAGTGCTTCTGCATGACCTACGGCGACGGCGAGAACGACTCCCACCCGCTGACCGCGCTCGACGTGGCCGCCCACGAGATGAGCCACGGCGTCACCTCCGCCACCGCCAACCTGCGCTACAGCGGTGAGTCCGGCGGTCTGAACGAGGCCACCTCCGACATCTTCGGCACCGCCGCCGAGTTCTACGCCAACAACGCCACCGACCCGGGCGACTACCTCATCGGCGAGAAGATCGACATCAATGGCGACGGCACCCCGCTGCGCTACATGGACAAGCCGAGCAAGGACGGCCGCTCCAAGGACTACTGGTCGTCCTCCATCGGCAACGTGGACGTCCACTACTCCTCCGGCCCCGCCAACCACTTCTACTACCTGCTGTCCGAGGGCAGCGGTAGCAAGGTCATCGGCGGTGTGAGCTACAACAGCCCCACCTCCAACAACTCCAAGATCACGGGTATCGGCCGGGACAAGGCCACCAAGATCTGGTACAAGGCCCTGACCACGTACTTCACCTCCACCACCAACTACAAGGCCGCCCGCACCGCCACCCTCAAGGCCACCGCGGACCTCTACGGCGCCACCAGCAACGAGTACAAGACGGTCGCCGCCACCTGGACCGCGATCAACGTGAAGTAGCCCCCACCGCTACGCCCCCACGGGTACACCCCCCTCGGTGCCCCCGTCGCCCCTGTGGCGGCGGGGGCACGCCCGTCGTACGCACCCGCCCGGCATACGTACCATCGAAGCGTGATCGACCTCGGCTACTCCCTCTCCCGCCGCTTCCCGGACCCCCCGCAGACGGACTACCGCACCGCCGACGTGCACGCGCTGCGGCACGACCTGTTCTGCGGCGACGTCTATCTGGCCGACGTCAAGGAGGACCGGGAACTGTCCACAGCCTGGGGATGGGTGCCGGTGCTCGACTTCGCCTGGGCGCTGTGCGACACCATGGAGAAGATCGACCGCGACCCCCGGGGCAGCCGTTCGGCGGAGACGCAGTTCGCCGAGCTGGACTTCACCGAGTCCACCGACTGCCTGGTCTTCGAGCGCCGCTTCGGCTGGGTGGAGGTCACGGCCGACTGGGCTCCGGACGACCCGCCGCTGACCTTCGACC
Source organism: Streptomyces sp. NPDC037389 (assembly GCF_040636475.1). Taxonomy (NCBI): domain Bacteria; kingdom Bacillati; phylum Actinomycetota; class Actinomycetes; order Kitasatosporales; family Streptomycetaceae; genus Streptomyces; species Streptomyces sp. NPDC037389. Next base: position 307,412 of record NZ_JBEZUS010000007.1, read on the forward strand.
ACAAGGCCCTGCGCCGTGAAGCCCGCGATTTCCTCCACGACCTGATCGCGGATCTGGCGGACATGCATGAGGGACTCGCCGACAACCCCGTCGTCTGGGACCTCCAGAGCCGCTTCCCCCGGGTCTGAACCCGGGCCTGAGCCCCGGCCTGAGCCCGGGCCTGAGCCCGGGCCTGAGCCCTGGGCGCCGCCACCCCTTGACCTCAATCCTGCTTGAGGTTGAAGACTCGGGACCGTCCCCGTGACGATCTTCGAGGAGAGCGCCATGCACGCCGTCCGTCTGCACGCCTTCGGCCCCGCCGAGAACCTGCGCCACGAGCGCACCGAGGACCCCGTTCCCGGCCCCGGCCAGGTCCGGGTGGCCGTGGCGGCCGCGGGCGTCCACCTCGTCGACACCAGTCAGCGCGCCGGGGACCCCGGCAACCCGTACGGCCTGCCCGGGCTGCCGGCCGTCCCCGGCCGTGAGGTCGCGGGCACCGTCGACGCCCTCGGCGAGGGCACCGACCCCCGCTGGCTCGGCCGGCGCGTCGTCGCCCACCTGGGCCGTACCGCCTCCGGCGGCGGCTACGCGGAGCTGGCCGTCGTCGACGCCGCCAGACTCCACGAGCTGCCGGACGGGCTCGCCGAGGACCACGCCATCGCCATGATCGGTACGGGCCGCACCGCGCTCGGCATCCTGGGCTTCACCGAGCTGGGCGAGGACGACGTCGTGGTCGTGACGGCCGCGGCGGGCGGCATCGGCTCGCTGCTCGTGCAGTACGCCAGGAACGCGGGCGCCACCGTCGTGGGGCTGGCCGGCGGACCGGACAAGGTCGCGCACGTCGGCGCGCTGGGCGCCGACATCGCCCTCGACTACAAGGACCCCGAGTGGGCCGAGCGGGCCCGTACGGCGCTGTGGGGGCGCGCCGCCACGGTCGTGTTCGACGGCGTCGGCGGCCCGGCCGCCCTGGCCGCGATCGATCTGCTGGCGCCCGGCGGGCTCCACCTGGTCTTCGGCTGGTCCGCGCACGGCACGGTCGGCGGCGGACCGCAGGCCCTCGACCCGGCCCGGCTCGCCGAGCGTGGCATCACCTCACGGAGCGTGCTCGGCCCGCCCATGCTGGAACGGTTCGGCGGGGGTGAGACCGGGCTGCGGCGGCTGGAGGAGCTGTCCCTGGCGGAGGCCGCGGCGGGGCGCGTCGTACCGGCCGTGCAGCGCTTCCCGCTCGCCGAGGCCGCGGCCGCCCACCGGGCGCTGGAGACGCGCGGCACGATCGGCAAGGTCGTGCTCGTCCCCTGAGCCTCCTGTTCCGGGATACGCCGAAATGCGGCGAACAGGTGGACGATTACCCGTCGAGGGGCGTATGTCACCCGCCAGGCCTAGGCTGGATTGCGAGCTTCTGCACGTCGCGCACGGCGCGTAAGCACGCGAGAGCGGGTACCCATGAGCTCGAACGAGCCCCCCATAGCCGGTTCCGAGGCCCCTGAAGAAGCCGACTCCGACCCCCGCCGCTGGTGGGGGCTGGTGGTGATCGCACTGGCGCAGCTGATGGTCGTCCTCGACGCGACCATCGTGAACATCGCCCTCCCCTCGGCCCAGCGTGAGCTCGGGATGACCGACGCCCACCGGCAGTGGGTCATCACCGCCTACTCCCTCGCCTTCGGTGGGCTCCTGCTGCTCGGGGGCAGGATCGCCGACCGTGTCGGGCGCAAACGCACCTTCACCCTGGGGCTCGTCGGTTTCGCGGTCGCCTCCGCGCTCGGCGGCGCCGCGCACAGTCAGGGCACGCTCTACGCGGCCCGCGCCCTTCAGGGCGTCTTCGCGGCGGTGCTGGCGCCCTCGGCGCTGTCGCTGCTGACGACGACGTTCACGGATCCGCGCGAGCGCGGCAAGGCGTTCGGGATCTACGGCGCCATCGCGGGCGGCGGCGCCGCCATCGGTCTGATCACCGGCGGTCTGCTGACGGAGTACCTGGACTGGCGCTGGTGCCTGTACGTCAACGTACCGATCGCCCTGGTCGCGCTGCTCGGGGCGGCCTGGCTGCTGCGTGACCACCGGCCGCTCCCCGCCGACCGGCCGAGCCTCGACCTGCCCGGGGTGCTGCTGGGCTGCGGCGGGCTCGTGGCCGTCGTGTACGCGTGCAGCGAGGCCGAACCGCACGGCTGGTCCAGCCCGTTGGTCCTCGGCCTGCTGTGCGGCGGAGTGGTGCTGCTGGCGGCCTTCGCCCGGTGGCAGACGCGGGCACGCAGCCCGCTGCTGCCGCCGCGCGTCATCGGTGACCGCAACCGGGGCGGCGCGGTCATGACGATGGCGCTGGCGGTCGTGGGGATGTTCGGGATGTTTCTGTTCATGACCTACTACATGCAGGTCGTGCTCGGATACTCCCCGCTCCGGACCGGGCTGGCCTTTCTGCCGCTGACGGGCGCGATCGTACTGGCCTCGACGCAGATCTCGGCGCGGCTGATGACCCGGCTGCCGCCCCGGCTGCTGATGGTGCCGGGTGCCCTGCTGGCGGCGACGGGGCTGTTCCTGCTGACGTTCCTGACCGCCGAGCCGGCCTACGCCTCGCACGTCCTGCCCTCCGAGATCCTCGTCGGCCTCGGCATGGGCCTGATCTTCATGCCGGTCGTCAACGTCGCCACGTCCGGGGTGGCGCCGCGCGACTCCGGCGTCGCCTCGGCGACGGTGAACACCGCGCAGCAGGTGGGGGGTTCGATCGGGACGGCGTTGCTCAATACGATCGCGACGTCGGTGGCCGTCGAGGCCGGTGTCGTGCACGGCTTCGCCGTCGCCATGGGATGGGGGGCGGGGATCATGCTGATCGCGGCCGTCGTCGCATGGGTGCTCGTCACCGCGCGGGCGCCACGGCACGGACAGACCGCCCGCGCGCCGGCGCACGACTACGACCCGCACCGCATGCGGGTGGTGTGAGACGGCCGAGGGGGCTCCGCCCCCTCGCACCCCCGGCCGGGGCTAGCTCACCACCCGGAGCTCACGCGCCGTGTTGTTCAGCCTCCGCCCCGCGGTCTCCGTGCACACCACGATGTCCTCGATCCGCACCCCGAAACGCCCCGGCAGATAGATCCCCGGCTCGATCGAGAAGCACATCCCCGGTACCAGCGGCAGGTGTTCGCCCTCCACCATGTACGGCGGCTCGTGCGTCGTGACGCCGATGCCGTGCCCCGTGCGGTGGATGAAGTACTCGCCGTAGCCCGCGCGGCGGATGACCTGGCGGGCCACGCGGTCGACGTCCTGGCAGGCCACCCCGGGGCGGACCGCCTCGAACGCCGCCTGCTGGGCCTCGCGCACCAGGTCGTGGACCTTGCGCTCCTCCGCCGTCGGCTCGCCCACGTGCACCGTGCGGGTCGTGTCGGAGCCGTAGCCGTCCTTGAGGCCGCCGAAGTCCAGGACGACCATGTCGCCGTCCTCGATGACCCGGTCGCCCGCCTCGTGGTGGGGGTTGGCCCCGTTGGGGCCCGAGCCGACGATCGTGAAGTCGACCTGGGAGTGGCCGTGTTCCCGCAGCAGCCGGGCGAGGTCGGCGGCCACCTCGCTCTCGCGGCGCCCGGCGAAGCGCAGGCCGGCCACGGTCTCGTACGTGGCGTCCGCGGCCGCCCCGGCGGCGGCGAGCAGCTCGACCTCGTGGGCGTCCTTCACCGCCCGCAGCATCGGGAGGACCTCCGTGAGCGCCCCGAAGCCCGTTCCGGGGGCCGTTCGCTGGAGGGCCAGCAGGTGCAGCGCCCAGGTGGCGTCGGAGACGCCGTAACGGCCGCTCGGGTCGAGGTGCCCGGCGAGGGTGGCGTAGGGGTCCTCGCCGTCGGCCCAACCGGTGATCGTCAACGCGCCCGCGCCCGGTGAGTGTTGGGCGTCGGGCTGCTCCAGCCGGGGCACCACGAGCAGGGGCTTGCGGCCGGGGAGGAGGAGCAGGGCCGTGAGGCGCTCGGTGACGGCCGGGACGCGGTATCCGCAGAGCCAGCCGAGATCGGGGCCCGGGGAGATGATCAGACCGGCCAGGCCCGCCTCGGTGGCGGCCAGGACGGCGCGCTCCATGCGCGCGGCGTAGAAATCGACATCGCTCATGGGGGCAGCGTAATCCGGACGAAGACGTTCGGCCGGGTGACCCCTACCCCACGGGTGAGAGGGCCTCCACCGGCTCTCCTCCTCAGGGTTGAGAGGGTCCGCGGACTTCCCCACCCCAGGGCCGATTTCCCCCTGATTCCCCGGGATTTTGTTGTGGACGGGGAACTCCACTCCCTAGCGTGTTCATGCCTATACCGCACATACGAACACACGTACACGCATGCTGTTAAGTGGTAGTTGAAGGAGCGTCATGTTCCGTCGAGTCGGGCGGTTCGCCGTCCATCGGCCCTGGCTCACGATCGCCGGCTGGATCATCGCGGCCGTGGTACTCGCGATGTTCGCACCCGGTCTGAAGTCCACCACGGACGAGACCGAGTTCCTGCCCTCGCACTATGAATCGGTGCGGGTGGGGAATCTCCAGCAGAAGGCCTTCCCGCAGACCGAACAGCCCGCCGCGATCGCGGTGTTCCAGCGCGCCGACGGCGGCAAGCTGGACGACGCCGACAAGCGCGACGTCATCAAGGTCGCCACCGGGCTCGACGGCAAGCACCACGAGAAGATAGCCAAGGTGGTCACCGACCCCAAGGCCGTCTCCCCCAATGGCGAGGTGGCCCTGGCCAACATCTACGCCACCACCAAGAATTTCAACGACGAGGAACTGCCGCAGTCGGTCAAGAAGCTGCGCGAGGACGCCAAACCGCTGCTGGGCGGCACCCATCTGAAGATGGGCATCACCGGCCAGGCCGCGACCCAGCTCGACGCGAAGGAGTCCTCCAGCGACACCGACGCCATGGTCATGTCGGCGACGTTCCTGCTGATCATCGTGCTGCTGCTGGTCATCTTCCGCAGCCCGCTGATCGCCATCCTGCCCGTCATCATCATCGCTGTCGTCTCGGTGGTCGCCACCGGCCTCATCGGCACCGCCGCCTCGGTGGGCGGGCTGAAGGCCGACAGCTCCATCTCCGCGATCCTGATCGTCGTCCTCTTCGGCGTCGGCACCGACTACATCCTGTTCCTGCTCTTCCGCTACCGCGAGCACCTGCGCCAGGGCCAGGAGCCCAAGGAAGCCCTCGTCGAGGCCGTGGCCCGGGTCGGCGAGACCATCGCCTCGGCCGCCGGGGCCGTCATCGTCGCCTTCCTCGCCCTGCTGCTCTCCACGCTGGGCATGATGCGGGCGATGGGCCCCTCCCTGGCCATCTCCGTGGCCGTCACGCTCGTCGCGGCGCTCACGCTCGTACCCGCCGTCTTCTCCCTCCTCGGGCGCGCGGCGTTCTGGCCGTCGAAGGGCTGGCGCAAGCAGCCGAGGAACCGCTTCGCGAACGGTGTCGGCCGGCTCGTCGCCCACCGCTCCGGCACGGTCGCGGTCCTGTCCACCGCCGTCCTCGCCCTCCTCGCCGTGGGCGCCTTCAGCTTCAAGCCCCAGTTCGACACCAGCAGCCAGATGCCGCAGAAGCTGGAGTCCGTCCAGGCCATGAAGGACCTCCAGCGGGGCTTCTCCGCCGGCCAGTCCGACCCGGCCATGGTCTACCTCAGCGCCACCAACGGCACCCGCCTCGACCGGGCGGCGCTGGAGACCTTCCGCGGGAAGCTCACCGCCGTCGACGGTGTCGGCACGGCCACGCCCGCCGTCGTCAACGGCGACGGCACCGTCGCCCAGTACAGCGTGGTCCTCAAGTACGCGCCCACCTCCGACGAGGCCATCGACCTCGCGGGCGGCAAGCTGCGCGACGCGGCCCACACGGCCGCGCCCGCCGGCACCGAGGCCCTCGTCGGCGGCACCTCCGGCGTCCTCGCCGACATCGAGGACGCCGTGGGCCACGACTACCGGGTCGTCTTCCCCGCCGCCGGACTGGCCATCATGATCATCCTCGGTCTGCTGCTCCGCAGCCTGGTCGCGCCCTGGTACATGATGATCGCCGTGGCCCTCGGCTTCGGCGCCACCCTCGGCTCCACCGTCTGGCTCTTCCAGGACATCAAGGGCGAGCAGGGCCTGCTCTTCATGCTGCCGGTGATCGTCTATCTCTTCGTCGTGGCGATCGGCACCGACTACAACATCCTCATGGTCGCCCGCCTCCGCGAGGAGGTCCGCCGCGGCGTCCCGCCCAAGGAGGCCATCCGCACGGCCGTGGCCCAGTCCACCCCGACCGTCGCCTCCGCCGCGATCATCCTCGCCGGCACCTTCGGCGTGCTGGTCCTCGCCGACAACTCCATGCTCCAGCAGATGGGCTTCGCCGTCGGCTTCGGCATCCTGCTCACCGCCTTCGTGATGGCGATGCTCCTGGTGCCCACCGTCACCTCGCTGCTCGGCCACAAGGCCTGGTGGCCGGGGCACCAGGACTCGCCCCAGGAGACGCCGGCCGGTGCCCCGGCCGTCGACGACCGGGTGATCCACCGGAGCTGAACACCGGGACGACAGGGCAACGGGACACCGGCCCACAACGCACAGAACCGCAGGCCCTCCTCGGAGGGCCTGCGGTTCCGCGTCTCTGCACCGAGCCGCCTGTCGGACTCGAACCGACGACCTTCGCTTTACAAGAGCGGTGCTCTACCAGCTGAGCTAAGGCGGCATGCGAGACGCAGTCTACCCACAACGACTTCGTGGCCCGCCATCTGCTGACAACGGCCCCCGGCCCCGGTAGCGTCACGGGAAACCCAGCCCGATTGGACTGGACCACTCCCTCTACTCGGATCGTCCGGCACGTTCCTGCCGGTGAAGGGATCACACACCATGGCCACGGTCACTTACGACAAAGCCACCCGGATCTACCCGGGATCCGACAAGCCCGCCGTCGACCAGCTCGACATCGCCATCGAGGACGGGGAGTTCCTGGTCCTCGTCGGCCCCTCCGGCTGCGGCAAGTCCACCTCCCTGCGGATGCTGGCGGGGCTCGAGGACGTCAACGGCGGCGCGATCCGCATCGGCGACCGGGACGTCACCCATCTGCCGCCCAAGGACCGGGACATCGCCATGGTGTTCCAGAACTACGCGCTCTACCCGCACATGACCGTGGCCGACAACATGGGCTTCGCCCTGAAGATCGCGGGCGTGCCGAAGGCGGAGATCCGCCAGAAGGTCGAGGACGCCGCGCGCATCCTGGACCTCACCGAGTATCTGGGCCGCAAGCCCAAGGCCCTCTCCGGCGGCCAGCGCCAGCGCGTGGCCATGGGCCGCGCCATCGTCCGCGAGCCGCAGGTCTTCCTCATGGACGAGCCGCTGTCCAACCTCGATGCCAAGCTGCGCGTCCAGACCCGCACCCAGATCGCGAGCCTCCAGCGCCGCCTCGGCATCACCACCGTCTACGTCACCCACGACCAGGTCGAGGCCATGACCATGGGCGACCGGGTCGCGGTGCTCAAGGACGGCCTGCTCCAGCAGATCGACTCCCCGCGCAACATGTACGACCGGCCGGCCAACCTCTTCGTGGCGGGCTTCATCGGCTCCCCCGCCATGAACCTCGTCGAGGTGCCGATCACCGACGGCGGCGTGAAGTTCGGCTCCGACGTCGTGCCCGTGCCCCGCGAGGCGCTGACCACCGCCGCCGACAAGGGCGACCGCACCGTCACCGTGGGCGTCCGCCCCGAGCACTTCGACGTCGTCGAGCGGCCCGACGGCAAGGGCGACGAGCCCGGCGGCGTCGCCGTGACCGTCAACGTCGTCGAGGAGCTCGGCGCCGACGGCTATGTCTACGGCACCGCCGAGGTCGGCGGCGAGCAGAAGGACATCGTGGTCCGCGTCCACGGCCGCCGCGTGCCCGAGAAGGGCTCCGTGCTCCACGTCGTCCCGCGCCCCGGTGAACTGCACGTGTTCTCCACGTCCTCCGGCGAGCGCATCGGCGACTGAGCGTAACCGACGACGCGCACCCCGCGTCCGGGTCCCGAGGGCCCGGGACGCGGGGTGCGCTTCGGCGGCAAATACCCCGGCACACCGCCCATTTCGAGCCCCGTACGTCAACTCAACCGTCATTCTGATAACCATCGACATCCCCCGACCGGGTGACTAAATGGAGCGGTGTCATTACGCCTCGCTACCATCTGCGGCATGAACCAGGCCGCCCGCCGCATCGGCAGAACCCTCGCTCTCGTCCTCCCGGTCGTTCTCGTGCTCTCGGGGACTCTCGCGGTGACCCGCGTTCCCTGGGCGGCGCCGACCGCCGAGTCGCAGGTCCTCACCGCGTCCTCCGACACCGCCTCGACCGTCGCCAAGGCCCGCGCGCCGCACGAGGTGCTCCGCGACAAGCTCCTCCTGGAGCTCCAGGAGAAGAACCCCGGCGTCGCCCTCACGCACCTTCAGGAGGCGGCCGACGGCCGTCCCTCGCTGGCCCAGCACTGCATGGCGATCGCCCGGGCACTGGGCGAGGCCGCGCGCAAGAAGTACGGGGAGCGCAAGGCCCAGTCCTTCTCCCGCCCCGTCTGCGACACGGCCTTCGCCGCCGGCGTCCAGAGCCACTGACCGCTCCCACCGCCGGCCGCACCTCCACGCGCGGCACCGCATATCGTGCGGAGCATGACCGGCACGCAGCACAGCCCGTTCCCGACCCAAGCCGTGATCCTGGCCGGAGGCCAGGGTTCGCGGCTCCGTCCGTACACCGACGACCGTCCCAAGCCGATGGTCGAGATCCCCGGCACGGGAATCCCGATCATCGGCCATCAACTCGCCTGGCTGGCCGCCGAGGGCGTCACCGACGCCGTGGTCTCGTGCGGCCATTTGGCGCGTGTTCTTGAGGACTGGCTCGCCACGGCCGAACTCCCGCTGCGGGTGACGACGGTCGTCGAGCCCGAACCCCTCGGCCGGGGCGGCGGCCTGCGGCACGCGGCCTCCTCCCTGCCCCGCCCCGACGAGCCCTGGTACGCCACCAACGGCGACATCTGGACCCGGTTCTCGCTGCGCGAGATGGCCGCCTTCCACCATGAGCGGGACGCCACGGCGACGCTCGCGCTGGCCCGGCCACGCATTCCCTGGGGCGCGGTGAAGACCGACGAGTTCGGGCACGTCCTGGACTTCGTCGAGGCACCGCCCTCGCCCTATCTGATCAACGCCGGCGTCTATGTCTTCTCCCCCGCCTTCACGGCCCTGCTGCCCGAGCGCGGCGACCACGAGCGCACCACCTTCCCCCGCCTGGCGCGCGAGCGCCGACTCGCGGGCTTCCCGCTGCCGCAGGGCGCGTACTGGCGGGCGATCGACACGGCGAAGGACCTCGCGGAGGCGGCGAAGGAGCTGGCGCGCTAAACGCTCCGCTTGGACGCGCGATGGTGCGGACTGCGGGCCGTCCGTGGCTGGTCGCGCAGTTCCCCGCGCCCCCTACAACACGCGGAACGGTCCCGCACCCCGAACAGGGCGCGGGACCGTTCGCGTACGGCGGCGACTAGCCGAGAAGCCCCCCAAGGGCCCCTCCGCCGCTGGAGCCGCCCGAACCGCCGCCGGACCCACCCGTGGATCCACCGGTGGAGCTCCCCGTCGTCGCCCCCGAGGAGCTGTGCTGCGGGGCCGCCGGAGCCGGCGCCTGGTGCGGGGACTGCGGCGCCGGGCGGACACTGCCCGCGCTCCCGCTGGACTGCCCGGCGCCGCCCGCGGACGCCGTGGGCGTACGGACCGTGCCGGCCGGCGCGGACGGCGTGGCCCCGGGGGTGGGCGTCTTCCGGTTGGACGCGCTGGGCTTCGGCGTGCCCGACGTCGCCGGGCCGTGCGAGCCGCGCGGCGAGGACGAGGAGGGCCGCTGCGGCAGCGGCGAACCCTGGAGGCTGTTGGACGGCGGGGGCGGGGTGCCGGGCGCCTCGGCGACCCGGGAGGAGCGGACGGCCCCGCCCAGCATCGAGCCGGTGAGCAGCGAGATCCCGATGAGTACCGTGGCCATGACCGCGCCCCGGCGCAGCACGCGCCGCCGCAGCGCCCAGAGCTCGGCGCGCGGCCCGAGCCGCCGCCAGGCCTCGCCGGCGAGCCGGCCGTCGACGGAGTAGAAGGGCGCCCCGGCGATCACCAGGGGGCTCCAGGCGGCCAGGTAGATGATGTCGGGCGCGCCGTAGACCGGGGTGTTCCGCCAGCTGACCGTGACGAGGAGGATCACGGAGAGCAGCACGCCGACGGCGGCGGCGATCCGCTGCCAGAGGCCGAAGATGGTGAGGACGCCGATGACGACCTGTGCGAAGGCGACGCTCAGGCCGGCGCCGACGGGGTGGGCGAGGGCCAGCTCGCGCAGGGGCTCGGCGGCGGCCCAGGGGTGGAGCTGGTGGAGCCATTCGACCAGGGAGCCGCGCTTGCCGCCGTCGAAGTAGACGGGGTCGCAGAGCTTGTTCATCCCGCCGTAGACGGAGATGAGGCCGAGGAAGACGCGCAGGGGCAGGAGGACGACGCCGAGGTTCATCCGGCGCCCGGGGTAGTAGGCGTGCCGGACGGGGTCGCCCTGGCGGCCGCGCCGGAGCTCGTCCTCGTCGGCGTCCTGCTCGTCGGCGAAGTCGTCGAGATCGTCGGGGTGGCCGGCGTCCTCGTCGTAGGCGCTGTGGGTGGGGCGCATGCCGCGCAGGAGCCGGGTCGGCGGTCCGCCGTGCTCCTCGGCGGGCCCGCGCGGGCCGATCACGGTGGCCGGGGCGTCGTCGACGCTGATGCGCGGCAGCACCTGGGTGACGCCCGCGTCCCCGCCGCCGACCGTGGGCAGCGGGGCGGTGAGGCCGCCGGAGTCGCGGACGGCCTGGAGGAGCTGGGTGGAGGCGGAGTCTCCCGGCCCGGTCCGCCCGCTCCACACCACGGGTGCGCGGCGCTTGGCCCCGGCGCTCTTGGCGGCGGGGATCCGTGCCGTGTCCGCTGCCCCGGCGAACTGCCGGGCTGCGCGTGGGGGCCGGGCGAGCTGCACCCGGAAGCTCAGATGGTTGACGATGACCTGCGCGGGGTCGGACGGGACCTTCACCGTACTCAGCGCGGGCTGGTCGTCGTACCCGGAAGAGCTTCCCCCCGTAGGTGTGCGGGGTGTTCTGGTGTCCACACTCATCTAACCGAGTGACCGGAGGTTAGGACACTGCCTTGACCGGTTGGATGTGTCCAGGACCCGTCAATATCTTCAGAACGTCTTCGGCCGAACGTCTTCCGTTAAACGCGCGACGGCGGGTAAACGCGCGGCGGCCGGGGAGGATCCTCCCCGGCCGCCGTCGTACAGCTGGTCCCGCTGGTCCCGCCCGGCGCGTCAGGCGCGGCGGCGCGACGCCTCGTAGAGCACGACGCCTGCCGCGACACCGGCGTTCAGCGACTCGGCGCCGCCCGGCATGGGGATGCGCACACGGAAGTCGCAGGTCTCGCCGACGAGGCGGGAGAGGCCCTTGCCCTCGCTGCCGACGACGATCACGACCGGACCCTCCAGGGCGTCCAGCTCGTGGAGCTCGGTCTCGCCGTCCGCCGCGAGGCCGACGACCATCAGGCCCTCCTTCTGGTACGCCTCGAGCACCCGCGTCATGTTGGTGGCGCGGGCGACGGGCGTCCGGGCGGCGGTGCCGGCGGAGGTCTTCCAGGCGCTGGCGGTCATACCGGCCGCGCGGCGCTCGGGGACGACCACGCCGTGGCCGCCGAAGGCGGAGACGGAGCGGACGACGGCGCCGAGGTTACGCGGGTCGGTGATGCCGTCGAGGGCGACGATCAGCGGGTCCTCGGCGTTGCCGGCGGCGGCCGCGGTCAGGTCCTCGGGGTGCGCGTAGTCGTACGGGGGCACCGACAGGACCAGGCCCTGGTGGTTCAGGCCGTTGGTCATGCGGTCCAGCTCCGGACGCGGGGCCTCCATGAGGTTGAGGCCCTTCCCCGTGGCGAGCTGGATGGCCTCGCGCACGCGCTCGTCGCTGTCGACGAACTGCTGGACGTAGAGCGTGTTCGCGGGCACGCCCTCGCGCAGCGCCTCGACGACCGAGTTACGGCCGACGACGAGCTCGTTGGTGCCCTTGGGGCCGCCGCGGCGCGGGGCCGGGCGGCGGGCTTCCTGCCTGGCCTGGGAGGCGGCCACGCGGTTCTTCTTGTGTCCCTTGCGCATGCTCGCGGGCGGGGTCGGGCCCTTGCCCTCCAGGCCCCGGCGCCGCTGGCCGCCGCTGCCGACCGTCGCGCCCTTCTTGTTGGACGTGCGACGGTTCCTGCGCTGGCTGTTGCCGGCCATGGGGGTCACCTATCTCTTTACTGCTCAGAGCCGCATGGGGCGAGGCTCAGTAGACGTGCGTACGAAAAGTGTCCCTCAGGACAGGGTCCAGCGGGGGCCGGAGGGGGTGTCCTCGATGGCGAGGCCGGACTGCTGGAGCTGATCGCGGATGGCGTCGGCGGCCGCGTAGTCCTTGCGGCCCCGGGCGCCCTCACGCTGCTCCAGCACCATCCTGACCAGGGAGTCCACCACACCGTGGAGATCGCCGCCACGGCCCGTGGCGGCGCCGGCCCAGTGCTCGTCCAGCGGGTCCAGGCCCAGGACGCCGAGCATGGCGCGGACCTCGGCCAGCCGGGCGACGGCCGTTTCCTTGTCGTCGGCGCTCAGGGCGGAGTTGCCCTGGCGGACGGTGGTGTGGACGATCGCGAGCGCCTGCGGGACGCCCAGGTCGTCGTCCATGGCCTCGGCGAAGGCGAGCGGGACCTCGGCGGCGGGCTCGACGGGTCCGGCGAGCTCCACGACGCGCTGCATGAAGCCCTCGATGCGGGCGAACGCCGCCTCGGCCTCGTGCAGGGCCTCCGGGCTGTACTCGATCATCGACCGGTAGTGCGGGGTGCCCAGGTAGTAACGCAACACGATCGGGCGCCACTGCTTGACCATCTCCGAGACCAGGACCGAGTTGCCCAGCGACTTGGACATCTTCTCGCCGCTCAGGGTCACCCACGCGTTGTGCACCCAGTACGCGGCGAAGTCGTCCCCGAAGGCCTTGGCCTGGGCGATCTCGTTCTCGTGGTGCGGGAAGATCAGGTCGAGGCCGCCGCCATGGATGTCGAAGGACTCGCCCAGGTACTTGTGCGCCATGGCGGAGCACTCCAGGTGCCAGCCCGGGCGGCCGCGGCCCCAGGGGGTCTCCCAGCTGGGCTCGCCTTCCTTGGCGGCCTTCCACATGGCGAAGTCGCGCGGATCCCGCTTGCCGGTCTCGCCCTCGCCCGAGGGCTGGAGGAGATTGTCCAGCTCCTGGTTGGAGAGCTGGAGGTAGCCGGGGAAGGAGCGCACGTCGAAGTAGACGTTGCCCTCGGCGGCGTAGGCGTGGCCGCGCTCGATCAGGCCGCGCATCATCTCGACCATCTCGGTGATGTGGCCGGTGGCACGGGGCTCGACGGTGGGCGGCAGGCAGCCCAGGGCGGCGTAGCCGTCGTTGAACGCGCGCTCGTTCTCGTAGCCGATCGCCCACCAGGGGCGGCCCTGGTCGGCTGCCTTCGCGATGATCTTGTCGTCGATGTCCGTGACGTTGCGCACGAACGTCACGTCGTAGCCGCGGTAGGCGAACCAGCGGCGCATGATGTCGAAGTTCAGACCGGAACGGATGTGCCCGATGTGCGGCGCTGCCTGTACGGTCGCCCCGCACAGGTAGATCGAGACGCAGCCCGGGATCAGCGGGGAGAAGTCACGGATCTGCCGGGCGCTGGTGTCGTACAGGCGAATGGTCACGGCACCAGGGTAGTGGCCCTGAGGGGGTGCATCGCCCCTGGCGGCACGGGCTGACTCGATAACGGGTACGAGCGCGGAGCCCTACTGCGGCGGAGCGACAGCTTCCGTGGAACCCGTGGCGGGTCTTTGACCTCTCCTTACTATCTGCACATGATAGGGGGCCGCATGGTAGCTTCCCCGGCGGTCGTGCCTTCCCGGCCAGGCCCCCGATAAAACCAGCGAAATCCGGACACAGGACTCAGGAGGGACGTTGACGTCCTCCGTGACGGTGCAGCAGCGGCAGAAAGAACGTCCTGCCTCACCACTCCCGCGAATAGCGCCCAAGGGGAGACTCGCCGCGCTGGATGGTCTGCGTCTGCTCGCAGCCCTCATGGTCGTGCTCTATCACTACATCGCCTTCAACAGCGCCGCGTGGTCCAAACCTGCCACCGAGCGCTTCCCGGTGGCGTACGTGCCGGCGTCCTACGGGTGGCTGGGCGTCCAGCTCTTCTTCCTCATCAGCGGCTTCGTCATCTGTATGAGCGCCTGGGGCAGAAGCATCGGTGATTTCGCGACCTCGCGCGTCACCCGCCTCTACCCCGCCTACTGGTTCGCCGTGCTCGCCGCGACGCTCGTCGTCTCCATCTGGCCCGTGAACGGCCCCGGACCCTCGCTGAGCGATGTCGCGGTCAACCTCACGATGTTCCACGAGCCGATGAAGGTCGCCCCCGCGGACGGGGTCTACTGGACGCTGTGGGCGGAGATCCGCTTCTACCTGCTCTTCGCGCTGCTCATCGCCTGGAGAGGGCTGACCTACCGGAACGTCGTCGGGTTCTGCGTGGTCTGGGCCATGGCCGCCTCCGTCGCCGCGGGCCTCGACGTCGACGCGCTGGACGCGGTGCTGATGCCGAACGACTGCTGGTTCTTCATCGCCGGCATGGCGTTCTACCTGATGTACCGCTACGGCCCGAATCTGCTGCTGTGGGGCATCGTCGCCGCGACCTTCGTGGCCGGTCAGCACTTCGCGTTCAATACGCACCACAACGTGCAGAAGTACGTGGGGCACAAGCTCCCGCTGTGGCCCTTGGTGATGCTGCTCGCCCTCTTCTACCTGGCGATCGCGGCAGTGGCGCTCGGTAGGACGAGCCGGATCAACTGGCGCTGGCTGCCGACGGCGGGCGCGCTGACGTACCCGCTCTACCTGCTGCACGAGCGCATCGGCTGGACGGTCATCAAGGAGTTCGAGAACGACGTCTCGCGCTACGTCCTGGTCCCCGCCCTCGTCGCGCTGATGCTGGCGGCCTCCTGGCTGCTGCACCGCTACGTGGAGCGCCCCGTCGCCCGTTTGCTCAAACGCGGCATGACCAAGGCGCTGGCGGACATGCGCGCACCGCGCGAGCGCACCTGACGCCACCCGGCGGCTCCCGCGAGCCCGCCCGCCCCGCCCCGACGGCGGCCCCCCGGTCATCCGGGGGGCCGCCGTTGCTCCTTTCGGGGGACCCGCCATGGGCATCGGGCGGAAACCGGGAGGCCGACGGCCCGGCCGTGACATTCGGTCACCCGTCGGGCACGTTCGGTGTGCCAGCATGCAGGGTGGCCCGTAAGCGCAGCGGGCCGACAGCCAACGGGAGAGGACGACATGCGTTTCGCCAGCGGCGGCGAAAACGATGGCGTCCGACCGGGTGGGCCTGGTCCCAGGCTCTGCATCCTGGACGGACTCCGTCTGCTCGCGGCCCTCATGGTCGTGCTGTACCACTACACGAGTCTGAACGGCGGCTGGAACCGCGACCCGCGCCTGCTGTTCCCGGGCATCGAGCCGATAACGCGCTACGGCTGGCTGGGCGTGGAGATCTTTTTCCTCATCAGCGGCTTCGTCATCTGCATGAGCGCCTGGGGCAGGTCGCTGGGCGACTTCGTGGTGTCCCGGGCCGGGCGGATCTACCCCGCCTACTGGGTGGCGATCCTGCTGACCGGTGGCGTGGTCATGCTGTGGCCGGAGGTCCGCTCGGTGGCGGGCCCGGAGACCGTGTTCACCAACCTGACCATGCTCCAGCAGGGACTCGGCGTCTGGGACGTGGACGGCGTCTACTGGACGCTCTTCGTGGAGCTGAAGTTCTACGTCCTCTTCGCCCTCGTCGTGGCCAGGGGCGTCACCTACCGCCGCTGTGTGATCTTCTGCGGCGTCTGGACCCTGGCCGCCGCCATCGCCCCGACCGCCGACAGCAGGCTCCTCACGCTGTGGACGACGCCCTTCGCGGCGCCGTACTTCGTCGCGGGCATCGCCTACTACCTCATGCACCGCTACCGGCCCACGGCCCTGCTCTGGGGCATCGTCGCCATCTCGTACCTGCTCGCCAACCACCAGGTGGCCAAGCGGGTGCACGACAACGCCAACCACGCGACGGCGCTCTTCCCCGCGCAGGCCATGGTCTTCGCGATCTTCGCGGTGATGGCGCTGGTGGCGCTGGGCACCTTCGACCGGGTGCGGTGGCGCTGGCTGACCACGGCGGGCGCGCTCACCTACCCGATGTACCTGCTGCACCAGTACATCGGGATGACGATCATCTACGCGCTGCGCGAGACCGTCCCCCCGCTGCCGCTCGTCACCGGGCTGATCACGGTGATGCTGGGCGCCGCCTGGCTCATGCACCGCTACGTCGAGCGCCCGCTCGGCCGGCGGCTGCGCTCGGCGCTGCGCAGGGGCATGGAGGACATCCGCCACAGCGGGGCGGCACCCGCGCTCGACGGACTGCCGCTGCTGAACGAGCCGCGGCGCTCCGACCGGGTGGGCGCCGTGCGGTCGGAGGGCGGCTGAGAGGCGGACGCCTAGAGGGAGCCGACGACCTTGCGCGGCGTGATGCGGACCACGACGCGCTGGGCGTCGTCCTTGGCGGCCGGGTTGAAGTCGGCGTAGTCCTTGCCGGTGTACTTCCGCGACAGCTCGTCGATCAGCTCGGGACCGCCCTCGGTGGTGATGCTGGCGGTGCCGCGCACCTCGGCGTAGGTGTACGGCGCGTTGGGCGGGTTGACCATGACGGTGACGCGGGGCTCGCGGCGGAGGTTGCGCTCCTTGCGGCGGCCGACCGTCGTGGAGAACAGCAGGTCGTCGCCGTCGCGCTTGATCCAGGTGACGGAGAGCTGGGGGCTGCCGTCGGGCTGGACGGTGGCGATGGTGGCGAAGACGGGGTTGTCGTCGATGTACTTCTTGAGGTCGGCGGAGAGCGGCATGGGGGGCCTTTCCTGGTGGGGCGGGTGCGGGTCCGTGGATCTTTCCCCTGACCCTTCCCCCAGCTAACGCTGGGAGGTGCCCCACTTCCCGAAACCGGGGGCTCCGCGCGTCAGACGCGATACACCAGCGCCGTCGCCATGGCCGCCAGGCCCTCCGCCCGGCCCGTCAGGCCGAGACCGTCCGTCGTCGTGCCCGACACCGCCACAGGGGCCCCCACGGCGGCGGAAAGCGCCTTCTGCGCCTCTTCCCGCCGCTTCCCGATCTTCGGCCGTACCCCGATCACCTGAATGGCGACATTGCCGATCTCGAACCCGGCCGCGCGCACGATCCGCGCCGCCTCCGTCAGGAGCGTGACGCCGGACGCGCCCGACCACTCGGGCCGGTCCGTGCCGAAGTGGGCGCCGAGGTCGCCGAGCCCGGCCGCGGAGAACAGCGCGTCGCAGGCGGCGTGGGCGGCGACGTCGCCGTCGGAGTGACCCGCGAGGCCGTGGCTCGCGCCCTCCCACAGCAGGCCCGCGCACCACAGCTCGCGGCCCTCCTCGAAGGCGTGCACATCGGTGCCGATGCCCACCAGGGGCAGCACGGGGCGGTCAGAAGCCATCGTTGGCCCTCCTACGGGCGAGTACGGCCTCGGCCAGGACGAGGTCCAGCGGGCGGGTCACCTTGAACGCCTCCTCGTGGCCGGGCACGACCACGACCTGGACGCCGAGCCGCTCGACCAGGCCGGCGTCGTCCGTGGCGCCCTCGCCCTCCACGGCGACCTTCTCGTGGGCCTCGACGAGTACCGCCCGGTCGAAGCCCTGCGGCGTCTGCACGGCCCGCAGCAGCGCCCGCTCGGGCGTGCCCACCACGGGCTCCGGCTCGCCGGCGCGCTCGCCGACGCTCGGCTCGACCTGCTTGACGGTGTCCGCGAGCGGCAGCGCCGGCACGACGGCGGGCGCGCCCTCGCGGACGGCGGCGGCGACGGCGTCGACGGTGTCGACGGGCACCAGCGGGCGGGCGGCGTCGTGGACGAGGACGGCGGTGACGTCGGCGGGCAGGGCCGCGAGACCCAGCCGGACGGACTCCTGGCGGGTCGCGCCGCCGGGGACGACCACGACGTCGGTGCGGGTGCTGTCGCGGTCGGCCAGCGGATGGGCGTCGAGGAGGTTGCGGACCTCGGCGGCGCCGTCCGGCGGGGCGACCACGACGACGAGCGAGACCGCGCGGGAGGCCGCCATGGCCCGTACCGCGTGGACCAGCATGGGGGTACCGCTCAGGGCCCGCAGGGCCTTGGGGGCACCCGGTCCGAGCCGGACGCCGCGGCCGGCGGCGGGAATGACGGCGGCGGTACGCGAAAACGTCTGAGAGCTGCCTCGATCAGACATTGGGTTGGCGTTCAGGTTTGTTTCCTTCGCCGAATTGGGTATGGCCTGGGGTACCCCCTGCTCCAAGAGCTTGGGCCCGAAGAGCTGGGGGAGTGCCGGGCACGATGCCCCGACCAGCCCCTTCCGTGACGACTGGTCGGGCCGGCTGCCCGGGCCCGGCACGCCAAGCACGCGATGCGTAGGCACAAAAGCTGTAGAGCCAAAAGCTGTAGAGCCGAAGACGCCGCAGCGCCCGCCGGATGACTCTTGAGTCATCACGCGGGCACCGCGGCACTTCTATGAAGCCAGTTGCGGGGCACAGCCGCCGGCACCTGTGCTGTTACGTCAGGACGCGAGAACCTCGTCGAGCAGGGCCTCGGCCTTGTCCTCGTTGGTGCTCTCCGCGAGGGCGAGCTCGCTCACCAGGATCTGCCGCGCCTTGGCGAGCATGCGCTTCTCACCTGCGGAAAGACCGCGCTCACGCTCACGCCGCCACAGGTCGCGGACGACCTCGGCAACCTTGATCACGTCGCCGGACGCGAGCTTCTCGAGATTTGCCTTGTAGCGACGGGACCAGTTCGTCGGCTCCTCGGCGTACGGTGCGCGGAGCACCTCGAAGACCCGGTCAAGCCCGTCCTGGCCGACCACATCGCGAACGCCGACGAACTCGGCATTGTCCGCCGGCACCCGAACCGTCAGGTCACCCTGGGCGACCTTCAGCACCAAGTAGGTCTTGTCCACGCCTTTGATCTGGCGAGTTTCGATGGCCTCGATCAGCGCGGCCCCGTGATGGGGATAGACCACGGTGTCGCCAACCTTGAACGTCATGTGACAGGTACCCCTTCCGTGGCTATCCAGTCTAACACGGGAACTGTCCGTTCTGAATGGCGTTTCCGCAGGTCAGGGCATATCTCAGGGCTTGACAACAGCAACCGGAACGTGCTGCGGAGCCCTTCCGGAAGCAGGTATTCGCAGGTCGGAGCGGTTGTCCGGGTCAGGCGAAACGCACACGTTACGCCTGTCGGACAGGCCCCGCGAGCGGCCGAACGTCCCGATTTGCCGGGCTCCGGTCGGCCGACTTCCGGTACTCCGTTCGGGGCGCGCATCCCTTCCGTACTTCCCTTCCGGAATTGATCAAGTTCGGCTTGATCAATTCCGGAAGGGCCTTCCCGGGACCTCTCGCATTCATTGCCGATATTTCCTCGCGTCACCCGGCCGGACGTTCCGCGGCGGCCGAAGTTCCGGCCGTCGTCGATATTCGGCCGTGGGGCCGTCGCGGCGCCGAGTTGACCATGGGGGCGGGTCGGGTGCGGACGCCGTACGACGGCTCGGTAACCTAAGCCCGCTGACAAGACCCTTATCCCGTGCGTACCTCGTACGTGAACCCTCGTCCAAGGAGATGCCGCCGCCGTGAGCAGCAGCCTTCGACGCGGCGCTCTCGCCGCTTCCGCCCTCGTGGTCTCGATCGCCTCGCTCTCCGCCTGCGCCGCGGGGAACAAGGCGCAGACGCTGGAGGTCAAGCCGGACAACGCCGCCACTTCGGTCGGCGACATCCGGCTCCAGAACGTCAATGTGATCACCCAGGAGGACCTCAAGGCCGGTGGCCCGGCGGTCGTCACGGGCAAGGTCTTCAACAACGGCCGCAAGGACCAGGAGCTGCGCTCGATCAAGCTCACGGGCGTGGACTCGCCCGTGACGCTGGCCCCGGCGAAGGGCTCCGGCCCGGTCGTCGTGCCGGCGGGCGGCTCGATCGTCCTGGGCGGCAAGGACAACCCCTCCGCGGTGCTGCCGAAGGGCCGCGAGGGCCTGAAGGACGGCGCGACCCAACGGCTGTCCTTCGACTTCAGCTCCACGGGTGAAGTGAAGATCGCCGCGTTCGTCGTCCCGGCGAAGAGCTTCTACAAGGACTGGGGCCCGACCCAGTCCCCCGCCGGCCAGCCGAGCGCCCCCGCGGGCGCCTCCTCGGCCCCGGCCGGCGCGCCTGCGGGCCAGCCGCAGGGCGCCGGCCACCAGGCGGGCACCAAGCCGGGCGCGGGCGCCTCGGCCACCCCGCAGGGCGGCCAGCAGCAGCACGCGGGCCACTGACGGTATGAGAAGGGGGGGGGGGGGGGGGGAGAGGCGGGCCCGGGCCCCCGCCCAAACCCCGGCGGGGTTAAGGGGGGAGCGAG